>NZ_JBWJPD010000027.1:0-52714 GCF_056393165.1 Stenotrophomonas sp. Steno-C17
AGTCGAGCCAGCCCGACGCTACTGCCGTTCAAGAAGGAAGCATGTGTATGGAAGCAGCCATCCCCATCGCGATGATCGGTGCCCTGCTGGGCACGCTCATTGGCTTCATCGGCCCGGCGCGGTGGCCCTGGCAGTTGCTGAGGTTGGCGCCGCTGCTGGTGCTGCCGTTCGCCCTGTACATCCTGCAGCACACCAGCTGGATACTGGGTGGGGGCGGGCCGTGGGTGAACGCCGCCCTGATGGCGCTGGTGGGCGCGGTGGGCTACCTGCCGTCGGTGCTGGCCGTGGCCGTGCTGCGCTGGGCAATCTGGCGCCGAGGCTGAACCGACGCCGCAAAAAAGTCCTCAAGGCCCGGCAATGGCGGCCGATATCCAGACTGCCTCCCTTGCCGGAGGCGCTTGCTGCCGCTCCGCGCCATCGCTCGAGTGACGCCGCCCCCCAGGTGTCTGCAGGTTCCAGGCAATCGATGTTCCCGTGGGTATTCCGCCCATGGGTCGCACCGCTCACGGAAACCAAGGAACAGACCATGCTCATGCCAGGCTTCACCGCGGGCGCGCAGGCGCCGGCAGACACACCGTCCCGTTGGTCTTTCTGGCGCGCCCTGCAGGGGCGCCTGGCCGGCCAGGGCGGCAATGCCGCGACCGAGACGGCGGCCGAGCGCGAGCGCGCCGACATGGCCGCACAGGTGGTGGCGCTGCACCGGGTGCAGGCGGTCATCGAGTTCGCGCTGGACGGCACCATCCTGCAGGCCAACGACAACTTCCTGCAGGCGGTGGGCTACACCCTGGATGAGATCCGGGGCAAGCACCACTCCCTGTTCGTCGATCCCGACCAGGCCCGCAGCGCCGAGTACCGCGCGTTCTGGGCACGCCTGGGGCAGGGTGAGTTCGACGCCGGCCAGTACCGCCGCTTCGGCAAGGGCGGCCGCGAGATCTGGATCCAGGCCTCCTACAACCCGGTGCTGGATCGCCACGGGCGGCCGGTGAAGGTGGTGAAGTTCGCCACCGACATCACCGCGCAGAAGCAGCAGGCCGCCGAGCTGGCCGGGCAGCTGGCCGCGATCGACAAGTCACAGGCGGTCATCGAGTTCAGCATGGACGGGCGCATCCTGGCCGCGAACGCGAACTTCCTGGCCGCCACCGGCTACACGCTGGACGAGGTGAAGGGGCAGCACCATTCGCTGTTCGTTGAACCGGAGTACCGCGCCAGCCCTGCCTACAAGCAGTTCTGGGAAAAGCTGGGGCGCGGCGAATACGATGCGGGCCAGTACCGGCGGCTGGGCAAGAACGGCCGCGAGGTGTGGATCCAGGCCAGCTACAACCCGATCCTGGATGTGAACGGGCGGCCGCTGAAGGTCGTGAAATACGCCACCGATATCACCGCGCAGATGCACGAGAGCCAGGCCATGCAGGAGGCGGTGGCGCAGACCCGCGAAGTGGTGGCGGCCGCCAAGCTGGGCGATCTGACCGGGCGCATTCCGCTGGATGGCAAGCGTGGCCCGGTGGCCGAGCTGTGCGAGGGCGTGAACGCGCTGGTGGAGACCATGGCCGGCATCATCGGCCAGATCAAGTTCGCCGCCGACACCATCGCGGTGGGTGCCAGCGAGATTGCGCTGGGCAACAGCGATCTGTCGCAGCGCACCGAACAGCAGGCCGCATCGCTGGAGGAAACGGCTGTTTCGATGAAGGGCCTGGCCGACACCGTGCAGCGCACCGCCGGCAATGCCCGCCAGGCCAGCACGCTGGCCGGCGGCGCGGCCGAAGTGGCTGCGCGCGGTGGCAGCGTGGTGCATGAGGTGGTGTCCACGATGGCCGTCATCAATGCGTCGTCGCGGCGCATCGTCGACATCATCGGGGTGATCGACGGCATCGCCTTCCAGACCAACATTCTGGCCCTGAACGCCGCGGTCGAAGCCGCGCGCGCCGGTGAGCATGGGCGTGGCTTTGCCGTGGTGGCCACCGAGATCCGTGAGCTGTCACAGCGCTCGGCCAGTGCGGCCAAGGAGATCAAGCGGTTGATCGACGAATCGGTGGCCAATGTCGGCGCCGGTACCGCCCAGGTGGAAAGCGCCGGGCGCACCATGGACGAGATCGTGCGCGACGTGCGCCGGGTGAGCGATCTGATGGCCGACATCAGCAGCGCGGCGCAGCAGCAGAGCGACGACATCCAGCAGATGAACCAGGCCGTGGACCTGATCGACCAGGGCACGCAGCAGAACGCTGCGCTGGTGGAAGAGGCGTCCGCTGCGGCGCGCAGCATGGAAGAGCAGTCGGCACATCTGCTGCACACCGTGGCCGGGTTCCGGGTCGAGGCCGGGGCAGGGCATGGGCCGGCCGGGCATGCGCCGGTGCTGCGGGTGGTGTGAGCGCGCCAGGGGCCTGAAACGCCAAAGGCCAGGTCGGTGACCTGGCCTTTGATGCGTTGGTGCCGGTGAAAGGACTCGAACCTTCATGGGGTCACCCCCGGCTGATTTTGAGTCAGCTGCGTATACCATTCCGCCACACCGGCAGCAGCGGGCTAGTGTAACCGAGCCCGACGGCTGTTCATAGAGGGCGCCGGGAACTGAGACGATTCCCCCGTAATTTGTCGGTAACGGCACTGTGATGGCTATACTGCAGCGGCTTAACACGTGCCGGAGCAAGAGCCCATGTCAGCGTTGCAGGACCTGCGGGTGCTGGTGGTCGAGAACGACGAAATGAGCGCTTCGCTGCTGCAGATGCAACTGGAGCAGTTCGGCGCCGACGTGGTCGGTGTGGCCGCTTCGGTGGCCGAGGCGCTGCGTCTGTTGGCGGCGCAGAAGCCGGACGTGGTGCTGCTGGATTACCGCCTGGCCCGCAACGAAACCAGTGAGCCGGTGGCGGCGGCGCTGGTCGAGGCCGGTGTGCCGTTCGTGCTGGCCACCGGCATGAGCGCCGCGCAACTGCCGGCATCGATGACAACGGCGGTGCTGCTGGTCAAGCCCTATCTGTCGGCCGATCTGTGCAGCGCGCTGCAGCGTGCGGTCGGGCGATCCAGTCAGGCGGCCTCTTCGTACACGTAGTGGATGTCCTCGCGGTCGTCCAGGATCGCGTACTGAAGCCCCAGTTGATCCGGATCCGGATTGAGCCACTGGTCCAGATGTTCGGGCCTGATCGGCACCACCCCGCGGTCGTGTCCGGCGGCGGCGACGTCGCTGGGCGGCGCATCGGTGATGGTGGCAAACGATAGCAGCCGACCTTCCGGCCCCTCCCATTCGGCCCACAGGCAGGCCAGCAGCAGGTCGCGCGGCGGGTCGGGGCGGAATTCCAGCACCACGTCCTGTTCCTTTTCATCGGTGTCCAGCTGTCGCCCGGCGATCGCATGGCGCGGCACGTGCTCGTAGAACGCGCGCACCATCACCACGCCGTGGCGAAGGCCGAACGCACCACGCCAGTAACCTTCCAGACTGTCGCGGCGCGCATTGTAGGTGCCCGGATAGAGCACATCGTTGCGCGCGGGCTTGTCGGGCAGGCGGCATTGGTAGCGCATTGGCTTGATCACCCGCTGGCCGTTCTCGCTGACCATGACCGGCGCATAGGTGCCGGGGAAAATGCGGTTGTCGCGCGGCAGCAACTGCACGCGGTGCAGGTCGTCCAGGCGCGCCTGTGCGCGCTCGATGCGGTTGCCGGCCACGCGCAGGTCGTTGCGCGCCTTCTGCGTGGGCCGGGTGGCCAGTGTGGCGGCGGCAATGTCGCGGCGCTCGCTCTGTCTGGCCAGCTCCGCCTGCAGCGCCTGCTGTTCTTCGGCGTGCCACTGCTGGATCTTCGCCACGATGTCGCGACCCTGTTCGGTGCGTGCGCCGGCAAAACCATCGTCCATGGCCTTGGGGGTCCTGGGCCGCTTCTTGCCGGGATCATGTGCGTACAGTTCGGCAAATTCTTCCAGCGACAGCACGGCGCCGTATTCACGCACAAGCTTGGCGTAGTCGGCGCGGATCAGGGCGGAATAGCACATGCGGGCGTGGCCGGTGGGGGTCGCAGCAGTTGCGACGGGAGTGCGGCAGGATAGCCGGACAATCCGGGAGAACGTGTATGAATGCTGCAAGCAACTGCCTGTTCCGTGAAGCGGTGCCGACGGTGGAGGACTACTGCCAGTTGCGGGCCCTGGCCGGGCTGAGTGCCAAGACCGCCGAGGCGGCACAGCGTGCGTTGCCCAACACCGTGTTCGGGGTGTGCGCCTACCAGGGCAGCGAACTGGTGGCGATGGGCCGGATCGTCGGTGACGGCGGCTGCCATCTGCAGGTATGCGACATCGCGGTGCTGCCGCGCCTGCAGGGGCAGGGGCTGGGCAAGCAGGTGATGGCACGGCTGGATGCGTGGATGCGGGCCAACCTGCCGCCGTCAGCGTATGTGAGCCTGCTGGCCGATGGTGAGGCGCATCGGCTGTACGCGCAGTTCGGATTCGCGCCCACCGCGCCGGCTTCGATTGGCATGTACCGGCGGTTTTGAATGCAGGGCGGCGAGGCATTCATCCACGCATGCCGGACCACTCCGGTAGATCCACGCCATGCGTGGATGCACCCGCCAGGATCGCAGGCAAAAAAAAACCGGCCGAAGCCGGGTTTTTCAAAGAATTGGCGTCCCCACGGGGATTCGAACCCCGGTCGCCACCGTGAAAGGGTGATGTCCTAGGCCTCTAGACGATGGGGACGCACGAAAACTTCAAGTTGTAGAACCTCGACGGCCTAATGTCGAAGTGGTGGAGCCAAGCGGGATCGAACCGCTGACCTCCTGCATGCCATGCAGGCGCTCTCCCAGCTGAGCTATGGCCCCAATGAAACTCCGGATGATCTGCCGGGAGCAGAGTCCGTTTTGAAACTGGCGTCCCCACGGGGATTCGAACCCCGGTCGCCACCGTGAAAGGGTGATGTCCTAGGCCTCTAGACGATGGGGACGCACGAAAAACTTCAAGTTGTAGAACCTTCGACGGCCTAATGTCGAAAGTGGTGGAGCCAAGCGGGATCGAACCGCTGACCTCCTGCATGCCATGCAGGCGCTCTCCCAGCTGAGCTATGGCCCCGTGTTACCGAGCCGCCTATCTTACCAACGTATTCACCTTTGTGGAAGCTTTTTTTTCGCTTTCTTCGTTGGGGTTCCACCAGGCCACGAGGGCAGGGGATCCGCAACGCCACAACCTGAACGCCGGTGGGCGGTGAACAAAAAAGACCCGGTTATCGGCCGGGTCCTCGTTGTTCATGATGAGTTGGCGTCCCCACGGGGATTCGAACCCCGGTCGCCACCGTGAAAGGGTGATGTCCTAGGCCTCTAGACGATGGGGACGCAGATCTCATCAATGTTCTTTGCGACCTTTCGACGGCCTAATGCCGAAAGTTTGGTGGAGCCAAGCGGGATCGAACCGCTGACCTCCTGCATGCCATGCAGGCGCTCTCCCAGCTGAGCTATGGCCCCACGTCGCTGAGGAGCGAAATAATAGCTGTGCCCCGGGGGGTTGGCAAGCGTTTGTTGCACTTTTCTTCACGTTGTCTGCGACGCCCGTGTCAGCCACCCGGCAGACGCTGTGCGCGCAGGCGCAGCGCGTTGCTGATCACCGAAACCGAACTCAGGCTCATCGCCACCGCTGCCAGCATCGGCGACAGGGAAATGCCCCAGGGCACCAGCACGCCGGCCGCCACCGGAATGCCGAGGCCGTTGTAGAGGAAGGCGAAGCCGAGGTTCTGCCGCATGTTGCGCACGGCCGCACGCGACAACTGGCGCGCACGCAGGATGCCGCGAAGATCGCCCTTCACCAGCGTGATCTGTGCACTGGACATGGCCACATCGGTGCCCGTCCCCATGGCAATGCCGACATTGGCGCTGGCCAGGGCGGGTGCGTCGTTGATGCCATCGCCGGCCATGGCCACGGTGCGGCCCTGCGCCTGCAGACGCTCGATCAGCGCCGCCTTGTCGGCCGGCCGCGTTTCACCATGCACTTCATCCAGGCCCAGCGTGCTGGCCACGGCCTGTGCCGTCAGCACCCCATCGCCGCTGG
The DNA here is from genome assembly GCF_056393165.1 of Stenotrophomonas sp. Steno-C17. NCBI lineage: Bacteria > Pseudomonadati > Pseudomonadota > Gammaproteobacteria > Lysobacterales > Lysobacteraceae > Stenotrophomonas > Stenotrophomonas sp. Steno-C17. The sequence goes on from NZ_JBWJPD010000027.1 coordinate 6,007, forward strand.
CCATGATGATGCGCAGGCCGTCCTTGCGCAGTGCCGCGATCGCTTCGGCGGTGGTGCTCTTGATCGGATCGGCCACCGACAGCAGTCCGGCCAGTCGGCCGTCAGCGGCCAGGTACATCACACTGGCGCCGCGCCGGCGCAGGTCGTCTGCGATGCGCTGCAACGCGGAAACGTCGATGCCCTGGGCGTCCATCAGCGCGGTGTTGCCAAGCCACAGCTGTCGGCCGTCCACGCTGCCGCGCACGCCCAGCCCGGTGATCGAATCGAAGTCCTGTACAGGCAGCAGCGTTACGGCGCGCGCGCGGGCCTCGGCCACGATCGCGGCAGCCAGTGGATGTTCGCTGCCCTGGTCGAGGCTGGCGGCCCACTGCAGTACCTGGTCGGGCGCGTGGTCGCCGGTGCCATGCACCGCGTCGAATGCCGGGTGGCCTTCGGTCAGCGTGCCGGTCTTGTCCACCACCAGCGTATCGACCTTCACCAGCGCCTCGATGGCCTCCGCGTCGCGGAACAGCACGCCGTGCTGGGCGGCGCGACCGGTGGCCACCATGATCGACATCGGTGTGGCCAGGCCCAGTGCGCAGGGGCAGGCGATGATCAGCACGGCCACGGCACTCAGCACGCCGTGGGTCCACGACGGCTGCGGGTCGAACAGCCCCCAGCCGAACAGCGTCAATGCGGCCACCGCCAGCACCGCCAGCACGAACCAATAGGCGACTTTGTCCGCCATGCGCTGCATCGGCGCGCGCGAGCGCTGCGCCTGTGCCACCAGTTGCACGATCTGCGCCAGCATGCTGTCGTCGCCCACACGCTCGGCTTGTATCACCAGCGCCCCCGAGCCGTTCATCGTGGCGCCGATCACGCTGTCGCCGGCCAGTTTGCTGACCGGCACCGGTTCGCCGGTGAGCATCGATTCGTCCAGCGTGGAACGACCTTCCAGCACGCGGCCATCCACGGGCACCTTTTCACCGGGACGCACCCGCAGGCGGTCGCCGGCCTTCACGGCGGCCAGCTCCACGTCGTGTTCGCTGCCGTCGGCGTCGATGCGTCGTGCAGTCTTCGGTGCCAGCCCCAACAGCGCCTTGATCGCCGCCGAGGTGCGGGCGCGGGCACGCAGTTCCATCAACTGGCCGAGCAGGGTGAGCGAAATGATCACCGCCGCCGCTTCGAAGTACACACCCACGTGCCCATGCTGCTGGAACGAGGGCGGGAACAGGCCCGGGGCGACGGTGGCCACCACGCTGTAACCGTAGGCGGCAATCACGCCCGTGCCGATCAGGGTCCACATGTTCGGGCTGCGGTTGGCGATCGACTGCGCCCAGCGCTGCAGGAACGGCCAACCGGCCCACAGCACCACCGGGGTGGCCAGTGCGCCCTCGATCCACACCCGCAGGGTGGGTGAAAGTGCATGCAGCAGCGGCGTCATCGCCAGCATGGCCAGCGCCATGGTTGCCGCGCTCAAGGGCAGCGACACCCAGAAGCGGCGGCGGAAATCGGTCAGCTCCGGGTTCTCGCCTTCGTCCAGGCTGGGCATCATCGGTTCCAGTGCCATGCCGCAGATCGGGCACGTGCCTGGGCCTTCCTGCACGATCTGCGGGTCCATGGGGCAGGTGTACAGCGTGCCGGCCGGCACGTCCGGGGCGACGTGCGAGGCGGGGTCCAGATAGCGCTGGGGATCGGCCACGAATTTCTGGCGGCAACCGCCGCTGCAGAAGTGGTAGTCCTTGCCCTGATGATGGGCATGGTGCGCGGTGGTGGCCGGATCGACATCCATGCCGCAGACCAGATCCTTCACCGTGTTGGCCGTTTTCTTCGTGCCACCGCAGCAGCCGCTCTTGGCCGCGGGGGCGTTCTGCAGCGGGCCGTGCGCGTGCCCGGAGTGGGGGCTGTTCATGCGTTGTCCTCGGTCAGGGCGGCCAGGATCGGGCACTGTTCCAGTGCGCCGTGGCCGGGGCAGGCGTCCACCAGTTGCGACAGTGCCGCCTGCATGCGCTGCAGTTCGGCCATGCGCTGTTCGATGTCGGCCAGGCGCGCCCGGGCGGTGTCGCGCACGCTGCCCATGTCCTGGGCGTGGCGGTCGCTCAGCGCCAGCAGTTCGGCAATCTCCTCCAGGCTGAAGCCCAGCGCCTTGGCGCGCCGGATGAAGCGCAGGCGACGCAGGTCCTGCTCGCCGAAGATGCGGTAGCCACCGGCGGACCGTGCTGCGGTTGGCAGCAGGTGCTGTCGCTCGTAGTAGCGGACGGTATCGATCGGCACGCCCGCCTGGCGTGCCAGTTGCCCGATGTTCATGGCGCACTCCTGTCTGGATCTGGCGCCATTGTGAACCTTTGAGTCTGGTCCAGAGTCAAGGGTTGCTGTCCGGCGGTCCGCATTCATGGACATTTGCAACTTTCTTCATAGCCCCGCCTCCGGGGCCGTTTCTACCCTTCGCTTGTACCGGCCGCTGGATGGCCTGAACGAACGGAGGAAGGGCTGTGGACGCACTCAATAGCGAAGGATTCGTGGAAGTTGCAGTGGTGGAGTACCCGGGTGGTGATCCCTCGGCGGCGTCTGTCCTGGCCGAGATGGCGCATGTTGCCAATCGCCTGGCGCAGCAGAAGAAACGCGCCTACCCGAGGGTGCTGATCACCCGCTGGATCGTGCCGGCCAGCCATACCGGTGTGCACCGGCTGGCGGGCGCGGACATGCTGGACGCGGCCATTCCTGCGGTGATCGCGTTGCCGACCCTGGTCAGCTCCGGGGCGGCACTGCGTGCCGAAGATGTCCTGCTGGACTGGCTGCGGGCACATTACGACGGCGGCAGCCTGCTGGCGGCGGCCGGCGATGGCGTGGGCGTGCTGGCGCGCGCCGGGCTGCTGGCCGGGCGTACCGTGTCGGGGCCCGATCTGAGCCGCTACCCGGGCCTGCAGGGGCAGCCTTCCAGCTGGGCGCCCAGTGAACGGGCGCTGGTGGACGATGGCGATGTGCTGACCGTCGGTGGCCCGCAGGCGTGGCGCTACATGGGCCTGCGGCTGCTGTACCGCCTGCACGGGCAGGGGGTGGCCAGCGAGGTGGCCGCGCAGCTGGGCATCACCGTGCCGGTGGCGATCCAGCAGGACCTGGAACGTTTCAGCGCCAATTTCGCCCACGGTGACCGCGACGTATTGAAGGCGCAGCGGTGGCTGCATACCACGGCGGCACGGGGCGCCACGCTGACCAGCATTTGTGAAATGTCCGGGCTGGAGCCGCGCACGCTGCAGCGCCGCTTCCTGAAGGCCACCGGGCTGCGGCCGATCGAGTACTGCCAGCGGCTGCGCATTGCCAAGGCACAGGCCATGCTGCAACAGGGGGCCAGCATCGATGAGGTCGCCTGGGGCGTGGGATACGCCGATCAGAGCGCGTTCCGGCGCCTGTTCCTGCGCATCATCGGCATGACGCCGGCCAACTATCGCCGCCACGTGAGCTGCAACAAGCGACGGGAGCGCGCGGCAGTCGCAGCGGCCACCGCCACCGTGCGTGGGCTGCGGCCCTCGCCGGAGCTGCAGATGCGGCGGGACGCGGCGTGAGGTGACGCCGGGCCGCCCCTTGCCTTTGCAGCGGGCGGCTTTGAACATGCAGTGTGCTGTCGTGGATTGAAACGCGTATGTCGAGTGTAGGGCCGGTACCCATGCCGGTGATCGTGATTCTGCTGGCGCTGTTGGCGGCCATGGCGCTGGCGCGGCTGTGGCCGCGTGCCGGTATCGCTGCTGCGAAACCGTCGGCCGCGGGAATGGTGCTGGACATGCTGCTGGTGGGCCTGCTGTGCGGCCGGGTGGCCTTCATCGTTGCGCATTTCGAGCTGTATCGGCAGGCGCCGTGGTCCGTGCTGCAGATTGCCGACGGTGGCTACTCGCTCCCTGTGGCGCTGGTATCGGGCGCCGGCTGGGGCCTGTGGGCGATGCGCCGGCACCCGTCGCTGCGGCTGTCCGTGCTCTGCAGCGCGGGGGTGGGTGTACTGCTGTGGGCCGCCGGTGGCCTGGCGCTGTCGCAGTGGCAGGGCACGCACATGCCTCTGCCCGCCGTACAGACCGTGGACCTGCAAGGGCAGGCGCGGCCACTGCAGCAGTTTCAGGGGCGCCCGCTGGTGCTGAATCTGTGGGCGACCTGGTGCGGCCCCTGCCGCCGCGAAATGCCGGTATTGGCCCAGGCACAACAGGCCCATCCACAGATCCAGTTCGCCTTCGCCAACCAGGGCGAAACCGCCGACGACGTGCAGGCATTCCTGTCCAGCGCCACGCTTTCGCTGGACAACGTGCTGCTGGACGAAGCGTCTGAGACGTCGGCGGTGCTGGGCGTACAGGCGTATCCGGCCACCCTGTTCTTCGATGCGCAGGGGCGTCTGCAGGAACTGCACGTAGGCGAACTGACGGCCGCCGGTCTTGAACACAAACTGCGCCGGCTGCGGTAGCCTGCCCCGGCATTTCATTTCGGAGTTTCCATGCTGTCCATTTCCCCGCGCTTTGCGCACAAGGCCCTGATCCTGCCAGCCCTGTTGGCCCTGGCCGCCTGCAGCCAGGCGCAGACCCCGCCGGGCAAGACGGACGCCCAGCCGGCGGCTGCCGCGGCCGCCAAGGGCGATCGCCCGGCGGTGTTGAAGGGCATCGAGAAGCACGGCTTCCAGGTGATGGCCGAGTTCGATGCGCCGGGTGGCCTGCGCGGCTTTGCGGGTGTGGTCAATGGCCAGCAGCCGGCCGCCGCTTACGTGACGGCCGACGGCAAGAACGTGCTGGTCGGCAGCCTGTTCGATGCCGAAGGCAATGAAGTGGCCGCCGACACGGTGGAAAAGCTGGTGTCCGGCCCGATGTCGGCGGCCATCTGGAAGGATCTGGAAGGCAGCGCCTGGGTGCGTGATGGCAAGGCCGACGCGCCGCGCGTGGTCTACACCTTCAGCGATGCCAACTGCCCCTACTGCCACAAGTTCTGGGAAGCGGCACGGCCGTGGGTCGACACCGGCAAGGTGCAGTTGCGCCACGTGCTGGTGGGGGTCATCCGCGAGGACAGCCCGGCCAAGGCGGCGGCGATCCTGTCCGCACGCGACCCCACTGCGGCACTGCTGCAGAACGAGCACCAGTTCGAGCAGGGCGGCATCAAGCCGGTCGCCACCATCAGTCCTGAACTGGCGGGCAAGCTCAATGCCAACCAGGAACTGATGATCAAGCTGGGCTTCCAGGGCACGCCGGGCATCCTGTTCCAGGATGCGCAGGGTCAGGTGCAGCGCCGCTCGGGCATGCCGCAGGGTGCCGATCTGCAGACGGTGCTGGGCCCGCGCTGATCGCGCAGGGGCGTGTGCCGACGGGGTCGGCACACGTCGGTAGTACTGTCGCATTCTGCGACATTGGCGCTTCGCAGCTTGCGCAGCCGCCTTGCCGGTGTCACCGATGAAGCGTGACCTGGTTCAAGACTTCTGCCTTGATCGCAATCAAGGCCAAAAGCGACACGCTGACTACGCTGGTGTGCATGAAATTCCGCACGCCAGCGCATGTCGCACGGTCCGGCCGCTGGCTGAAAACGCAGCGCCGCGACGTGCCATTCACGACACTCTCACCGCGCGCTTGTTACCCAGACCGCTGCGACCGCTACCTCTTCGGCAGCGCGGTCGCAGCGGCGAAGACGTCGACAGCCGCAGGGCAGTGTCATCGTCCTGTTGCCTGCAATCGGCAGGCTGTCAGCGCTCGTCAACGCAGTACCTGCATTTCCAGTAGCGGCGGGGTGTGCACCCGGCAGCGCGCATGCGCACGCCGGCAGCGCCCCGCGATCGTTCGTTTGGGGAGAATGCAATGCGCGTTGCGGTACTGAGTGTGGCGTGTGCGGCGGTGCTGGCAGCAGCACCTGCCCAGGCACAGGAAGGTGCGGCCGATGATGCACAGGCGCTGCGGCGCGAGATCGACGGCGTGCGGCAGACGCTGGAGCGCCTGCAACAGCGCCTGGACCGGCTGGAGCAGCGCGAGGGCAGTGCCGCAGTCGCTGCGCCGCCGCCGCCGCCGCCGGCAGCACTGCCCAGGCCCGAGCCGGCCTCGCCCGCAGTGGTCGGCGCAGGGGCAGGACTTCACCCCACCCAGGTGCCGGGCGTCGCGCAGCCGGTGCTGCCGCAGCGTGATTCGGTGTCCGATCCCTCGACGGCGGCCTCGCGCCCCGACAGTGCGGCCGGGCCGACCGATCCGGACCTGAAGGGTTTCTTCGCCATTCCCGGCACCGACACGGTGATCCGCATCGGCGGCTACGCCAAGCTCGATGCCATTGCCGATTCACGTGCGGCCGGTGACGAGGACCAGTTCATTCCTTCGTCGATGCCCGTCGGCGGCAACCATCGCGATGTGTCCAACTTCAACCTGCACGCCAAGCAGACCCGTTTCAGTTTCGAGGCGCGGCGGCCGACCACGCACGGCAACCTGCGCTTCTATCTGGAAAACGACTTCTTCGGCAGCAGCGACGGCTATCAGTTCCGGCTGCGCCATGCCTACGGGCAGCTGGGCAACACCTATGCCGGTTACGGCTATTCCAGCTTCATGGACGCCGACAGCCTGCCCGACACACTGGATTTCGCCGGCCCCGGTGGTGCGGGCTACCTGCTGGTGGCCGGCATCCATCACAGTTTCGCGCTCGGCAAGGGCGCCACGCTGACGCTGGCAGCTGAAGACCCGGACACCGAGCTGGCCGGAGCCAATGACAGCGTGATTGCCGCCAACCGGCTGCCGGATGTGACCGTGGCCGCGCGCGTGGAGCGCGACTGGGGCCACCTGCAACTGGGTGCGGTGGCGCGCAGCCTGGCCTACGACGGTGACGGCGAACGCGACCGACGCATGGCTGGCGGCCTGCAGTTGAGTGGTTCGGCGGCGGTGGGCGAGCGTGACCTGCTGCTGTTCGGTGCACTGGGCGGGCGCGGGTTGAGCCGCTACACCGCCGACCTGACCGGTTCCGGCCTGGATGCGGTGGTCGGTGCCGATGGACGCCTGCGCGCGCTGGACGTGCACGGCGGTTTCGTCGGCTACACCCATTACTGGTCCGAACTGTGGCGTTCGAACCTGATCTACGGACAGCTGACGCTGGAGCGCAATGCGGCGCTGCCCGCCGATGCGTTCCGCGAAAGCCGCTACGGCGTGTTCAACCTGATCTGGAGCCCGGCACCGTCGTGGACGATGGGCATGGAGCTGCTGTATGGCCGCCTGGAACAGCAGAGCGGCGCGCGCGGCGACACGGTCCGGGTGCAGGGCAGCCTGCAATACAACTTCATCAAGTAGACGCCAGCGGCGGTACGCCCGCGTTTTCCGTCCCCATGCCCGGTGTTGCCGGGCCCATGCCAGGTTCAGGAGAGTGTCATGGCAGAAACAAAGAAGATCGGGGTGGTCGGTGCCACCTTCCTCGTGGCCGGCAACATGATGGGCTCAGGGGTGTTCCTGTTGCCATCGAGCCTGGCCAAGATCGGTACCGCCTCGATCTGGGGTTGGTTGATCACCACCGCCGGGGCGCTGCTGCTGGCTTTCGTGTTCGCCAAGCTGGGCAAGCTGGCGCCCAAGGCGGGCGGCCCGTATGCCTATGCGCGTGACTGGTTCGGGCCGTACATGGGCTTCCAGACCAACACCATCTACTGGTTTGCCAACTGGATCGGCAACGTGGCCATTCCGATCGCGGCGGTGGGCTATTTCAGTTACTTCTTCCCGATCCTGTCCGAGCCGCTGGTGCGCTGCATCGCCGTGCTGGCGCTGGTCTGGGCACTCAGTTTCGCCAACGTGATCGGTCCGGCGTTCGTGACCAAGGTGCAGACGGTCACCACCAGTTTCGCGCTGGTGCCGATCCTGGGCATCGCGATCTTCGGCTGGTTCTTCTTCGATGCGGACATCTTCAAGGGTGCCTACAACGTATCGGGTGAATCGAACTTCGGCGCCATTTCCAGTGCGGCGGCACTGACCCTGTGGGCGTTCATCGGTGTGGAATCGGCGTCGGTGACCGCCGGCGTGGTGGAAAACCCGGAAAAGAACGTGGCCCGCGCCACCCTGGCCGGCGTGTTCCTGGCGGCGGTGGCTTATATCGCCAGTTCGTCGGTGATCATGGGCATGGTGCCCAATGCCGAGCTGCAGAATTCCGATGCGCCGTTCGCGCTGGCTGCCGCCAAGGCGGTGGGCGGCTGGGGCGGCGGCCTGGTCAGCCTGTGTGCCTTCATCGGTGCCGCCGGTTCGTTGGGCGGCTGGATCCTGCTGACCGCGCAGAGCGCCAAGGCGGCTTCCGATGACGGGCTGTTCCCGAGCATCTTCAGCAAGACCAACAAGGACGACGTGCCGGTGAAGGGCGTGCTGATCGTGGCGGTGCTGATGACCCTGGCCGTGCTGGTCACCTCCACCTCGGAAACCGCCTCGGCACAGTTCGATGTGATCACCTCGGCGGCGGTGGTGCTGACCCTGCTGCCGTACATCTATTCCTGCGTGGCCTGCTATTTCGTGGTGGAGCGCTCGCACACCATCGTGCACACCGGTGCGTTCTGGGCGTTGACCAGCCTGACGGTGGTGTATTGCCTGTGGGCGATCTACGGCTCGTCGGGAACCATCGTGCAGTACGCCTTCCTGTTCGTGCTGTTCATCACCGTGTTCTATCCCTTCTTCAGCGAGGAGCGCCGCCAGCAGCGGCAGCGCACCCGTGAGGCGGCCGCGTTGTCCGGCGGCGCCCAGCGTTCCTGAGTTCGACAAGGAGAATCAACGTGTACTTCAAGTCCCTGGATTACCCGGTCATCGTCATCGATGGTGATTACGAGTCGCCGCGCATCGGCGGCATCCTGATCCGCGCGCTGGTGGAAGAACTGCGCGGCAACGGCCAGCGCGTGCTGTGCGGCCTGAACCTGGATGATGCCCGCGCCGGTGCCCGCACCTACGTGGCGGCGTCAGCCGTACTGATTTCGATCGACGGCAGCGAGGAGGGCGAGGGCGAGTTCCAGCGCCTGGCGGCCTTCCTGCGCGAACAGAGCGCGCGCCGGGCCAATCTGCCGGTGTTCCTGTACGGTGAGCGGCGCACCATCGAGAAGGTGCCCAGCAAGCTGCTCAAGTACATCCACGGTTTCATCTTCCTGTTTGAGGACACCAAGAACTTCGTCGCCCGCCAGGTGATGCGCGCGGCCGAAGACTACATGCACAACCTGCTGCCGCCGTTCTTCAAGGCGTTGATCCACCATGCGGCCGAATCGAACTATTCGTGGCATACCCCGGGCCATGCCGGTGGCGTGGCCTTCACCAAATCGCCAGTGGGGCGTGCGTTCCACCAGTTCTACGGCGAGAACACCCTGCGCAGCGATCTGTCGATCTCGGTGCCGGAACTGGGCTCGCTGCTGGACCACACCGGCCCGATCAAGGATGCCGAGGACGAGGCCGCGCGCAACTTCGGCGCCGACCACACCTTCTTCGTGACCAACGGCACCTCCACCGCCAACAAGATCGTCTGGCACGGCACGGTGGCGCGCGGCGACGTGGTGTTCGTGGACCGCAATTGCCACAAATCGCTGCTGCACGCACTGATCATGACCGGCGGTGTGCCGGTCTACTTCACCCCCAGCCGCAACGCGCACGGCATCATCGGGCCGATCAGCCTGGACCAGTTCACTCCCGAAGCGCTGCAGCAACGCATTGCCGACAACCCGCTGGCCAGCCAGGCCTACCAGGCCGGCTCGAAGCCGCGCATCGCGGTGGTCACCAATTCCACCTACGACGGCCTGTGCTACAACGCCGAAAAGATTGCCGAGGAGATCGGCAGTGCGGTGGACTTCCTGCACTTCGACGAAGCCTGGTATGCCTACGCGGCGTTCCATCCCTTCTACGAAAACCACTACGGCATGGCCAAGGGCAAGCCGCGCGAGCAGGACGCGATCATCTTCACCACGCATTCGACCCACAAGCTGCTGGCCGCGTTCTCACAGGCCTCGATGATTCACGTGCGCAACTCGGCCAGCCGTGACCTGGACGCCGAGCGCTTCAACGAATCGTTCATGATGCACACCTCCACCAGCCCGCATTACGGGGTGATCGCTGCGTGCGATGTCGCCTCGAAGATGATGGAGGGCGAAGCCGGACGCTCGCTGGTGCAGGAAATGCATGACGAAGCCATCGCCTTCCGCCGCGCCATGCTGCACGTGCGCGATGACCTGGGGCGTGACGACTGGTGGTTCAGCGTGTGGCAGCCGACGAAGGTGGAGCGCAGCCTGGACAAGGGCGATACGCCGGCACCGCTGGTGGCCAAGCGCGAGGAATGGTACCTGCAGCCGGACGCGCACTGGCACGGCTTCGACGGGCTGGTGGACGACTATGTGCTGATCGACCCGATCAAGGTGACCCTGCTCACCCCCGGCCTGTCGATGGATGGCAGCATGGGCAGGCTGGGCATTCCGGCGGCAGTGCTGAGCAAGTTCCTGTGGGGCCGCGGCATCACCGTGGAAAAAACCAACCTGTACTCGGTGCTGTTCCTGTTCTCGATGGGCATCACCAAGGGCAAGTGGAGCACCCTGGTGACCGAGCTGATGGCGTTCAAGGAACTGTACGATCGCAACGCGCCGCTGAACCAGGCGCTGCCGACGCTGGCCGCCGATTATCCGGTGGCCTATGCCGGCTGGGGCCTGCGCGATCTGTGCGATGCGCTGCATGCGTTCAACCAGGAATTCGCCGTGGCCAAGGTGATGCGCGAGATGTACGTGGACCTGCCAACGCCGGTGATGACCCCGGCCGATGCCTACAATCACCTGGTGAAGGGCGAGATCGAACGCGTCGATATCGAGCAGCTCAGCGGTCGTATCGCCGCCACCATGCTGGTGCCGTACCCGCCGGGTATTCCCACCATCATGCCGGGCGAACGCTTCGGCGCCAGCGACGAGCCGATCATCCAGTCGCTGCGCATTGCCCGCGAACAGAACGCGCGCTTCCCCGGTTTCGAGTCGGACGTGCATGGGCTGATCATCGAGCACGACGAGGAAGGCATCAGTTACCGGGTGGAGGTGCTGAAGGCCTGACCGTAACGGTCGGCCCTTCGGTGCTGCATGGATACCGCCCGCGAGCAACGCATCCTGCTGCTGTCGATCGGGATGACCGTGGCGGTCAGTGCGGCCGGCTTCCTGGGTGGCCTGTTGGTGGGATCGCAGGCCATCCTGTTCGATGGCATCTACAGCCTGGTGGACGTGGCCCTGACCCTGGTGTCGCTGTCGGTGCTGCGGCTGGTGGCGCGGGAGCAGAGCCCGCGCTTCCAGTACGGCTATTGGCACCTGGAACCGATGGTGGAAGCGCTGGGCGGGGTGATCCTGTCGCTGGCCTGCGTGTATGCGCTGGCCAACGCGGTGATCGGACTGACCACCGGCGGGCATGTGGTGAAGTTCGGACCGGCGCTGTGGTGGGCCGCTCTGATCAGTGCGACCAACCTGGGCATGGCCGCGTTCGTGGCCGGGCAGGCGCGGCGCCTGCGCTCGCCCTTGCTGTGGCTGGATGTGCGCGCTTGGCTGTTGGGCGGGTTGATGGCACTGGCCGTGGTGCTGGCCTTCCTGTTGGCCTTGGCCCTGCAGGACGGGCCGTGGCAGTACTGGGTGCCGTACCTGGATTCGATCGTGCTGCTGCTGATCAGCGTGGCGGTGCTGCCGGTGCCCACGCGGGCGGCGTTCAAGGCGTTGCGCGAGGTACTGCAGGTGGCGCCCGATGACCTGGACCAGCGCGTGCAGCAGGTGATGCAGGATTTCGTGCGCGAGCGGGGCTATGCCGGTTTCACCAGCCATGTGGCGAAGATGGGCCGCATGCGCTTCATCGAGATCCATGTGCTGACCGACGCGGCCACGCCGTTGGGCACGGTGGGCGAGGTGGATGCCATGCGCGATGAGATTGCGGTGCGCCTGGACGCACGCGGCGGCATGTTCTGGCTGACGATCGATTTCACCGCCGACCCGGCGTGGACCTGAGCGGCGTCAGCGCAGGTAGTACTCCACCGGTACCACGCGTTCCTGCGGCGCCGGCAGATCGTCGGGAATGCGCGGCAAGGGCTGCGCGCGGCGGAAGGTCTGCAGGGCGGCTTCGTCCAGCATGGGTTCGCCGCTGCTGCGTTCCAGCAGCAGCGCGCGCAGCCGTCCGTTGCGGTCGACGCTGGCCCGCACCCAGGCAGTGCCCTGCTGACGGCGCGCGCGGGCGGCGCTGGGGAAATAGCGGTGGCGCTCCAGGCGCGCCATCAACCGTGCTTCCCAGCTGTCGCTGTGGGCGCCGGCCAACTGGGGTGCCGGTGGTGCGTCGGGTGTCGGCGGCGCTGCAGTGATCGAGGCCTGTGCCGGGGCGGCGTCGCTGGCCGGCAGGATCAGCGCCGGTACCGGCAGTGGCTGCGCATCTGCGGTGTGCCCCTCACCGGACGCCAGGGTTCCCTGCGGTGCGCGGGTGGGCGGGGGCGGTGACAACGGACGCGGCTGCGGGGCACGCGGTTGCTGCGCCTGGCTGGGGCGTTCGGCGTTCAGTTCTTCCAGCGGCTGTGGCGGTGCGGTGGGCGGCAACAGGCGCAGGCTGATGCGCACCTCTTCCGCTGGGGGTGTGGGTTGCAGTGTGGACGTTGTCCAGTGCAGCAGCGCCAGCACCGGCAGCAGATGCAGGCTGATGGTGATCGCCACCGCCATCCAGTGCGTGCGGCGCTCGCGTGCACCGGCCTGCACCGGGCGGTCCGATGGCAGGGGCGAGGGCAATGAGGGAAGCGCTTGGACAGGCACGGACGGAGTGCGGAGAGCGGGACAGGAACGGCCCGCGGCGGCAAGGGCAGCGCCCGCACCTTACCGCAAAAGAGAATCGTTTGCATTAATGCCGGGCCGTCAGGTCCCGGTTCACGGCGCGGCGTTGACCCCGGGTCGCACGTAGTAGGTCTGGCCGCTGTCGTCCAGGAACAGCAGTTCCGGCTTGCCCTGCCAGGAGGTGAGCATGGCGCCGGTGTTGTTCTGGTGGCGCACCATCAGTGAAGCCCCGCGGTCGGGATTGGCCACCACCTTGAACACTTCGGTGGTGCCGCTGGCATCGTCCAGGGTGAGCAGCGCTTCGCCGCCACGGTCACTGGTGCCGTAGCCGCCGCGTTCCGAGCCGTCAGGGCCGAGCAGGATCACGCCAGACAGTGCCGCGGCGCGCGGGCCCTGGGTGCGCCCTTTGCTGGTCGGGTCGGGTACCGGCGCGCCGACGATGACGCGTGCCTGGCCGTTGGCATCGTGGACGACCAGGCCCCGTGCATGGATCACGCGTTCGGGCGACTGGCTTCTGTGCAGGTTCCAGGCCGTCCAGCCTGAGGTCAGCAGGGCGAGGGTGGATACCCCCAGGGTGGTAAACAGCAACGCACGGGCCATCGTGTAGTCCTTCCTTGGATGTGGCGACGATAGCGGATGCAAAAGCGGATGGGTAGAGCCGACTGGGTAGAGTCGACTGTTAGTCGACTGCCCTTGGAACGGCGTGCAGCAATTCCGCGCTGGCGCGCTAGTCGACTGACAGTCGACTCTACCGACAGTCGACTCTACCGGCAGTCGACTCTACCGACAGTCGACTCTACCGACAGTCGACCCGACACATCAATGACCCTTCAATGGAAATCGCGGCTGTGGCTGCGCAGGCCCTGCAGCAGGTCGTCCAGGCCCAGCATGCGTTGCACGATGACGTGCTGCACGCCATCCACGCGTTCCAGCCGGCCGTCGATCTGCATCAGCTGGGTATCGACCAGGATGCGGTGCTGGCGGTCGGCCACGTGGCGCCAGACCACGGCGTTGACCATGCCGGTCTCATCTTCCAGGGTAAGAAACGTGACCCCGCTGGCGGTCTGCGGCCGCTGCCGCATGCGCACCAGACCGGCGATGCGCACGCGGCGGCCATGCTCGTGCGCGGCCAGTTGTGCAGCATCCAGGCAGCCGCGGCTGCGCAGCTGCGCGCGCAGGAACGACAGCGGGTGGCGGCCCAGCGTGGTGCCGGTACTGCGGTAGTCGGCCTGCATGTCGTCCCAGGCGCTGGGCAGCGGCAGCGGCACGCGTGCTTCGCCGGTGGCGCGGGCCGGGTCGAACAGTGGCAGGCGGTTCTCCACGCCGGAGACGTCCCAGCGTGCGCGGTGGCGATGGCCACTGAGGCCGCGCAGCGCACCGGCATCGGCCAGCAGGCCCTGCTGGCGGCGATCGAGCGCCACACGCTGGCACAGATCACCCACATCGTCGAACGGACGCCGCGCGCGTTCGCGGACCAGCGCCTGCACCGCCTGTTCGCTGCAACCATCGACCAGGCGCAGACCCAGGCGCAGGGCGGCGGCGCCCTTGCTGAAATCGAGCGTGCAGTCCCAGTGGCTGTGGCGCACATCCACCGGCAGCACCGCGATGCCATGCCGGCGTGCATCCTGCAGCAGCTGGTCGGGGCTGTAGAAGCCCAGCGGCTGGCTGTTGATCAGGCTGGCGGTGAACGCGGCCGGGTGGTGGCACTTCAACCAGCAACTGACATAGGTCAGCAGGGCGAAACTGGCGGCGTGGCTTTCCGGGAAACCGTAATTGCCGAAGCCCTTGATCTGCTCGAACAGATGTTCGCCGTACTCGCGGCTGAAGCCATTGCGCAGCATGCCGGCCAGCAGTTTTTCCCGGTGCGGTTCCAGCCCGCCGCGGCGCTTCCAGGCGGCCATCGAACGGCGCAGCGCATCGGCCTCGCCGGGGGTGTAGCCGGCCGCTTCCACCGCCAGCTGCATCACCTGTTCCTGGAACAGCGGCACGCCCAGGGTGCGGGCGAACACGCGTTCCAGCTGCGGTGGATAGAGCGGGTTGGCCGGGTCGTTCAGCGCATCGGGCCCTTGTTCGCGCAGGATCCGGCGGCGTTCCAGGTAGGGGTGCACCATGTCGCCCTGGATCGGCCCGGGACGCACGATGGCTACTTCGATCACCAGGTCGTAGAACGTGCGTGGCTGCATGCGCGGCAGCATGGCCATCTGCGCGCGCGATTCGATCTGGAACACGCCGATGGTGTCGGCGGCGCAGATCATGTCGTAGGTCGCGCTGTCCTTGGCGGGCACCGCATCCATGCGGCCGCTGTGCAGCCCGTGCTGCTGCAGCAGGGCCAGGCACTTGCGGATGGCGGTGAGCATGCCCAGCGCCAGGCAGTCGACCTTCATCAGGCCGGTGGCGTCCAGGTCGTCCTTGTCCCACTGGATGACGGTGCGATCGGCCATGGCCGCGTTTTCCACCGGCACCAGGGTGGACAGCGGATGTTCGGAGATCACGAAACCGCCTGGGTGCTGCGACAGGTGGCGCGGAAAATCGATCAGCTCGGCGGTGAGCGACAGCAGCCGCCGCATCAGCGGTGTGTCCGGGTCGAAGCCGCGTTCGCGCAGGGTATCGGGCAGCGGTATGTGGCCCCCCCAGTGGTCCATGGCCGCGCCCAGCTCGTTCACCTGGTCCATCGGCAGGCCCAGCGCGCGGGCCACATCGCGGATGGCACTGCGGCCGCGGTAGCTGATCGCCACGGCGGTCAGTGCGGCGCGTTCGCGGCCATAGCGCTTGAACACGTACTGCAGCACTTCCTCGCGGCGCTCGTGCTCGAAATCGATGTCGATGTCCGGTGGTTCATCGCGTTCTTCGGAAATGAAGCGCTCAAACAGCAGGTTGCTGCGCGCCGGGTCGATCTCGGTGACGCCCAGCACGAAGCACACCGCCGAATTGGCCGCCGAACCGCGGCCCTGGCAGAGGATCTGCTGGCTGCGGGCGAAGCGCACGATGTCCTGCACGGTAAGGAAATACGAGGCGTAGTTCTTCTTGGCGATCAGTTCCAGTTCGTGTTCGATCTGCTGGCGCTGGGCCGGCTGGATGCCGTCTTTCCAGCGCTCGGGAATGCCTTGTTCCACCAGGGCGCGCAACCAGCTGTCCGGGGTGTGCCCGGCCGGCACCAGTTCGCGCGGGTAGGTGTATTTGAGCTGGTCCAGGCTGAAGTGGCAGCGCGCGGCGATGTGCAGGGTTTCGGCCAGCAGTGCGGGCGGGTACAGCTGGGCCAGTGACGTGCGTGGGCGCAGGTGGCGTTCACCGTTGGGAAACAGGCGCCAGCCGGCTTCGGCCACGCTGCAGCGGTGGCGGATGGCGGTGAGGGTGTCCTGCAGGGCGCGGCGACGGCGCACGTGCATGTGCACATCGCCGCTGGCCACCAGGGGCAGCGCGTGGCGTTCGCCGAAGGCCTGCAGCTGCTGCAGGCGGCGCGCGTCGTCGTGTTCGTGGTGCAGTTCCACTGCCAGCCACAGGCGGTCGCCGAAGCCGGTGCGCAGCGGCTGCAGGTGGCTGGCATCGGGCTGGCGGTCCAGCCACAGGCACAGCAGGCCGTCGGGCAGGCCGTGCAGATCATCGGCCAGGCAGCGGTACTCACCCTTGCCAGCGCGCCGGCGGCAGGTGGTGATCAGCTGGCACAGGCCGGCGTAGGCATCCTGGTTGGTGCACAGCAGGGCGATCTTCGGCCCGTCCTCGATCTGCAATTCGGCGCCGACGATCAGCGCCACGCCATGCGCCTTGGCTGCCTGCCAGGCGCGGACGATGCCGGCCAGCGAACATTCGTCGGTGATTGCCAGGGCGTGGTAGCCCTGGCTGGCGGCGCGCGCGAACAGTTCATCGGCGGTGGACGCACCGCGCTGGAAACTGAAGGCCGACAGGCAATGCAGTTCGGCGTAGGCGGGTAGTTCTGCGTGCATGCCGGTTCAGCCGAACCAGCCGTGCAGCATCCACGGCGCATGCGGGTCGTTGCGCGGTCGGAACGCCCAACCGCGTTGCCCGTGCGCGGTTTCCACCACGTAATAGTCGCGCCGCGCATCGGCCTGGTCCCACCAGCCCGATTCGATCCGTTCCGGGCCAGCAACGATGCGCAGGCGCGGGTCGCGCAGCGGCTGCGGTGCCTCCAGCAGCCAGCCGGGACGCAGCGGCCAGTAGCCGGGCGGCTTGGCCGGCGGCTGCGTACCGCTGGCGCGTTCGGGGCGATGGTCGGCCTGCACCGCCAGCGGTTGCACGGCATCATCGCCCAGCCGCGCACGCAGGCGTTCGCGCAGCTGGTTCCAGGGCATGGCCTGCGCCGGGCGGGTGTCGAACAGATCACGCGCGACCGGCACGAACGGCGGCAGTTGCTCGGCCTGCAGGCGCAGCGCGCGGCTGCCGGCGGGCAGGGCGAAGGCTTCCATGCGGTTGCGGGCGATTTCGAACAGCAGCGCGGCATCGCGTTCGGGCGCCAGCAGGCCGATGGTCAGCACGCTGGCCGGCAGCAGGTCGTGTTCGAAGTGCAGGTCGAAGCGCTGCACGCCGCCATCGCGCGAGCAGAGGAAGGCGGCCAGGTCCAGCAGCAGGCGCCGCAGCGGGAACAGCAGGGCCTGGCTGGATTCGATTTCGTATTCGAATTCGATGCGGGCATCGAAACGGTCCGGGGGCTGGTAGTAGCGCAGCGGCGTGTTGTCCAGGCCGCGCACGGCATCGAGCTGCTGCAGCACCTGCGGGGCGAAGCGGCGGGCCAGGCTGTCGCGCGGCAGGTCGAACACCGCGCCCAGCGTGCGCAGGCCGGAACGGCCGAGTACGGTGACCGCATCGGCCGGCAGGCCACTGCGGGCCAGTGGCAGTGGCGCCAGCGCGGCTGCCAGCTGCGCAGCATCGATGCCCAGGCCGTCGTGCACATTGGCCAGCACGCGCGCGGCATGCGGGTTGGGCGCGGCCACCAGGCGGTGGCGGAAACCGAGTTCATGCAGGCCGTGGCGCAGGCGCTGTTCGATCCGCGGCCAATCGCCGAACAGGGCACGGCTGGCGTGGATTTCCAGCACCAGCGCATGCGGGAAATCCAGGCTGACCTGTGAACTGTAGGCGTACAGCCAACTGGCCAGCAGCTGTCGGGTCTGCTGTTCGGCGGCGGGATCGTAGTCGTGCAGCTGCATGTCCTGCACCAGCACCTGCGCGGCCGACAGCAGCATGCCCGGGCGCAGGCCGGCGGCGCGTGCGGCCGGGCTGACCGCACGCAGCACCCGGCGCTGCGCCGGGCCCTGCAGCAGCACCAGCGGCCGCTGCGGGTCCGGCTGCTGGCGCAGCACGCTGTCCAGCGCCAGTTGCGGCAACAACAGGCAGGCCCAATGCATGGCGCGGCCTCAGTGGGCGATGGCCAGCGGCAGCGGCTGCGCAGGCGGCAGCCCACCGCGGCACTTCAGCACGCGCACCTGGCCGGGGTCGAGCTGCAGGCGCAGGCTGGCCGGCGAAGGATTGCGCGCGGCGCGCGCTTCGCGGAACACGAAGCCCAGGCACTGGCCACTGTCGGCGGCCACCTGCAGCCGGCGCAGGGAACGATCATCGGCCTGCTGCGGCCAGCACAGCACCGCCGCACAGGCGGCCGAGCGCAGGCATTGTTCGGCCGCCCACAGCGCCTGCTTCGGCGCGGCGTGGATGATCTGCAGCTGGGCCAGGTCCAGCCCGGCCGCGGCCCAGGCCGGGGCATGCGGCCGATGCGGCGGGGCGACCAGCACGATCGGCCGATCGCGCTGGCTCAGCTTCGCCAGTGCCGGCCAGACCAGGGCCAGTTCACCCACGCCGGGGCAGGCCAGCAGCACTTCGCACAGCCCGCTGGCGGGCCAGCCGCCGCCGGGCAGGCGGGCGTCCAGGGCCGGGTGGCCGCTGGCCAGATGGTCGCTGGCCGGGCCGTGGCGGGCCGGGCCGCGCCACAGCTGGCGGCCATCCAGCAGGCGGTCCAGGGCGACGACGGCACCCATCAGCCGGTCCCCCAGGGGAGGCGCCGGGCAGGCTGGAAGCGGCAGCAGTGGACGGAAACGGCAGGCATGGAACGAGTATCGACAGGCCGGTATCAGGGGCTGAGACCGGACATGCTACTCGCCTTGTGAGTAGAATTACTAATGAAATCGTGGGGTGGGTTTCAGGTTGCTGAAGGGGGGTAAGGAGTGCCGACCAAGGTCGGCATCTACCCGGCATGGGACGCCATACGTGGATGCGGTGCCGTGCGTTCGCCGGGCATGGCCCGGCGCTACCCGGCGCGTTACCGGTGTACCGGCAGGGCCACCGGGCGCAGCGGGGCGGCGTCGCCACCGCGGATCTTCAGCGGGCCGCCGATGAAGGCGAACTCGTAGACCTGGTCACGGGCCAGTTCGTCCAGCGCCACCAGTTCGATGATCGGTGCACCCTGCTGGGCCAGCAGGTAGGTGTGCAGCGGCACATAGTCATCGGACACCTCCGAGGGGAAGGTCTCGAAGCTGAGGTTGTCGGCGCCGACGATCATCGCGCCACTGTCTTCCACCAGGAAGCGTGCCGCGTCCAGGCCCATGCCCGGCGGGTTGGCCATGTAGGCACCGGGCTGTTCGAACAGGCGCATGCGGCCGGTGCGGATCAGCACCACGTCGCCCTGCTGCAGGGTGACGTGCTGGCGTGCCAGGGCATCCTTCAGGTCCTGGCGGGTGACCCGGTAGCGGTCCGGCAGCATGTCCACGCCCTTGGCGCCGGCCACGTCGATCAGTACGCCGCGGGCGATCAGCGGCGGGAATTTCTCGATGCCGGTGACCTTCCAGCCACGATCGCCGAGATGCGTGTCGGCCTCGAAGCCATTCCAGATCTTTCCGTGGATGCCGAAGTGGTTCAGCGCATCGATATGGGTGCCGGTGTGGCTGTACATCGAAAACGCGGTGCCGGTGTAGCTGCGGGTGAGGTTCATGGCCTGGCCCACGCCCATCGGGTCGTCCACCACGGTGCCGCGCGGGGTGTGGGTCATCCAGAACTGGTAGTGCGGGTCACCGGCGTCCTGCCAGCTGGGCATGCCGACAAAGTACTCGGTGGCCAGGTCGTAGGCCTTGCCGCCGCTGACCCGCGACAGGATGGCGGCACGCGAGGCCTCGGTGATCAGGTTCAGTCGTCCGATCTCGTCCCTCGGCCCCCAGGGGCTGGTGCCGACCTGCTGGCCGGAAGGAACGTGTTCGTGTGCGGACACGGCGGTGGATGCAGCAGTACTGGCCAACAGCAGGGCCAGTGTGCTGGCCAGGGTAAGTGGGGTCATCGGGTTTCTCCTTGCAGGGTGGGGAAGGGCGCGGCGGTGGCCGCGACCAGGGGCGCCAGGGCCTGGCGCAGATGTGGCAGCGGCAGGGTCTGCAGGCGCAGGCCGTTGCCGCCGATGACGGTGGGAATGGAACGGATGCCAAGGGCGGCGGCTTCGGCGCGGTCGGCCTGCACGCGTTGGCGCACGGCGTCGCTGCGCATGTGGTCAGCGAAGACGCCGCGCCGATGGCCCAGTGACTCGGCGATGTCCAGCAGGACCTCGGCATCGCCGATGTTGCGGTGCTGGTGCAGGTGCGCCCACTGCACTGCATCGAACATTGCGCCATGGGCATCGTTGCCGCCGAGCCTGCCGGCGGCCTGGCAGGCCAGTGCGCCCAGCCAGCCGGAGGGGTATTCGAACGTCTGCGCGCGCATGCCGTCGATGTCGATGCGCGCGGTGTCTTCATGTGCCGCGCAGTCGGCCCAGTGGCGCAGGATGGTGTCCTTGGCGCGGGGCATGGAACCGAACACGTTGATCATCCGGGCGCGCGAGTCCTGCAGCACGAAGCTGCGGTGGCGCACCTGGATGCCCAGTTCGGCCGAGACCTGCTGCAGGCGCGGGGCCAGTACGAAGCACCAGCCGCAGACCACATCGTGGAAGAAATCGACCACCGGCGCGGCGGTGGTGGGGGAAGGAGCGGAAGACATCTGCCTGCCATCGGTGAGAGGGGAGGCGGCAGCGTAGGCAGCGCGGCGCGGCCGAAACAGCGGGTTTCGGGCAGCTCAGTTTTCGCTGGCGGTTACGAATCCAGTCCCGCGCAGCCGGGCAGTTCGGCGTGCAGGAAATCGATGAAGGCCCGCACCTTGGGCTGCAGGTGGCGGGCGGTGGGGTAGACCGCATGCACGAAGCGCGGTGGATAGCGGTGGTCGGGCAGCACCTGCTGCAGGTCGCCGCGTGCCAGCGCGGGCGCGGCCAGGAACGAGGGCAGGGCGCCGATGCCCATGCCGGCCACCAGCAGGTCGCGCAGCAGCAGGCTGTTGTTGGCGGTGACCCGTGCCGGCAGGGTGATCGTGACTTGGCCATCGGGGCCCAGCAGCGGCCAGCTGCCCGGGGAATCGGACAGGCTGTAGGCCAGCACGCTATGTGCATGCAGATCCTGCACGGTGTGCGGTGCGGGGTGCTGCTGCAGGTAGCACGGTGCCGCGCACAACACCTGCTGCAGCGAGGCCAGCCGCCGCGCCACCAGGCGTGAATCGTCCAGCTCGGCGCGCAGCCGCAATGACACATCGAAACCTTCGCCCACCGCGTCGAGCAGGCGGTCTTCCATCACCAGGTCCAGCGACAGCTGCGGATGCTGCTGCAGGAAGCGCGGCAGCAGCGGCGACAGCGTGCTCAGCGCGAACGACTGCGGCGCGTTCACCCGCAGGCGCCCGGCAACCTCGCCCCGCTGTTCGGCGATGCCGCGTTCCAGCGCGTCCAGTTCGTCCAGCAGGCGGCAGCACTCGCGGTAATAGGCGTGGCCGGTTTCGGTCAGGCTCATGCGCCGCGTGGTCCGCTGCAGCAGCACCACGCCCAGGTGCGATTCCAGCGTACGCAGCTGCTTGCTCAGGCCGGCCGCTGACAGACCCAGGTCTTCGGCCGCGCGGGCCAGGCCGCCGCGTTCGACGATGCGACGGAAGGTGCGCATCAGGTTGAAGGAATCCATGCCGCCCCCGGCGCGAAGAGGGCGCCATTGTAGATCCACGCCATGCGTGGACGCCCGCCCGGCGCACGGATTGCGCCGTTTGTTCAAGCCAGCAACCCACAGGCCGCGCCAGCATGCAGGCCTCCTCACTCCCGGGTTGCCCATGAAGTACTGGATGCTCCGCCTGTATGCGCCGTTGTTCCTGTCTGGATTCGTTGCCGCGGCCGTGGCCTGGGTCGGCCATCGGCACGGTGACCCGCTGTGGCTGCTGGCCCTGCTGGCGGTGGCCATTGCCGTTTCATTCGCCGCCGAGCGCGTCTGGCCATACGATCCCGCATTCAACCAGGCGCACGGCGACCGCCTGCGTGACAGCCTGCATGCCCTGGTCAACGAAGCTCTGAATCTGCTGTCGATCGCGGCGGTGCCTGTGCTGGCGGCGATCATTCCATGGCAGCTGTGGCCGGTACAGTGGCCGTTCGCGTTGCAGGTACTGGTTGCCATCGTCGCCGCCGATCTGGGCATCACCCTGGTGCACTACGCCAGCCACCGCATCGGATGGCTGTGGCGGCTGCATGCGGTGCATCACAGCGTGACCCGCATGTACGGCTTCAACGGCCTGATGAAGCATCCGCTGCACCAGGCCGCCGAAGCACTGGGCGGCGTGCTGCCATTGCTGGTGCTGGGCCTGCCGATGCCGGTGGCGGCGGTGCTGGCCTTCGCCATCGCCATCCAGTTGCTGCTGCAGCATTCCAACGTGGACATGCGGCCGGGCGTGCTGGGCCGGGTGATGGCGTGGGCGCCGCTGCATCGCTTCCACCACATGCGCTACGGCACCGCAGGCGATGTCAACTTCGGGCTGTTCCTGACCGTCTGGGATCACCTGCTCGGCACCGCCTTCGATGCGCCGGGCTACCGGTTGCGCACGCATGACCTGGGCATCGGCAGCCAGCCAGACTATCCGCGTGACTACGCCGGGCAGTTGCTGGCGCCGTTCCGCGATCTGCCCCACGGCGAGGTGCCTGCGCTGCCCGATGGCCTGCGCAGGCGCGACTGAGCGCAGGCTTCAGATGGCCTGCAGCTGCAGCCCCTGCAACTGCGCGGCGCCGATGCCGAACATGCGGTGCAGGCTGCGCGAGAGATGGGCCAGATCGGCGAAGCCGGCCGCGTGCGCACTGTCGGTCAGGCTGTGTCCAAGCAGATGATGCGCCAGTGCGCTGCGCAGCCGCTGCCACAGCACCCAGCCGCGCAGGGTCACGGCCAGGTCGGACTGGAAGCGCCGATGCAGCTGGCTGGTGGACAGGTGCGCCGCCTCGGCGATGGCCGACGCCGGTACCGGGCCCGGCAGGTAGCGGGCAATCTGGGCCAGGGCGGCCTGCACGCGACGGTCCAGCGGCTGCGCGCGGCCCAGCCGGGGCAGGTGCGCGCGCAGGTCGTCGAGCGTGGTGGGCAGCGCGTGCAGTTCTTGCTGGATCTGTGCGGGATCGGCGTGGGTCGGTTCGAGAAACAGCGTGCAGCCGTCCGCGGGCGCGGCGAGGATGGCGTGCGGCACAAAGGACGGCAGCCACAGGCGCTGGCCCTGCTGCGCCACGCCATTGATCTGGACATGCCAGGCAGCGGTTTCGCTCAGCAGCAGCTGGTGGGCGTAGTGCGCGTGCGTGCCGCTGTCACCGGCATGGCCCTGCAGCACTGCCACGTGAGCATGCAGCAGCAGGGTGCCGTTCCAGGGCCGGGCAGGTGAGGACATGCAGCGATTGTAGATCCACGCCATGCGTGGATGGATCTCCATCTGAATCGAATATCTCGTGTTGCATTCGAAAAGCATCCACGCATGGCGTGGATCTACTGGGTACCAGCCAACTGTCGAAGGCGGGGCACTGTGGGTGTGCGGGGTGTGAGCCGCATGGATGCGGCGACCAAGCCTCCACGGATGGATTCACGGCGTCCCCGCACACCCACAGTGCCCCGCCATCCTACGGAATGCGGAATTTGATCTTGCTGTTGCGTTTGCCGTTGTCGCTGCGGGTGCCGGGCGGCAGCCCGGCCGTCGCATCACCGTCCGTGTGGATCCGGCCGGTGGTGTACGTACTCGACCACGGTACCGTCGGGATGCACGGCGTTGAATGCCGCGCCGGTGGGGACCACCTGCAGCGGGAAGATGATCTGCGCACCGGCCGCGACCAATCTGTCGTGATAGGGCCGCACATCGTCAACCAGCAACGTGCCGGTGGTGGAGGTGAACGGCGCCAGTGCGGTGTCATTGCCCTCGATCAGCAGGAAGGCACCGACCATGGCCAGGCGCAGGCCGGCATCGGGAAACGGGAAGCCCGCGTCGGCCACCACGCCCTGCAGTTGTTCGTAGAAGGCGACCCGCGCTTCCAGCTCCCCCGGGGCCACGAAGACGCGGATCAGCACGCGTGGGCTGCGCTGACTGGAGGTATCACAGCGGTCGCGCCAGAGATGGTCGAAGTCGCGGTGCAGGGTCATGGGCAGCGCTCGGGGCCGGGAATTCCATTATCGGCAGCACCGCGCGCGCCACTGATGACCAGCAGTGATGGCCTGATAACCGGCGTGGGGGTGGGCGCCTGTGACTTAGGTCCTGTTGACAGCGATGAACGCCCTCGCACAATCTTCACAGGATGGGTCGCCGTGTGCGGCCCGGGCAGGCAGGTTGTCACGCCGGGAGGAGGGTCCCGCGCGCAGACCGGCCCGTCCTTTGGCCTGCAGGTGTTGCCCGGCAACGCTTGCGCGGCATGACGCTGCACCCTTCGGCGGCACTTTCCCTGGACCGATTGCCTTGGCAACGGAATTACGCCTGCCGATGAAAACGTTTACAAAGCCGCTTGCCCTGTCCCTCGCCCTGTCTGCTGCATTGGCCGCCCCGGCCTGGGCCGATCCGGCCGTCTTCACCGTGCTGACCCTGGAGCAGGCGCCCACGCCCGAGGCCATGCCGGCCCTGGCAGCGCAGCTGAAGACCCTGCAGGTGGACGCGGTGAGTGTGCGCCAGGTGCAGCGCGGCATCGGCCAGGTCGATCCGCTGCAGCTGCTGGCCGATGGCCTGGGCTACGACTACCGCTTCATTGCCGCCGGCAAGGACAACGGCCAGACCCAGCAGGGCCAGGCCGTGCTGACCCGTCTGCCGATCGCCGCCGAAAGCGGCCCGGACCAGCCGGGCCTGAACTACCTGCGCCTGGATGATGGCCGCCACACCGTGGCCGTCTATACCGACGCCGGTGCCGGCGCTGCACGGTTGCCGGCGCTGGTGTCGCGTTCGCGGCTGGGTGCACCGGCGGTGCTGCTGGGGGCGGTGGCGGCCGAGTCGGCCAAGGCGGCCGGTTTCGATCCGTCGCGCGTGGCCCTGGAAGCCGATGCCAGCTATTTCAGCGATGGCTTCCAGGCGGCCAGCAGCGCACCGTTCAAGATCGATGGCAGTGGCCTGCAGGCGACCCTGCTGACCCTGGCCTATGCGGCCGACAAGGGCGGCGAACGCCCGTGGATGGACGCCACCCTCACCGCCGATGCGCGCGCTGCGCTGCTGCTGAAGGCGATGACCGAGGACGAGAAGTTCCAGATGCTGCACAGCTACTTCGGGCTGGGCAAGGACGGTGGCCCGCTGCCGGAAGGCGCGGTGGGTTCGGCCGGCTTCGTGCCGGCGGTGCCGCGCCTGGGCATTCCGGCGCAGCAGTCGGCCGACGCCGGCGTGGGCGTGACCAACCCCGGTGGCATCCGTCCGGGCGATTTCGCCACGGCCATGCCGTCGGGCCCGTCCACCGCGTCCAGCTGGAACCGCGAAGTGGCCTTCGCTGGTGGCGCGACCATGGGCCGCGAGGCGTGGCAGCAGCGCTTCAACATCCTGCTTTCGGGCAGCGTGAACCTGCAGCGCGACCCGCGCAACGGCCGCAATTTCGAGTACGCCGGTGAAGATCCCCTGCTGGCCGGTTCGATGGTGGGCGCGCTGATCCAGGGCGTGCAGAGCCAGCACGTGATCTCCTCGATGAAGCACTTCGCGCTGAACGACATGGAGACCCGCCGCAACTTCCACGACGTGCGCATCGGCGAGCAGGCCATGCACGAATCGGACCTGCTGGCCTTCGAGATCGCGCTGGAAGCCGGCCGCCCGGGCGTGGCGATGTGCTCGTACAACAAGATCAACGGCACCTACGGCTGCGAGAACGGCTACCTGATGAACCAGGTGCTGAAGCAGGAGTGGAAGTTCCCCGGTTTCGTGATGTCCGACTGGGGCGGCGTGCACAGCGGTTCGAAGGCGGCGCT
Organism: Stenotrophomonas sp. Steno-C17; assembly: GCF_056393165.1. Lineage (NCBI taxonomy): Bacteria > Pseudomonadati > Pseudomonadota > Gammaproteobacteria > Lysobacterales > Lysobacteraceae > Stenotrophomonas > Stenotrophomonas sp. Steno-C17. The sequence goes on from NZ_JBWJPD010000027.1 coordinate 31,936, forward strand.
GGCTGGCCTGGACCAGCAGTCGGCCGGTGAAGTGTTCGACGCGGCGGTGTTCTTCGACGAGCCGCTGCGCCTGGCCGTGCACGGCGGCGTGGTGCCGCAGGCGCGCCTGAATGACATGGTGGCGCGCATCCTGCGCACGATGTTCCTGCACGGCAACTTCGACAACCCGCCGCAGCACCAGAAGGTGGATGCCGAGGCCGGCTTTGCCGTGGCCCAGCGCACGGTGGAAGAAGGCAGCGTGCTGCTGCGCAATGAAGGCAACCTGCTGCCGCTGGCCGACAGCGTGAAGCGCATCGTCATCATTGGTGGCCACGCCGACAAGGGCGTGATCGGTGGCGGCGGTTCGTCGATGGTGGGTGTGACCGCCAAGGGCACCAATGCGGTGCCGGGCGTGCTGCCGACCACCTGGCCGGGCCCGGTCATGTTCCATCCGTCTTCGCCGCTGGAATCGCTGCGTGCGGCGCGTCCGGACGCGACCATCGACTATGTGGACGGCCGCAATGCCGCTGCGGCCGCCAAGGCCGCCGCGCAGGCAGACGTTGCCATCGTGTTCGCCACCCAGTGGGCGGCCGAATCGGTCGACCTGCCGGACATGAAGCTGCCTGACAACCAGGACGCACTGATTTCCGCGGTGGCCAAGGCCAACCCGAAGACCGTGCTGGTGCTGGAAACCAATGGCCCGGTGCGCACGCCGTGGCTGGCGCAGGTGCCGGCCATGCTGCAGGCCTGGTACCCGGGCATCCGCGGTGGCGAAGGCATTGCCGCGCTGCTGACCGGCCAGGTGAACCCGTCGGGCCGCCTGCCGGTGACCTGGGTGGTGGACGAATCGCAGCTGCCGCGCCCGCACGTGGATGGCCTTGGTTTCAAGCCGGCCAAGCCGTTCGGCGATGTGTTCGATTTCGATATCGAAGGCGCCAACGTCGGCTACAAGTGGATGGCAGCCAAGGGCCTGACCCCGACCTTTGCCTTCGGTCATGGTCTGTCCTACACCTCCTTCGCCTATGACAACCTGAAGGTGAGCGTGGAAGGTTCGCGCCTGGTCGCCAGCGTGGACATCCGCAACACCGGCAAGCGCGCCGGTGCCGACGTGGCCCAGCTGTACCTGAAGCTGCCGGCCGGCAGCACCACGCCGATCCGCCTGATCGGCTATGACAAGGTGACCCTGCAGCCGGGCGAACAGCGCCGCATCCGCATCGAGGCCGAGCCGAAGACGCTGGCGCACTACGATGCGCAGGCCCGCCAGTGGAAGATCGACGGCGGTACCTACCAGGTGCAGCTGTCGCGCACTGCGGCCGAACCGCTGCAGAGCGTGGACGTGCAGTTGGCCGAGCAGGTGCTGCGCTGATTCTGCAGGTAATGGATGCTTGACGACACGGCCCCGCAAGGGGCCGTGTTTGTTTGTGGGGGGTGTTGGGTTCGCCGGGCATGGCCGGCGGGCGCCGTCAGCATCCGGCCGGGCCGGCGAACCAAGTGCGCAGGAAGTCGATCAGTTGCCGCACTTTCGGCGACGGTTGCGTGCAGTGCGGATACACCGCGTACACGCTCTGCTGCGGGAAGCGATGCTGGCGCAGTACCGGCCGCAGGCGATCGTGGGCCAGATCGTCCTCGATCAGCCAGCGCGGCAGTACGGTGACCCCGGCGCCGGCCAGGGCGAAGGCGCGCAGGCTGCTGGCACCGTCCACGCGGATCACGGCGTTGCCGGGGTTGGTGGCGAACAGAGCGTCGCTGCCGTCGGGTGCGACTACCGGCACATCGGCCAGGCGCGGATAGCCCAGGCGGGGCAGGGTACCCAGCTGCGCCGGATCGTCCGCTGCGACGGCGCACGGCAGGCGTGCCAGCAGTGCGGGGGCCGCCACCGCGCACAGCGGGTGCCGTTCCAGTTCGCTGGCGTGCAGGCTCGAATCGGCCAGGCGGCCAAGGCGGATGGCCAGGTCGAAGCGTTCGGGAATCAGATCGGCCGGTGCCGGTGACGTGGACAGGTGCAACTGCAAGGCCGGGTGGCGCACACGGAACGCTTCCAGCGCGGGAATCAAGCGTAGCTGCGCATACTCCGGCGTGGTGGTCAGGCGCAGCGTGCCCTGCAGCTGATGCTGGTCGCGGCGTGCGGCATCGATTGCGGCCTGTGCTGCGTCCAGCGCCTGCACGCAGTGCTGCAGAAAATGCTCGCCGGCCTCGGTCAGGGCCAGGTGGCGGGTACTGCGCAGCAGCAGGGTGACGCCCAGCTCCTGCTCCAGCCGTTTCAGGTTGAAGCTGACCACCGCACGGCTCAGGCCCAGCCGTTCGGCAGCGGCGGTCAGGCTGCCGGCCTCGACCACGGCACGGAAGATATCGAAGCGATCCAGGCTGACCATGGGGCGGGCATTGTCAAAGGAGATTTGACAGTGTTGCAGCCGTTGCCGTGTTTTTCCAACAACGCACAGGCGACATGCTGGCCGCCTCCCCCCGCTCGAGTGCCGCCGATGCCATCCGCCCGCCTGCGCCATGAGGCGATCTTCCTGCTGGTGTTCGCCCTGGACCTGGTGAACATGTTCATCGCCACGGTGGCCTACCCGGCCTTGGCGGCCGAGCTGCAGGCCGATGTGGGTACGCTGGCCTGGGTCGGCACCGCCTACATGCTCGGCCTGAGCGTGGTCATCCCGCTGGCGCCGTGGCTGGCCGCGCGCTGTGGCGAGCGGCGCATGCTGCTGGGGGCGCTGCTGCTGTTCGCGGCGGCGGCGGTGTTGGCCGGGGCGGCGTCCAGCATCGGCGGGCTGCTGGGTTGGCGGCTGCTGCAGGGGCTGGCGGGTGGTCTGCTGATTCCCGTTGCGCAGGCGGCGGCGTATCGCCACTGCACGCCCGAGCAGCGCGGCGCATTGACCCGGCGCATTCTGCTGGTGGCGTTGTTGGTACCGGCATTGGCGCCTGCGTTGGGCGGCCTGCTGGTGCAGTGGTTGTCCTGGCGCGGCGTGCTGTGGGCCAGCCTGCCCATGGTGGTGGTGGCCGCGGGCCTGGTGTCGGTCTGGATGCCGGCCGATGGCACGCGAACGGCGCCGCGCCTGCAGGGCTATGCGTTGGCCACGGTGATGCTGGCGCTGGGGGCGTTGCTGCTGGCCCTGACCTGGCTGGGCGAGCCGGGCCAGCGCGCAGCGGGTGCGGCACTGCTGCCGGTGGCGGCCGTGCTGGCGGCGGCCCACCTGCGGCATGCGCGCCGGCAGGCGCAGCCGCTGCTGCGCTGGTCGCTGCTGTCCCATCGTGGCCTGCGCCTGGCGATGCTGCTGTACCTGGCCGTACCCGGTGTGTTCATCGGCAGCCAACTGGCCAGCACCTTGCAGTTGCACCAGGCCGGTTACAGCGCAGCCCGCATTGGTGCGCTGATGCTGCCGTGGGCGCTAGCGTCGGCCGTGGCGATCACCGGCAGCCGGCGGCTGCTCGCGCACTTCGGACCTGCGGCGGTGCTGCGCATGGGCATGGTATTGCAGGCGACGGGTCTGTTGCTGATGGCGCTGCAGCCACAGCCGCCGTTCGCCATGGCCGCGGCGCTGTTTGCCTTGATGGGAGCCGGCGGAAGCCTGTGCAGCAGCACCGCGCAGACGCTGGCCTTCGTTGGCGTTGAGGGCGACGCGCTGGGCGATGCCAGTGCGCTGTGGAACCTCAACCGCCAGCTCAGTTTCTGCCTGGGCACGGCGGCCATCGCGCTGGTGCTGGCGCTGGCCGTGCAGTGCGTCCCTGCACGGGCCACGAGCGTGGCGCTGGGCCTGGCCGCTGTCCTGACCCTGCTGCCGGTGCTGCTGTTGCGCCGCGCGCAGCCATTGACCCTTTCGCAACCGGAGCACGCCTGATGCAAGACACGGCCGAACATGAGATCCACGTACTGCACGAGAAACTACAGGCATGGTTCCGTGCCGAGGCAGGTGCGGAGGCGCTGGAGGACCTGATGCAGCACTTCTGCGCCGATTTCAGCATGGTCGGCATTGCCGGGCGGCGGCTGGACCGGCAGGCGGTGCAGGCACTGTTCGCGGGCGGGCACGGTGCGCGCCCCGGCCTGCGGATCGCCATTGCCGGCGTGCAGGCCATCGAAGCGCCGCTGCCCCTGGCCGTGTTGCGCTATCGCGAAGGGCATGCGGTGGGTGAGGGAGCCGTGGCCTGGCGGGAATCGCTGGCGGTGCTGCGGCAGGAGGCGGGGCGTTGGCGCTGGCTTGCCCTGCACGAGGTTCCTGCGGGCTGATGGAACCGCCGGGTCCGGCCCGGCGCGCAGCGGCCGCGGGCCGCACATGTGCCATCAGTCGTGCCCCGGACACCACAGAACGCAAAGCCGGCGCACACTTCGACGGGGTGGGCAGGAGTACGCTGGACCCTTTCCTGCCGAGGGGTCATCCATGCATGTGCGTGCCGTTGCTGTAGCCATCGCCCTGTGCCTGTCCAGCAGCGTGCTGGCCGCCGATACCCCGCCGATGACCCCGGACATCAGTGGCAAGCCGTTCGTCGCGCCGGAAATCGGCCGCGACTACGACAAGCGCGTGGTCATGGTGCCCATGCGCGATGGCACCCGCCTGTACACCGTGATCGTGGTGCCCAAGGGCGCCCACAATGCCCCGATCCTGCTGACCCGCACGCCCTACGATGCTGCCGGCCGCGCCAACCGCAGCGACTCGCCGCGCATGCGCGACCTGCTGCCGCAGGGCGATGAAGTGTTCGTCGACGGCGGCTACATCCGCGTGTTCCAGGATATCCGCGGCAAGTACGGGTCCGAAGGCGATTACGTGATGACCCGGCCGCTGCGCGGGCCGCTGAACAACACCAAGGTCGACCACGCCACCGATGCCTGGGACACCATCGACTGGCTGGTCAAGCATGTGCCCGAAAGCAACGGCAAGGTCGGCATGCTGGGCTCATCCTACGAAGGCTTCACCGTGGTGATGGCGCTGACCAACCCGCACCCCGCGCTGAAGGTGGCCGCACCGCAGAGCCCGATGGTGGATGGCTGGATGGGTGATGACTGGCTGAACTACGGTGCGTTCCGCCAGGTCAACTTCAACTACTTTGCCATGCAGACCGAGAAGCGCGGCAAGGGCACGCCGCTGCCCAGCCTGGGCTACGACGACTACAGCACCTTCCTGCGCATCGGTTCGGCTGGCGACTATGCGCGCTTCACCGGCGTGGACCAGCTGACGTGGTGGAAGAAGCTGGTGCAGCACCCGGCCTACGATGCGTTCTGGCAGGGCCAGGCGCTGGATGCAGTGATGGCCACGACCCCGCTGAAGGTGCCCACGATGTGGCTGCAGGGCCTGTGGGACCAGGAAGACATGTGGGGCGCCAACCATGCCTACCAGGCGATGGAAGGGCGCGATACCGGCAATACCCACAACTACCTGGTGATGGGCCCGTGGCGGCACAGCCAGGTGAACTACAGCGGCAGCGAACTGGGCGCCCTGAAGTTCGATGGTGATACCGCGCTGCAGTTCCGCCGCGATGTGCTAAAGCCGTTCTTCGACCAGTACCTGGTGGACGGCGCGCCCAAGGCCGACACGCCGCCGGTGCTGGTCTACAACACCGGTGAAAACCATTGGGACCGCCTGCAGGGCTGGCCGCGCAGCTGCGAGAAGGCGTGCGCGGCGGCCAGCAAGCCGCTGTACCTGCGCGCCGGTGGCAAGCTGGCCTTCCAGGCGCCGGCGGCGGGCGAGGGCGATTTCGAGGAGTACGTGTCCGACCCGGCCAAGCCGGTGCCGTTCGTGCCGCGCCCGGTGCGTTTCGGCGACCGTGACATGTGGACCACGTGGCTGGTGAAGGACCAGCGCTTCGTGGATGGCCGGCCCGATGTGCTGACCTTCATCACCGAACCGTTGCGCGAACCGCTGCGCATCGGCGGCGCACCGGTGGTGCACCTGCAGGCGTCCACCAGTGGCACCGACAGCGACTGGGTGGTGAAGCTGATCGATGTGTATCCGGACCAGGAAGCATCAACGCCGGAGATGGGTGGCTACGAGCTGCCGGTGTCGCTGGCGATCTTCCGTGGCCGTTACCGCGAGAGCTTCAGCGAGGCCAAGCCGCTGGCCGCCAACCAGGTGCTGCCGTACCGCTTCGACCTGCCCAATGCCAACCACACCTTCCAGAAGGGGCACCGGGTGATGGTGCAGGTGCAGTCCAGCCTGTTCCCGCTGTACGACCGCAACCCGCAGACCTACGTGCCGAACATCTACCTGGCCAAGCCGGGCGATTACCAGAAGGCCACGCAGCGGGTCTGGCACAGCGCCGCGCAGGCCAGCTACATCGATCTGCCGGTGTATTGAAGGGGGCGGGGTGACGCCGGGCATGTGTCGGCCAAGGTCGACACATGCCAGAGCAGGCGGTAGCGCCGGGCCATGCCCGGCGCATGCGCGGCTTATGCGCCCAACGCTGGGTAATCGGTGTAGCCGTGCTCGCCGCCGCCATACAGCGTGGCCGGGTCCAGCTCGGCCAGGGCAGCGCCGCTGCGCAGGCGCGCGACCAGATCGGGGTTGGCGATGAAGGCACGACCGAAGGCGACCATGTCGGCGTAGCCGCTGCCGACGGCCTGCTCGGCGCTGTCCACGTCGTAGCCGTTGTTGGCGATCCACGGGCCGCGGAAGCGGGCACGCAGTGCGGCGTAGTCGAACGCGATGTTGTCCCGGTCACCGCCGGTGGCGCCTTCGATCACGTGGATGAAGGCCAGTCCGTCAATGCCGTCCAGCCGTTCCACTGCGCGGTTGAACAGCGGCTGCGGGTCGCTGTCGTGGGCATCGTTGACCGGGGTGACCGGCGACAGGCGCACACCCGTACGGGCCGCGCCGATGGCCTCGGCCACCTCGCGGGTCACTTCGAACAGCAGGCGCGTGCGGTTTTCGATGCTGCCGCCGTAGGCATCGCTGCGCTGGTTGCTGCCATCGCGCAGGAACTGGTCGATCAGGTAACCGTTGGCCGCATGCACTTCCACGCCATCGAAACCGGCCGCGATGGCGTTGCGCGCGGCGATGCGGTAATCCTCGATCAGCGCCGGAATTTCCTCGATGCGCAGCGCACGGGGCGCGGACACATCTTCAAACCCGTTGGCGGTGAACGTCTTGCCGTTCGCGCGCAGGGCGCTGGGTGCTACCGGCACTTCGCCTTCCGGCAGCAGGCTGGTGTGCGAGATGCGGCCCACATGCCACAACTGCAGCACGATGCGACCGCCTTCTGCGTGCACCGCATCGGTAATGGATTTCCATGCCGCCACTTGCTCGGCGCTGTAGATGCCGGGGGTATCCAGGTAGCCCTGGCCAAGCGGGCTGATCTGGGTGGCTTCGGCAATGATCAGGCCGGCGCTGGCCCGCTGCTGGTAGTAGGTGACCGCCAGCGGTGACGGCACGCGATCGGGCAGCGCGCGGTTGCGGGTGAGCGGGGCCATGGCGATGCGGTTGGCAACGGCGATGTCACCCAGGCGGGTGGGCGTGAACAACACGCGGGATTCGGCACTCATCAGGGATCCATGCAATGCAGGGGAGGTGTGGATGAGCATAGGGCCGCGCGCGTTGCAGCGATGGGAAGGATCGTTGCGTGGTACGGGTGCGCCGCGTGCCGTTTCCGTAACACGCCGCGGCGTAGATTCGAGAGCAGGCGGGCAGGCCCGCATCGATTCCCAACACGTGGAGTACACAGATGATTGATTATCAGCTGGGCGGAAAGACCGCCATTGTGACCGGCGGCGTTTCCGGCATCGGCCTGGCCGTGGCCGAACTGCTTGCTGCCTCCGGCGCGCGCATTTCGGTGTGGGACCTGAAGCAGGATGCAGTGGACGCGACGGTGAAGTCGTTGGAGGCCAAGGGCGTCGAGGCGATCGGCATCGCCTTGGATGTCACCGATGAGGCCGCGGTGGAAGCGGCCGTGCAGCGCACGGTGAACGAACTGGGCGGGCTGGATATCGCGGTGAACAATGCGGGTATCGGCGGCCCGGCGGCCAGCAGTGGTGATTACCCGGTTGATGGCTGGAAGCGCGTGGTGGATGTGAACCTGACCAGCGTGTTCCTGTGCCAGCGTGCCCAGATCCAGGCGATGCGCGCGGCAGGCAAGGGTGGCAGCATCATCAACATGGCCTCGATCCTGGGCCAGGTGGGCTTCGCCGGTTCCACCGCCTACGTGGCGGCCAAGCACGGCGTGGTGGGCCTGACCCAGACCGCCGCGTGGGAACACGCCGCCGACGGCATCCGCATCAATGCAGTGGGGCCGGGCTTCATTGCCACGCCGCTGCTGGACAAGATGGATGCGAATGCGCGTGCCACGCTGGAAGCCAAGCATGCCCTAAAGCGGCTGGGTAAGCCGGACGAGGTGGCGGCACTGGTGGCATGGCTGGCCAGCAGTGACGCCTCGTTCGCAACGGGTACCTACTACGCGATCGACGGGGGTTACCTGGCGCAGTAATGCGCTGAGCGAAGGTGACGCCGGGCAGGGCCCGGCGCTGCCGGGTGAACCGGCCGTGCGCGCGCCTTCACTGCGGTGCCACGCGTTTCGCGCCACGCTCCGGGAAAATCCCGGAGCCGGCCGATGGAACTTACCCAGGACGTATCGATCCTGTTGCGCGTGGCCGCCGCCATGGTGTTTGGCGGCGTGCTGGGTGTCGAGCGCGAGATGGGCAAACATGCCGCAGGCCTGCGTACACACATGCTGATTGCGGGCGCGGCGGCGTTGATCGTCGGCCTGGGCGATTCAGTGGCCGAACATTTCCAGCAGGAGCGCTACCGCGACCTGCTGCAGGTCGATCCCGTACGCCTGATCGAGGCCGTGGTGGCGTGCGTTGGATTCGTCGCCGCGGGCACCATCCTGCGTGGCAGTCGCGAGGACCAGGTCAGTGGGCTGACCACCGCCAGTTCACTGGTGATGGCCGCCGCCATCGGCATTGCCGTGGGGATTGGCAAGTATGTGATCGCCATGGGGGTGAGCGTGCTGTGCCTGCTGGTGCTGGCGGTGATACGGCGGGTGGAGAAGAAGCTGTGACTGCCGCAGTGGGGTCGGAGCCCCTGCGGAGATCCGACCCCGCTGCGATCAAGGTCAGATCCCCGCAGGGGCTCTGACCCTTCTGCGCCAATGGTCCTACCAATAATCCAGAACTAACGCTATGGTCTAATAGGCGTCGTGTGGGAATGGCGGTTCAATCCGCCCCAGTGGTGAGTTTGCTGCGAGTAATGGTACGACCAATATTCGCGGGCCACGGACCGCCCCACTGCGGTGGGTTCCCCGTCAACGTCGAGATTTTCCATGCAGCCCTGGCAACACCTGTACGACCCCGCCGGCAACCTGTGGCTGTCCAGCCTGATCGCGTTGCTGCCGATTGCCTTCTTCTTCGTTGCCTTGGCCGTGCTGCGCATGAAGGGCTGGCTGGCCGGCACGATCACCGTGGCCATCGCGCTGGGCGTGGCCCTGCTGTTCTACCGCATGCCGCTGGCGCAGGCGCTGGGGGCGGCCGGCTATGGTTTCGTCTACGGGCTGTGGCCGATCGCCTGGATCATCATCGGCGCGGTGTTCCTGTACAAGGTCTCGGTGAAGACCGGGCAGTTCGACATCATCCGCGCGTCGATCCTGTCGGTGACCGAAGACCAGCGCCTGCAGATGCTGATGGTCGGCTTCGCCTTCGGTGCCTTCCTGGAAGGTGCAGCCGGTTTTGGCGCGCCGGTGGCGATCACCGCCGCATTGCTGGTCGGGTTGGGCTTCAAACCGCTGTATGCGGCCGGTCTGTGCCTGATCGTCAACACCGCACCGGTGGCGTTCGGTGCCATGGGCATTCCGATCATCGTGGCGGGGCAGGTGACTGGCCTGGACGCGTTCGAGATCGGCCAGATGGCCGGGCGCCAGCTGCCGTTCCTGACCGTCATCGTGCTGTTCTGGATCATGGCGATCATGGATGGCTGGCGTGGCATCAAGGAAACCTGGCCGGCGGTGCTGGTGGCCGGTGGTTCCTTCGCCATCGCCCAGTACCTGACTTCCAACTTCATTGGCCCGGAACTGCCGGACATCACCGCCTCGCTGGCTTCGCTGGTCTGCCTGACCCTGTTCCTGCGCCGCTGGAAGCCGGTGCGCATCTTCCGCTTCGATACCGAAACCAGTGCGCAGGCCGCGGCGCAGGCACTGGATGCACCGCGCCATAGCGTTGGCCAGATTGCCAAGGCGTGGTCGCCGTTCCTGATCCTGACCGCCATGGTCACGCTGTGGAGCATCAAGCCGTTCAAGGCGCTGTTCGCCGCCGGCGGTGCGCTGGAAAGCTGGGTGCTGAAGCTGCCGGTGCCCGGCCTGGACCAGATGGTGCAGAAGATGCCGCCGATCGTGCCGGCGCCGCTGAGCTACGAGGCGATCTACAAGTTCGACTGGTTCTCGGCTACCGGCACCGCGATCATCCTGGCGGCGGTGATTGCCATCATCGCCCTGCGCATGCCGGCCAAGGCCGCGCTGCAGACCTTCGGCGAGACGGTGCGCGAGCTGCGCGTGCCGATCTACTCGATCGGCATGGTGCTGGCCTTCGCCTTCATCGCCAACTACTCGGGGCTGTCGGCCACGCTGGCCCTGGCGCTGGCGCACACCGGCGATGCGTTCCCGTTCTTCTCGCCGTTCCTGGGCTGGCTGGGCGTGTTCCTCACCGGTTCGGACACCTCGTCCAATGCGCTGTTCTCGGCGCTGCAGGCGACCACCGCGCAGCAGATCGGCGTATCGGACGTGCTGCTGGTGGCGGCCAACACCACCGGCGGGGTGACCGGCAAGATGATTTCCCCGCAGTCCATCGCCATCGCCTGTGCGGCGGTCGGCCTGGCCGGCAAGGAATCGGACCTGTTCCGCTTCACCGTCAAGCACAGCCTGATCTTCACCACGATGGTCGGGCTGATCACCCTGGCGCAGGCCTACTGGCTGACCTGGATGATTCCCTGAGCCATGGCAAGCGCGTTCCTCCAGCGTTGCGCGGTTCGGGCGACAATGGCGCCATGAGCATGCAACGGGTTTCGGACAAGGTGGCCGCGCAGCTGCGCGTGCTGGTGCAGGAACAGCAGCTGCAGCCGGGCGACCGGCTGCCAGCCGAGCGTGCCCTGGCGGTGCAGCTGGGGGTATCGCGCACCGCGCTGCGCGAGGCCATCGCGCAGCTGGCCAGCCAGGGCCTGCTGACGGCCCGGGTGGGCGGTGGTACCTACGTGGCTGCACCGGCCGCGCGCGCCCGACAGACGCTGGACGAGCCACTGGCACCGTACCTGCCGCTGTTCCAGGGCGACCCGGAATACCGCTTTGATGTGCTGGAGATCCGCCATGCGCTGGAAGGCGCCACCGCTTGGCACGCCGCATTGCGCGCGACCGATGAGGACCGCGCGCGCATCGCGGCCGCGTTCCAGACCATGATGGACGCGCACGGCAAGGATGACCCTGCCGGCGAGGCGCAAGCCGATGCGGCCTTCCACCTGTCCATCGCCGAGGCATCGCACAACCTGGTGCTGCTGCAGGTGATGCGGGGCCTGTTCGAACTGCTGCAGACCAACATCTCGCAGAGCCGCGAGAAGCTGTACACCTCGGCCCGGACGTTCTCGCCGCTGTCCGACCAGCACCGCGAAATGATGGATGCGGTGCTGGCCGGTGACCCCGAGCGCGCGCGCGCCGCCGCGCATGCCCACCTTGAATTCGTGCACACCACGCTGCGCACGCTCGATGACAACGAAGCCCGGCGTGCACGGGCCTCGCGTTTACCGTCCCCGCACGGCTGATGACTTCCGGTTGACCCCATGATCATTTCCGCCTCCACCGATTACCGTGCCGCCGCGCAACGCCGGCTGCCGCCGTTCCTGTTCCACTACATCGATGGTGGTGCGTATGCCGAGCACACGCTGAAGCGCAACGTTTCGGACCTGTCCGACATCGCGCTGCGCCAGCGCATCCTGCGCAACATGTCCGACCTGAGCCTGGAAACCGAGCTGTTCGGTGAGACGCTGGCGATGCCGGTGGCACTGGCGCCGGTGGGCCTGACCGGCATGTACGCGCGGCGCGGCGAAGTGCAGGCGGCGCGCGCGGCCGACAGTCGCGGCATTCCCTTCACCCTGTCCACGGTATCGGTGTGCCCGATCGAGGAAGTGGCGCCGGCCATCCAGCGCCCCATGTGGTTCCAGCTGTACGTGCTGCGCGACCGTGGCTTCATGCGCAATGCGCTGGAGCGCGCGCAGGCGGCGGGCGTCACCACGCTGGTATTCACCGTGGACATGCCGGTGCCCGGCGCGCGCTATCGTGACGCGCACTCGGGCATGAGCGGCCCCAATGCGCCGCTGCGTCGCATCGGCCAGGCCATCACCCATCCGCACTGGGCGTGGGATGTCGGTCTGTTCGGCCGCCCGCACGACCTGGGCAATATTTCCGCCTACCGCGGCCACCCGACAGGGTTGGCGGACTACATCGGTTGGCTCGGCAGCAACTTCGATCCGTCCATTTCCTGGAAGGACCTGGAATGGATCCGCGAGTTCTGGAAGGGGCCGATGGTGATCAAGGGCATCCTCGACCCGGACGATGCACGTGATGCGGTGAAGTTCGGTGCCGATGGCATCGTGGTGTCCAATCATGGCGGTCGCCAGCTCGATGGCGTCCTGTCCACCGCGCGGGCGCTGCCGGCCATTGCCGATGCGGTGCAGGGCGACCTGAAGATCCTGGCCGACTCGGGCATCCGCAACGGCCTGGACGTGGTGCGCATGCTGGCGCTGGGCGCCGACACGGTCCTGCTGGGGCGTGCCTTCGTGTACGCACTGGCGGCCCAGGGCGAGGCCGGGGTGACCAACCTGCTGGACCTGATCGCCAAGGAGATGCGGGTGGCGATGACGTTGACCGGCGCGCGCCGGATTGCCGATATCGGCCGCGATTCGCTGGTGCGCCTGCCATGAGCGATGCCTCTGCCGTGTTGGCGCAGCTGCGCGACGCCGTGGGCCATCGCCACGTGCTGACCGGCGACCGCGCCACGCGCCGGTTCCGCCGCGGCTACCGCTTCGGTGAAGGCCCGGTACTGGCGGTGGTACGCCCTGGCACGCTGCTGGAACTGTGGCGCGTGCTGCAGGCTGCCGTGCAGGGTGGAGCGGCCATCATCCTGCAGGCCGCCAACACCGGCCTGACCGGCGGCTCGACCCCGGATGGCGATGACTATGGGCGCCCGATCGTGTTGATCAGCACGCTGCGGCTGACTGGCATCCAGCTGTTGAACGGTGGCCACCAGGTGCTGTGCCTGCCGGGCGCAACCCTGGACCGGCTGGAACAGACACTGTCACCGCTGGGGCGCGAGCCGCACTCGGTGATCGGCTCGTCGTGCATTGGTGCCTCGGTGCTGGGCGGGGTCTGCAACAACTCCGGTGGTGCATTGGTGCGTCGCGGCCCTGCGTACACCGAACTGGCGCTGTATGCGCAGGTGGACGCGCAGGGTCGGCTGCAGCTGGTCAACCATCTGGGCATCGCCCTGGGCGATACGCCCGAGGAGATCCTGCAGCGTCTGCAGGCGGGGCAGTACAGCGCTACGGACGTGGGCGATGGTGATGGCCGGGCGGCCTCCGACCAGCTCTATGGCGACGACGTGCGCAAGGTCGATGCCGATACGCCGGCACGCTTCAATGCCGACCCCGGCCGCCATTTCGAAGCGGCTGGTTCTGCCGGCAAGCTGGCGGTGTTCGCGGTGCGCCTGGATACGTTCGAGAAGGAAGCGGCCGAGGTGTTCTATATCGGCAGCAACCACACCGCCACGCTCACGGCCCTCCGCCGCCAGCTGCTGACCGGTTTCGAGCGCCTGCCGATCGCGGGGGAATACATCCACCGTGATGCCTATGACATCGGCGAGCGCTACGGCAAAGACACCTTCCTGCTGATCGACCGGCTGGGCACCGCGCGCGTACCGGCGGCCTTTGCCTTGAAAAGCCGGGTGGATGGCTGGTTCGAGCGGATCGGACTGCGCGGCGTCACCGACCGGGCGATGCAGGCACTGACCGCACTGCTGCCCTCGCACCTGCCGGCGCGCATGGGCGAGTTCCGCCAGCGCTACGAGCATCACCTGCTGTTGAAGGTATCGGCGCAGGACGCTGCAGAGACCGAGCGCTGGTTGCGCGAGTGTTTCGCCAACCACGAGGGCGGCTTCTTCCGCTGCACGGCAGACGAAGGGCGCAAGGCCTTCCTGCATCGGTTCGCCGTTGCCGGCGCTGCCGTGCGCTACCGTGAAGTGCATCGCGCCCAGGTGCAGGACATCGTGGCGCTGGATATCGCACTGCGCCGCGACGACGCCGACTGGTTCGAGACGCTGCCGGCGGATATCGACGGACGCCTGCTGCACAAGCTTTATTACGGCCATTTCCTTTGCCATGTGTTCCACCAGGACTACATCGCGCGCAAGGGCGAAGACCCGATGGCGATCGAACATGCGATGTGGGCCCTGCTGGATGCGCGCGGGGCGGAGTATCCGGCCGAGCACAACGTGGGCCACCTGTACCCGGCCAAGCCGGCGTTGGCGGCGTTCTACCGGCAGCTGGATCCGAGCAATACGTTCAACCCCGGCATCGGCCATACTTCGAAGGCGAAAGGATGGGGCGGGTGTGATTGCAGCGCCTCGGATAGGGTGTGATTGCACCGCTTTGGTGGGGCGGGATTGCAGCGCTTTGGTAGAGTCGAGCTTGCTCGACTGAACGAAGGCAGTCGAGCAAGCTCGACGCTACGAAATGCCGAAGCCAGAGCAGTCGAGCAAGCTCGACTCTACTATCATGGAGCGATGATGCACATCACGATGTCCCGCGCGGCGCTGGCCGCGCTGTTGCTGGCCACGCCGGCACTTACCCTGGCGCAGGCCGCGATCCTCCCGCATCAGCGCGACGCGGCTGGCAATGTGCTGGAACCGTTGGGCCAGGTGCTGCGGGCGGACGAAGGCGGCGGGCCCTCCGGTCTGTTTGAATGCACCCGCGATGGCGTTTGGTGCGTGCGCGTGCAGCCGGCCTCTGCGGACGGTGGGCGGCCGAACGTGCTGGAAGTCCTTGAAGAAGTGGAGGGCGAACGCGAGCCGCACGCCTACCACGTGAGCATCGATCTGCCGCCCGACGGCGAACTGTCGGTATGGCCGTGGATCGTGCGCATGGCGGCGGGCGTGGGTGCCGATCAGGTGGTGGCCGATCCGCAGCAGCGTTCGCGGCAGAACGTGCTGGTCGGCGGCATCAGCCAGGTCAGCACGATGTACTCCGGTGGCGGCGCCGACGCCTCACGCTTGCAGCTGGCGCGGCTGCGGCATCTGCAGGACGGCATCCAGGTCGACAACGATGTGCTGGGCGTGGCCTGGCAGGGACATGCGCAGATCCGCGCCTGCTTCAGCGAGCAGGACACCCGCCAGCGTGCGGGCGCCTGCCATGACACCTACGGATTCTCTGCCCGGCTGGCGCTGGATGCCGCTGCAACGGGCATGCCGATACTGCGTTACCAGACCGTGGCCACGCGCTACCCGGCCGGTGTCTCGCGCAGCCAGGATTCGCTGGCCAAGCCGCCACTGACAAAGCAGGACCTGCGCACCGAGCAGGACCCGGCATGCACCTACGTGCGCACGTTCCGCTTCAGCGGTGGCGCATATCTGCCCGACCAGACGCTGCCGGATTGCTCGGGTTACACGGATTTGTAGCGTCGAGCTTGCTCGACTGAACGAAGGCAGTCGAGCAAGCTCGACTCTACGAAATTCCGGAGCAAGAGCAGTCGAGCAAGCTCGACTCTACGAAATTCCGGAGCAAGAGCAGTCGAGCAAGCTCGACTCTACGAAATTCCGGAGCAAGAGCAGTCGAGCAAGCTCGACTCTACGAAATTCCGGGGCCAGGGCCGGCGGGCGGGCGCGGTGCTATTCGCAACGGGCGGCGGTGATGATGTTGTCCTTGTCCACGAACACGCGCAGGCGGTCGGGGCGGATGTCGCGGGTGGTGATGGTGTTCGGTCCGATCGGGTTGACCAGGCCGGCGCCGCTTTCGCGGGACAGGCGCCGCATGTTCGCTTCGTCTGCGGGCTGGCCGACGGCCCAATCCAGCGTGCTGGCGTTGCACTGGCCGCTGCCGCTCACCTGCGGGCCAGGCGTGCTGACACAGGCCGACAACAGCAGGGCCGAGGCGGGCAGCAGCAGGGACAGGCGGATGGCGGTCATGCGGGCGCTCCTGCGCAGGGGAATGGCTGCACGATAGCACCGCCGTGGTGCAGCACACAGCGATGGGATCATTGCCGGTGCCGGCGCCACGCTGCATAGTGCGCGGTGTGTCGACGCGGCGTCGATGGGCAGGGCCGGGCCTTTCCGGCGCAGGCGTGTGATCGCAGATGAAGGCAGCCCGTGTCCACTCCTCGCGGTTCCTGGCAGGTGTGCTGAGCCTGGGCATGGCGGCGCTCGCGCAGGCCCAGGCCGAGCCGACGCCGGTGGCGGACGGCGCGCCGTTCGGCGCCTGGCGCAACCTGCAGACCGAAACCGGCTATGTCCCGGCGCAGCGCAACTTGGCCTTCGCCATGCTGCCGCAGGCGGCGACCCGCGGCGACCGTTTCGCGATCCTGGACCGCGAGGGTCGGCGCACGGTGTGTTGCCTGCAGGTGGCCAGCCCCTCGCTGGGGGTGAACGCGCTTCGCGAGCAGTACCACCTGCCGGCGGTCTGGGTGGCCGACCTGGGCAATATGCACAGTGCCGCGCGCCCCTATGTGCCGCACGTGTATGCCATGCAGCGGGTCGATGAGCTGGTGGATTACAGCTTTGCCGATGTGCCCGGCGCCTACAGCGATCTGGGCGGCCTGCTGCTGCCCGAAGGGGCCGCGGTGGACAGCGCGGGCACCCGCGTGCGTTGGGGCGAGGCGCAGTACCTGCTGACCTTCCAGCGGTTGCCGCAGTCCGATGAAGAGGGCGCGCTGGACCGCTACACCCTGCAACCGGTGCCACCAGGCCCGCCGCTGCAGATCGAAGTGCCCTTCGGCACCTACTGAGGCCGTGCCGGGAGCCGGTAGAATGGCCCGCCGCCTGTCCGGATCCTGCCGTGTTCCCGCGTTCGTTGCTGCTGTTGTCCCTCGCCGCTCTGGCCGGTTGTGCCAGTGCGCCGCCACCGCCGGCCCATTCCGATGCGCTGTGGCGGGTCATCCAGCGCGACTGCCGCAATCCACAGGGGCCGCAGGGCAGCTGTCTGCAGGTTGATGAAGCGGCCGACCGGCGCGATGTGCTGGTCAAGGATACGCACGGCGACTACCAGTTCCTGCTGATGCCGCTGGACAAGGTGAGCGGCATCGAAAGCCCGGCGCTGTACCGGCGCGGTGTCCCCAATTATTTCGCTGCGGCGTGGCAGGCCCGCGTGCACAGCGAACGGGCGCTGGGCCGGGCGCTTCCGCGCGAGGTGGCCAGCCTGGCGCTGAACTCGCCGCACGGGCGTTCGCAGCACCAGCTGCACATCCACGTGGACTGCCTGCGCGCCGATGTGCTGCAGGCGCTGGACGCACAGGCCGCTGCGCTTGGGCCGGAATGGGCGCCGCTGCCGGTTCCGCTGCGTGGCCATGCCTATCAGGCGCGGGTGCTGCCCGGTGCGGAACTGACCGCCAATCCACTGAACCTGCTGGCCTACGGCTTGAGCGGCGTGGCAGAGGTAGGCCAGTGGAGCCTGCTGGTGGCCGGCCGCCAGGACGTGCAGGGCACGCCTGGCTTCGTGCTGCTGGCGACCCGGGTCGATCCGGTGAGCGGCAACGAAGCCAGTGCCGAGGAACTGCAGGACCATGCGTGCTCGGTGCTGACCGGCGCCGGCCAGGCGCTGGAGCGCGTGCGCTAGCCGGTTTCGTCCTGGCGGCGGCGCCAGTCCGGCGCGGTCAGCGCGTGCAGGTGCCGGTCCTGCCAGTGCTGGCCGTCGAAGTGCTGGCCGCGCAGCACGCCTTCCTGTTCAAAACCGGCATCTTTCCACACCGATGCGACGGCCTGCGGGGTCTGTGCCGGCAGCAGCACATACAGGCGGTGCAGGCCCACCTGCTCGAACAGGAACGGGCACAGGGCGCGAAGTGTGTCGCGCAGGGACTGCGTGCCCCCCCAGGGCGCCTGGCAGAACGGGTGCAGTTCGGCGCTGCGCGCCTGCGTCGATTGCAGGCGCACGCCCAGTTGGTCCAGCAGGCGGCGGCTGCTGGCGTCGAACACGCCCAGCAGCAGCTGGTCATTGTCGAACTGCAGGCGCGAGCGCTGTACCCCGATCAGCAGCTGCACGTCGGCGTCCGGGCGGCAGCCGAAGCCATGCCGCGCGCGGCGCTGCACGCACAGGCCCAGCCAGTCGTTGAGGTCGTTGCGGTGCAGCGCGCGCACGAACACGCTGCCATGGGTCAGATGCAACAGGTGTTGGCGCAGCACCGGGTGCAGCGCGGGAACGGGCGAGGGGACGGGTTCGGTACACATGCATCCGACCTTGCCGCGACGGCGGGCCGAATGCCATCCAATATGTTGCAGATTGCGTGAACGGCGCGCACGCCGCTACGGCAGTGCATGCGCACTGTAAGACTCGATGACGTAGCTGAACGGCTGTTGCTGGCGGTCGCGCAGCAGGGCGCGCACTTCCAGGATCACGCCGTGGCTGCCATCGCTGCGGGCCGGCCAGAAGGTCTGGTCGGCCAGGGTCTGGCGCTGGAACCCCAGGGGCCCGACCACGCGGCCGAAGGGTTCGTCGGTGCTGTCCAGCACCTGGTTCATGGCCGGGCTGAGGCGCGCGGGCAGGTACCAGTTGTCGGCCTCGGACAGGACACGGCTGCCGCAGACCAGCTGCACGCGTCGATAGCGCACGGCCGTGCCATCGCTGGCACCGAGTGCGCGCAGCACCTCGGCCGGGGCCGCCTTGTCCTGGCCGCGCACGCGCACCGCACGCACCCGTGCCTGATCGGCCAGGCCATGCTCGGCACACCAGCTTTCCAGGGTGGCCGTGGCGCTCTGGCCGGACAGCACCCGCTGGTGCAGCCGTTCGACCAGCACCGCCGCCGCAGCGCGCTGCTGCCCGGGCGGGGAGGGCGGCGGGGCGGTGGCCGGGGCGTCACTGGCGGACAGGCTGGCCATCGGCGCGGCGGCCAACAGGGACGCGGCCTGCCAGCGGCGGAGGCGATCGTGGCGGTCGGACGGGCCCATGCGGCATCTACAGCGGGAACAGAGCGCTATGTTACCTGTTCAGGCGTGCCCGCAGCGTGTGGCTGTCGGGCCGCCATCGCCGCATCGAATGGCTGGCATCGCCATATTTCGTTGGCCGATGGCAGCGGGCAGGCGCACGATGGCCGCCTGTTCTGACCTGTGGAGAGACCGATGACCCTTCAATTCGTTCACGGTGGGGTGGATCGCCACGGCGCGCCGCTGCAGTTCCATATCCGTGATGGCCGCTTCCAGGCGGTGAACGACACGGCTGGCGCGGGCGAAGGGGCTGAAAGCGTCAATCTTTCCGGGTTCACCGTGCTGCCGGGTCTGGTTGATGGTCATATTCACCTGGACAAGAGCTTCGTGGGTGACCGCTGGCACCCGCACCAGCCGGTGGCCAGCCTGCGTGAGCGCCTGGCCGTGGAAAAGAAGGCCGTTGCCGCCGCCGCACCCATGGTCGATCGGGCCGAGGCGCTGATCCGCCAGTGCAGTGCGTTCGGCACGGTGGCAATGCGCTGCCATGTCGACATCGACGGCAGTACCGGCCTGCAGCATCTGCAGGCGGTACGCGAAGCGGCCGAGCGCTGCGCCGACCGCATGCAGATCCAGCTGGTGGCGTTCCCGCAGGCGGGGGTGATGTCCTGCCCGGGCACCGCGGCGGTGCTGCAGCAGGCGCTGGACGCTGGCGTGCAGGTGCTCGGTGGCATCGATCCCAGCACCCTGGATGGTGATGCCGACGGCCAGCTTGCGCTGCTGTTCGGTCTGGCCGAGCGCCACGCGGTGCGTCTGGACATCCATCTGCACGAGCCGGGTGAGACGGGGTTGGTGCAGCTGCTGCGCATTGCCGCGCGCACCGAAGCGGCGGGCCTGCAGGGGCGGGTGGCGGTCAGCCATGCCTACGCGCTGGGCGAGGTGCCGTTGGCGCGCGCGCTGCAGGTGGGCGACGTGCTGGCCCGCGCGGGGGTGGCGATCATGAGCAATGCGCCGGGTGATCATCCGTTCCCGCCGCTGCGTGCGCTGCATGATGCCGGGGTGCGGGTGTTTGCCGGCAACGACAACATCCGCGATTGCTGGTGGCCCTACGGCAATGGTGATCTGCTGCAGCGGGCGATGCTGCTGGGTTACCGCTCAGGCTTCTACACCGATGCCGATCTGGATCTGGCGCTGGACATGGTGACCACGCATGCCGCGCAGGTGATCGGGCTGCCGCAGTACGGTATTGGCGAAGGGTTGCCGGCCACGTTCGTGGCGGTGCGCGCCGATCACGGCCCGGCGGCGGTGGCGGGCGTGCCGGTCGAACGGCGCGTGGTGGTGCAGGGGCGGTGGTTGTAGTTGGCAGGGCTGCGCCCTGCACCCGCTCGATGCAACGGCAACGTCCAAAGCAAAAGCGGGCATTCCGTGGGATGGCGGGGCGGTGTCGGAATGCGGGGACGCCGCAAGTACGTCCCTGTAGGCTTGGCAGCCGCATCCATGCGGCTGACACCCCGCACTCCGACACCGCCCCACCTCTGACAGTTCCCCTCTGCTGTTGGTAGGTGTCGACCTTGGTCGACACATCTGTCAGATATCCAAAACTATCTGGGGTCAGAAACTATCTGGGGTCAGAGCCCGTTGCGCAGCAACGGGATCCGACCCCGTGCCTTCCCGACAGATCACTGGAAACTGTCGACGGCGGGGTGGGTCCGGTTGCGGGGGCGTGAG
>NZ_JBWJPD010000028.1:0-49848 GCF_056393165.1 Stenotrophomonas sp. Steno-C17
CCCCGCAATCCGACACCGCCCCGCCTTCGACAGGTTCACGCGGCTGTGGGTAGGTGTCGACCTTGGTCGACACATCTGTCAGATATCGACAAACGAAAATGGGGTCAGATCCGTTTTCCTGCGGAAAACGGATCTGACCCCAAGCTTTGCCGGCAGATGGCGGAGGTCTGTCGAAGGCGGGGTGGGTCCGGTTGAGGGGGTATCCGCGCCATGGATGGCGCGGCTAAGCCCCCATAAATGGGTTTACGGCGTCCCCCTCAACCGGACCCATCCCGCCAACCCTCAGCAAACCCGCTTTTGACGTTGCTTCAGTCGAGCATGGCTCGACTCTACAGAAACCCCAAAACCCTTACTGGAGCAGGGAGCGCAGCATCCAGGCGTACTTCTCGTGGGTCTGCAGGCGCTGGGTCATCAGATCCTCGGTCGGGGCGTCGTCGGCATCGTCGGCCACGTCCAGCACTTCACGTGCCGTACGGCACACCGCTTCGTTGGCGACCACCAACTGGCGTACCATTTCCCGCCAGTCCGCACTGTCGGTCAGCCCCGGCTCCTCGGCAATCGAGGTCAGCGCAGCGAATTCCCGGTAGGAGCCCGGGGCATTGAACCCCAGCGCGCGGATGCGCTCGGCCACATCGTCCAGAGCCGCCCACTGCTCGGTGTACTGGGTCTCGAACATGGTGTGCAGGGAATTGAACATCGACCCGGTCACGTTCCAGTGGAAGTTGTGGGTCTTCAGGTAGAGCGTGAACGCATCGGCCTGGAACCGCGACAGACCATCGGCGATCTTCTTGCGGTTGCCCTGGGTGATCCCGATATCGATGTTGGGGGCCGACGGCGCCGCAGCCTCAAGCTTCTGCTTGCCGGTCTTGGCCTTGGTCGGGCTCTTGGTCTTCGCCATGGGGTTCCTCCTTGTGGAATCGTTGGCCTTCACAGTAAATCAGTCGTGATGACTGGTCGCTTTCAAAGTTTTGAACGAATCGATTGATGAACGCTATCAATAAAAATCAGCCGCCCCGCCTGCGCCAACAGCGTGCCGCCATCGACGGCGCCATGAGCCGCGACCGGGGCCGTCTGCTGGGCATGCTGTCGCGTTGCCAGGCCAAGCCTGAGGATGCGGCGCTGGCCGCCACCTTCGAGCAGGCCCTGCAGGCATCGGTGCAGCGCCGTCAGCAACGGGCGCAGCAGCTGCCATCCATTACTCTGGACCCCCAGCTGCCGATTGCGCGTGAAGCCGAGGCGATCATCGGGCTGATCCGCGACCATCAAGTGGTGGTGATTGCCGGCGAAACCGGCTCGGGCAAGACCACCCAGCTGCCAAAGCTGTGTCTGGCGGCGGGCCGTGGCCAAGCCGGCATGATCGGCTGCACCCAGCCGCGACGGATTGCCGCACGCGCGGTGGCCAGCCGCGTGGCGCAGGAACTGCAGAGTGAACTGGGCCAGCTGGTGGGCTACCAGGTGCGCTTCAACGACAAGGTGAGCGACGACAGCCGCATCAAGTTCATGACCGACGGCATCCTGCTGGCGGAGATCGCCAGCGACCGCTGGCTGTCGAACTACGACACGATCATCGTCGACGAAGCGCACGAACGCAGCCTCAACATCGACTTCCTGCTGGGCTACCTGAAGCAGCTGCTGCGCAAACGCCCGGACCTGAAGCTGATCGTCACCTCGGCCACCATCGACACCGGCCGGTTTGCCGAGCATTTCGACAGCGCGCCGGTGATCAGCGTGGAAGGACGCACTTTCCCGGTGGAAGTGCGCTACCGCGCGCTGGAAGGCGAGGGCGAGCAGGAAGGCGAGCGCACGGTGAACGACGCCATCGTGTCGGCCATCGACGAGATCACCCGACTGGATGCGCGCGGCGATGTCCTGATCTTCCTGCCCGGCGAGCGCGAGATCCGCGATGCGCACCAGGCGCTGGAAAGGCGCAAGTACCGGCAGACCGATGTGCTGCCGTTGTACGCGCGCCTGTCCAACCAGGACCAGGACAAGGTCTTCAACCCCGGACCGAACCGGCGCATCGTGCTGGCCACCAACGTGGCGGAAACCTCGCTGACGGTGCCGCGCATCCGCTACGTGGTCGATCCCGGGTTTGCCCGCGTCAAGCGCTACAGCCCGCGCAACAAACTGGACCGGCTGCACATCGAGCCGATCTCGCAGGCCAGCGCCAACCAGCGCAAGGGCCGCTGCGGCCGTATCGCCGAGGGCATCTGCTACCGCCTGTACGCCGAGGCTGATTTCCAGGCGCGGCCGGAGTTCACCGATCCGGAAATCCGCCGCTCCAGCCTGGCCGGGGTGATCCTGCGCATGCTGCAGCTGGGCCTGGGCCGCATCGAGGATTTCCCGTTCCTGGAGGCTCCTGACGAACGCGCGGTGGCCGATGGTTGGCAGCAGTTGACCGAACTGGGCGCGATCGATGCCGAGCGCCGCCTGACCGCGATCGGCAAGCAGATGGCGCGCCTGCCGGTGGACGTGAAGCTGGCCCGCATGCTGGTGGCCGCACAGGCCGCTGGCTGCCTGCGGCCGATGCTGGTGATCGCCGCGTTCCTGGGCATCCAGGACCCGCGCGAGCGCCCGGCCGAAGCACGCGGCGCGGCTGACAGCGCACACGCGCAGTTCGCCGACGGTCGCTCTGAATTCGTCGGCGTGCTGCGCCTGTGGGATGCCTACCGCACCGCGCACGAAGACCTGACCCAGTCCAAGCTGCGCGACTGGTGCGGGCGGCATTTCCTGGGCTTCCTGCGCATGCGCGAGTGGCGCGAGCTGCACCGCCAGTTGCGCTTGCAGTGTGAGGAGCTGGGCTGGAAGGAAGAAGGTACCGACGCATCGATGGCGCCGCTGTTGGCCGGCAGCAGCGCGCCGGCCCCGGCCCGCGACGATGCCGCGGCAGTGAAGGCGACCCGCGGCCAACTGCATCGCGCCGCGCGCCTGGCCCGCGAAGGCAAGGCCGAGACCGCACCGGCGCCGGTGGCCGTGCGCGCACAGAAGGAACAGGCGCCGACCGGTGGCGGTTTCAGCGAGCGCGTGCGTGCCGCCGCCTACCAGACCCTGCACCGGGCGCTGGTCGCCGGCCTGCCCACGCAGATCGGCCACCGCACCGAGAAAGGTGATTTCCAGGCACCCCGCCAACGCCGCTTCCTGCCGTTCCCGGGTTCGGCGCTGTCTAAGCGGCCGCCGCCATGGCTGCTGGTGGCCAACCTGCTGGACACGCAGAAAGTCTGGGGCATGACCCTGGCGGCGATCGAGCCGGACTGGGTGATTGCCGAACTGCCGCACCTGCTGCTGCGCAAGCACTTCGACCCGCATTGGTCGCGTGCGCAGGGGCAGGTGCTGGCCTCTGAACAGATCAGTCTGTTCGGCCTGGTGCTGGCACCGAAGAAGCCGGTGCACTACGGCCGCATCGCGCCGGGCGAAGCGCACGACATCTTCGTACGCCAGGCGCTGGTGACGGGCGAGATCAACACCCGCGCCAGCTTCGTGGCCGACAACCAGAAGGTGCTGGAACAGGCGCGCGAGGAAGAAGCCAAGCTGCGCCGTGCCGGTATCGTGGCCGACGAGGACTGGCAGGCCCGCTGGTACCTGGACCGCGTGCCGCCGCAGATCCATTCGGCCGCCGGCCTGGAGACCTGGTGGAAGGCGTTGCCGCCGGAGCAGCGCAAGGGCCTGCACTGGTCGCTGGCCGACCTGCTGCCTGGCGAGGGCAGCGAGCAGGAGCGCTACCCGAAGTACCTGGCCCTGGGCCAGGCACGGCTGCCGCTGCATTACCGGTTCGAACCGGGCAGCGAAGACGACGGGGTGACCCTGGAGGTGCCGCTGCACCTGCTGAACGCGCTGGACCCGGTGCAGCTGGGCTGGCTGGCGCCAGGCTTCGTGGCCGACAAGGCGTCGGCCCTGATCCGCAGCCTGCCCAAGGCGATGCGCCGCAACTATGTGCCGGCACCGGACTTCGGCCGCGCCTTCTTCGAGGCGTTCCCGCAGCCCAGCGCCGATGCCATCACCGGCGAGCTCGCGCGCTTCCTGTCACGCGCCACCGGCGCCACGGTCAGCGCGCTCGATTTCGAGCCGGGCACGATCGAGCCGCACCTGCACATGAACCTGCGCCTGCGCGACGAACAGGGCAAGGTGCTGGCCACCTCGCGTGACCTGGACACACTGCGCGCGAAGTTCGGTGCACGCGCCGGCGACGCCTTCGCGGCGCGTGCCGGCCGCGAGATGGCCGCCGATGGCCTGCGCACGTTCCCGTCCACGCCGATTCCGCTGCAGGTGCCCGGCGAAGCCGGCGTGCCGGCCTATCCGGCGCTGCTGGACGAAGGTGACAGCGTGGCGCTGCGGATCTTTGCCGACCGTCAGCAGGCGCAGGAGGCCCACCCGCTGGGCGTGCGTCGCCTGCTGGAGATCGCGCTGGCGGAAAAGGTCAAGCAGGCACGCAAGCAGCTGCCCGTCGCGCCCAAGACAGGCCTGCTCTATGCGGCCATCGAATCGCAGGAACGCCTGCGCGGCGACCTGGTGGATGCAGCGATGAACGCGGTGCTGGCCGAGGGACTGGAAGACATCCGCGATGCGGCCGCCTTCGAGCAGCGCCGC
The DNA here is from genome assembly GCF_056393165.1 of Stenotrophomonas sp. Steno-C17. Lineage (NCBI taxonomy): Bacteria > Pseudomonadati > Pseudomonadota > Gammaproteobacteria > Lysobacterales > Lysobacteraceae > Stenotrophomonas > Stenotrophomonas sp. Steno-C17. The sequence goes on from NZ_JBWJPD010000028.1 coordinate 4,585, forward strand.
GACCACGCCGCCAAGGCGCTGTTCGGCGAGGCGATGTCACGGCTGAAGCTGGCCGAGACCATCCTGGCGCTGGTGGCCGAGCTGAAACCCCTGCTGGAAGCGCCGCTGATGGGCTGGGCACGCGGCAACCTGGACGACATGGAGGCGCAGCTGGTCGGGTTGATCCACCCCGGCTTCCTGCGCGATACGCCGGCCGATGCCTTGGCCCAGTACCCGCGCTACCTGAAGGCGATGATCCTGCGTACCGAGCGCGCCAAGCGTGATCCGCCGCGTGACCAGGCCCGCATGCTGGAGCTGCACCCGTTCCTGGACGCACTGCGCGACGGTGATGAGCAGGGGCTGCGCGAGCGGCCGCAATGGCAGGCGCTGCGCTGGGACCTGGAAGAACTGCGCGTTTCGCTGTTCGCACAGGAACTGGGCGCGCGCACTGGCGTGTCGGCCAAGAAACTGGCGCAGCGGGTGACCGCGCTGCGCCAGCTGTAATCCGGTAGCGCCGGGCCCGGCCCGGCGCCGCCGTTACTTGGTACGGCGCACCTTGGGCTGGGTGTTGCTGCCTTCGACCTTCATGTACCACACGCCCATCACGCCCGGGCGGATGCTGACCTTCGGCGACTGCTTGCGCACGCCGGAAACGCGGGTGGCGTCGGTCTGTTCCCACACCTGACCGTTGTCCAGCGTGTAGGTGCGGCCCTGGCTGAAACCACTGAACTCACCCTGCAGGGTGGCGGTGATCGGGTCGCTGCTGCCGAAGTCGGCGAACCCGCGGTTCTTCACGATCACTTCCTGGCGGCCTTCTTCGCGGGCTTCTTCGCGCACGGCGGCGACGGCCTGGGTTGTGGCCGCTTCCACCTTGCCCTGCAGCCAGCGGTTCAGCGAGGCCAGCTCGGCGGCCGAAAGCTTGTCCAGCCCGGCGGCCTGGAACTCGGCGGGGCTCATCTGCTGCTGCAGGTCGCCTTCCACCACGCGCTGCGCCAGCGCAGGCGAGGCAACGGTGCACAGGGCAAGGGAAATACACAGCGGGCGCAACAGGCGCAGGGACATGGCGTTCCTCCAGGATGTCGCCCGAGTGTAGAGCAGCGCACGCGGCCCGGCACCTGCCTCACCGCCTGCGTTGCGTCCGCCAGGCGCTTACCGGTCGGGCCTGTTCGTCCATGCGCACGGTCACCACCCGGTGCCGGCGCAGGGCGTGCACGACCTGTTCCGGCGCCTGCAGGCGCACCCGCACGGCCGCGTCGGCCACATCGGAGCGGCGCAGGCGCCGGTCGGCATCGGCGAAGCGGGCGCGGTTGTACTCGGCCCAGCCGATGAGCAGCAGTCCACACAGCAGGGCGATGATCGGCAGCGCGGCCAGGATGAAGGGATCGAAGGCATTGCGCTGCAGGTACAGGCGCTCCCAGCCGGCCTGCAGGCCCAGTATCCAGGCAACCAGGGTCACCAGCGGCACCCACAGCCAGGCATAGGCTGACCATGCCAGCAGTGTGGCGGCACGCTGCAGCACGCGCTGCGGCCGTGCCAGCCGATCGGGGCGGACGATGACCGGCGGCGGCGTCATGACAGCCCCCGGTCCGGACTGATCCAGCGCGCCCGGCGTTGTTGCCGCCAGGACAGCAGGGTACGCGGCAGGGCCACCACCGCAGCGGCCATGCCGATGGTCCAGAAGGCGAGCGGGTACCAGATGACCCAGTAGAACTGGCGTGCCAGACCGCGCTCGTAGCGGCGCTCGATCAGCAGGCTGGTGGCGAACTGCAGCAGGCATACCAGGGCAAGGACCACCCCATGCCAGCGTGGCAGCAGGGTATCCACGGACAGGGCGCGTGGCAGCGGCATCATCTTGCCCAGCAGCCACAGCACCACGATCACCAGCATCGCGTAGGCCCAGGCCAGGCTCAGCGCGTACTCCACCACCACGCCCCACATCCGCCGTCGCCGCCACGACACCACTCTGCGGCCATGCTGCAGCAGCACCTCCACGCCGCCGCGGGCCCAGCGCAGGCGCTGCCGCCACAACCCGCGCAGGGTTTCGGGCATCAGCACCCAGCACAGCGCGTTGGGTTCGTAGCGGATATCCCAGCCATCCAGCTGCAGGCGCCAGGAGATGTCGATGTCTTCGGTCACCATGCGATCGTTCCAGAAGCCGGCCCGATGCAGGGCGGTGCGGCGGAACGCGCAGACCGCCCCGGACAGGGTGAACAGCCGGCCGTACACGCGCTGGGCGCGCTTGATCAGACCGATGATGGCCGAGAATTCGCCCACCTGCATGCGTGCCAGCAGGGTGGTGCGGTTGCGGACGCGGGGGTTGCCGGTGACCGCGCCGACCCGCGGACCGTCGATCAGGTGGCCGACCATCCAGCGGGTGGCGTAGGGGTCCAGCAGCACGTCGGCATCCACGCACACCAGATACTCCGAGCGAGCGGCCAGGGCACCGATGCGCAGTGCATTGGCCTTGCCCTGGTTTTCTTCCAGGTGCACCACGCGCAGGTTCCGGTATTGCCCAAGCAGGCCCTCGAGAACCGTGCCGCTGCCGTCGCTGCTGCCGTCGTTGATGGCGATGATCTCCAGGCGCGGATACACCTGGGCGGCAATGGCATGGATGGTGTCGGCGATGTGGGTGGCTTCGTTGAAGCACGGTGCCAGCACGCTGACGGACGGGTGGCTGCGCAGGGGCGGTGGTGCGTCAGGCAGCGGACCGCCACGTTCGCGGCGCAGGTAGTAGTAGATGCCGCCGACCATCCAGAAAAAGGCCATGACGACCGGATAGAAGAAGGCGAAATTGAACAGCAGCGTGACCGGTGAAACGCTTTCCATCCACGACATCGATACTCCCTGCAGGCATGCTGCGGACCATCGCCGCAGCCGCTTCGACCATGCAGGCCGTTCTGTAAAACCGGCGTGGTTGTCTGAACCGTCCAGTCAGGAAAGACGACGAGCGGCAGTGAGTGGTGCCTACTCGTCGTCCGTCGCTGACCGGATGAACTCAAGAAGCTTGTAGGCCACGATGTAACTGTTCAATGCGGCCACTGCACAGGCCGCAGCGGTGAACCATGCCGGAAGCCGTGCAGCGGTTGCCGGCGGAAGCAGCATGGGCAGGCAGCCGATGGCCGACATGAACATCGTGGCCGACAGCACGGCAGCAGACAGGTGGGCCAGGATTCGTACGCTCACGCCATGTGATCCAGAGTGAATCGCATATGATTAATTCACCGCTGCTTATCCACTCAAGAGTCAATTGCGCCAGCGGGCCCAGCGTGCATGCCGTATCCACGGGCCCGCACCCCTGGGGAATCCGCCATGGATTCGCCTCACGGGCGGCGCTGGCGATTGTTCCTGAACGGGCGGAGCGGTACCGTAGAGCCTTCTGTCTTTGATGTCCGATGCTGTGAACCGCGCTTCTGTCCCCGGCCTGGATGCCTTGTTGAACCGCCCCTCGGCGGCGGTGCTGCCCGCGCCGCTGCGCCAGGCCCTGCGCGAGCACTGGCCGCAACACGATGGCGAGGCCACGATGCGGGCCAGCTGGTCGGTGCTGGGCGACACGCTGGACGCACTGGCGCTGCTGACCTCTGACGAAAGCGTGGTGCTGGCGGCGCTGTTGTTCGATCTGCCCGCACTGCGCGCGCATCTGGACGCTCTGCCACTGGGCACCCACGGCAGTGCCGTGGCGGGCCTGCTCGATGGCCAGGATGCAGCCGACCCGGTCTGGGCCCTGCATGCCGGCCGGGAAGCGGGGCGCAACAGCGAAGGCCTGCGCCGCCTGCTGCTGGCCATCATCCGCGACCTGCGCGTGGTGCCGATCCTGCTGGCCCGGCAGTTGGCGCGCATGCGCGCGGCCGACAAGCTGGACGATGAGCAGCGCCGTGCACTGGCCCAGCTGACACGCGACATCCATGCGCCGCTGGCCAACCGGCTGGGTATCTGGCAGTTGAAGTGGGAGCTGGAAGACCTTGCGTTCCGCCACCTGGAGCCGGACACCTACCGTCGTATCGCGCGCGAGGTGGACGAGACCCGCGTGGCCCGCGAACGCTACGTGGAAAACGTGAAGAAGGTGCTGTCACGCGAGTTGCTGGCGCAGGGGCTGCACGCCGAAGTCAGTGGCCGCCCCAAGCACATCTACAGCATCTGGCGGAAGATGCAGAAGAAGCGGCTGGCCTTCGACCAGCTGTACGACATCCGCGCGGTGCGGGTGATGGTGGACGACGTGGCGGCCTGCTACGCCGCGCTGGGCGTGGTGCATGCGCTGTGGGCGCCGGTGCCCAGCGAGTTCGACGATTACATCGCCCGGCCCAAGGCCAACGACTACCGTTCGCTGCATACCGCGGTGGTAGGCCCGGAGGGGCGCACGATCGAAGTGCAGATCCGTACCCACGACATGCACGCGCAGGCTGAGCTGGGCGTGGCCGCGCACTGGAAGTACAAGGAAGGCGGCAAGGGCGCGGAAAAGGCCTTCGACCGCAAGATCACCTGGATGCGCCAGCTGCTGGAACAGGCGCAGGACGGGCAGGGCAATGAACTGGCCGGCGCGCTGGATGCCGAGCTGACCGAAGACCGTGTCTACGCACTCAGCCCCAAGGATGAAGTGCTGGACCTGCCGCAGGGGGCCACCCCGCTGGATTTCGCCTACCAGGTGCACACCATGGTCGGGCACCGCTGCCGGGGCGCCAAGGTCAATGGCCGCATCGTGCCGCTGACCTACCGGCTGCGCAGTGGCGATCGTGTCGAGATCCTGACCGGCAAGGAGGCCGACCCGCGCCGCGACTGGCTGATGCCGGCGCTGGGCTTCCTGGCCAGCAACCGTTCGCGCGAGAAGGTGCGCAGCTGGTTCCACAAGCTCGATCGCGCACGCAACGTGCACGCCGGGCGCGAGCTGCTGGAACGCGAACTGAAGCGGCTGGGCCTGCAGCATGCCGATCTGGCAGGCGCGGCGAAGAAGTTCCATGCCGACAGCGTGGATGATCTGTACATCCAGGTCGCGCTGGGCGATACCGGGCCGAACCAGGTCAGTCGCGCGCTGCTGGAAGCCGAGCGCGCGGCCAGCCAGCCGGCACCGGCGCCGGCATTGCCGCGCCCGACCGCACGCCGGGAAAACCTGGGCAAGTCCAAGTTCACCGTGCAGGGCGTGGGCAACCTGCTGGTACAGCTGGCGCGTTGCTGCCAGCCCGTGGCCGGCGAGCCGATCGTGGGTTACCTGACCCGCAGCCGCGGCGTGACCGTGCACCGTGCCGACTGCGCCGCCCTGGCGCGCTTGGCCGCGACCAGCCCGCAGCGCATCCTGCCGGTGGAGTGGGGCCAGGCTGGCGGCGGCTACGAGGTGGACGTGGTGGTCAACGCCGTGGACCGTCGCTGGCTGCTGAAGGACATCACCAACCTGATCGCGCAGGAAGACGCCTACGTGCTGGACATCCACAGCGACAACGTGCGCAACAGCGGCCGAGCGCATCTGCGCCTGCGCCTGAAGGTAACCGACTACGACCAGCTGTCCACGCTGCTGGGCAAGCTGGATGCGCTGCCCGGCGTGAGCGAGGCGCGCCGTCTGGGCTGAGCTTCACGCAGCCACGGCTACCCTGCACGCATGGAACGCGAGCCCCTGCACCCCACACACGGCACGCCGCACCCGGCGCTCGACCGCGTGCGCCGCGAAGGCCGCTGGTGGTGGCTGCAGGCCCGGCACACGCGCCGGGTGTGGCGCTGGGCGGTGCTGGCGGCAGTGGCGGTGTTCCTGCTGCTGGTGCTGGTACGGCGGCCGCTTGCCGAATGGTTCTGGGACGATTCGCAGATCGAACAGTTGCTGGCCGAAGGTGATCGTGCGCTGGCAGACGGGCGCCTGACGGCCGCCGACGGCAGCGGCGCGCGCGAGCGCTACCAGGCGGTGCTGGCGCTGGACGGCGATCGTCCACTGGCGCGGCAGGGACTGGCGCGCACCGGCGCGGCGGCCTTGCAGCAGGCACGCGACCATCTGCAGGCCGGCGATCTGGAGGGCGGCGCGCGGCTGCTGGCGCTGGCCCGCGAACTGCAGGTGCCACAGGCGCAGACCGACGCCGTGGCGCAGCAGTTGCTGGCGCGGCGGCGTGCCGGGGCCGGCGTGGGCGCACTGCTGGCGCAGGCCCGCAATGCGTTCGCCGCCGGGCGCCTGGACGACGGCGAAAGCAGTGCCTTGCCGTTGTTCCAGCGCGTCCTGGCGCTGCAGCCTGACAACCTTTCTGCGCTGGAAGGACGCGAAGATGCGTTGAGCGACCTGTTGCAGCACGCGCGTACGCAGGCGGCGCAGGGCGCGTTGGCCGACGCGTCCGCGACGGTGCAGCGGGCGCGCCAGTTCGATCCGGGCCACCCCGACCTGCCCGCGACCCAGGAAGCCCTTGCGCAGGCCACCGACCGGCGCCTGCGGCAGGCGCAACGTGCGTTGCAAAGACGGCAGCTGGATGCGGCCGCCGATGGCTTCCTGGCCGTGCTGGCGGTGGCCGCCGACGATCCGGCCGCGCAGCGGGGGCGCGAACAGACGTTGCAGGCACTGCTGCAGCGTAGCCAGCGCCATGCCGAGGATTTCCAGTTCCCGGCGGCCGAACAGGATCGTGACCGGGCCATCGCCCTGGGTGCGTCGCCGCTGGCCCTGCAGCAGGACGCCCAGCGCGTGCAGCGCGCACGCCTGGCCCAACAGGCGCTGCAGCGGCCGGGGCAGGGCAGTGCGCAGCGTGAGCGCTTGTTGCGCGGGCATCTGGCGCAGATGGAACGTGCCGAACGTGCGGGGCAATGGATCAGCCCGCCCGGCCACAGTGCGTTCGACGCGCTGCGCGAAGCGCAGTCGGTGGCCCCTCGCGACCCGCGGGTAAGAGCTGCGGCGGCACGCCTGTTGCCGGCCAGCCAGCGCTGCTTCGATGACAATCTGCGGCAGAACCGCGTGCAGGCCGCGGGTGCCTGCCTGCAGGCCTGGCAGACCCTGGCGCCGACCGCCGCCGCGCTGCCCGCCGCGCGCACGCGCCTGGCCCAGCGCTGGCTGGCGATCGGCAGCGAGCGCCTGGGCCGCGGCGACGTGCGTTTTGCGGCCGCAGCGGTGGACCAGGTGCGCCAGCTGCAACCGGACCTGGCCGAACTGGCCGCGTTCGAACAGCGGCTGCGCCAGGCAGGTGGGCAGGGCGAGTAGACCGCGGATCTGCGCGGTGCAGGGCACTCCGGTATAGTCCTGCAGTTCTCCCTGCGCATCCTGCAACACGTCCGATCATGTCTTCCATAGCCCCTTTGGCCGGCGGTTTCGACGCCCATCGCGTCTGCGCCGTGATCGTGACGTACGGCCCCGACACGGACCTGCTGGCCCGGGTGGTGGACAGCGTGCTGCAGCAGGTCGGGCACCTGGTGGTGTTCGACAATGGCAGTGCGCCGTTTGATGTGGTCGCGCAGCTGGGTCACCGGCCCGGCGTGACGGCGATCGCCTCGCCGCACAACGTCGGTCTGGGGGCCGCGCTGAACCGCGCCTGCGAGCAGGCACAGGCGCTGGGCTTTGAGTACGTGCTGTTGATGGATCAGGACAGCGTCCTTGCCGATGGCATGGTGCAGGTGCTCGGCACCGCTCTGGTCGAGCTGGCACAGCATGAGCCGGTGGCGGCGGTTGGCCCGCAGTTCCGCGATGCCCGCAGCGGTGCCCTGGCGCCGTTCGTGCACTTCGGCTTTCCGCTCAACCACAAGCTGCGCGGTGGGCCGGGGCAGCGCATTTCCTGCGACTTCCTCATCACCTCGGGATCGCTGGTGCCGGTGCAGGCGCTGCGCCAGGTCGGGGCGATGGATGAAAGCCTGTTCATCGACAACCTGGACATGGACTGGTGCTTCCGCGCCAAGCGCAACGGCCTGGCGCTGTATGGCATCTGCGATGCGCAGATGAGCCACAGCATCGGTGAAGCGCTGCTGGCCTCGCGGGCCAAGGCCGACGGCGTGATCGTGCACAAGCCGTTCCGCCTGTACTTCATCATGCGCAACCGCGTGCTGCTGTACCGTCGGGCGTACACCCCGCGGGTGTGGATCGCCCAGGATGTGCCGCGGTTGCTGCTGAAGTTCATCGGCAACGGCCTGTTCCTGCCCGAACGTGCGGCCCGCCTGAAGTTCATGCTGAAGGGGCTGTGGGACGGGGTGCGCGGAAAATCGGGTCCGCTGTCACCGGGCAGACGCTGAACAGGGCGCCGGGCAGGCCTGCCTTGGGCGGGGCGCTGGGGTAGACTCGCCAGACCCTACATTGTCGCATTCCCGTGCCCCGACGCTACGATTCCGACGACATCGACGATCTCGACGACGACAACCCGACCGGTGACGGTCCGTCCTGGCGCAGCCGCCTGATCACCTGGAGCATGGCCGCCTTCGCGCTGGGCCTGGGCTTCCTGATTCCGTACACGCTGTACCTGAACCAACAGGTGACCCAGCGCTTCGGTGAGCTGCGCTGGCAGATCCCGACGCGGGTGTACGCACGCCCGCTGGTGGTGGTGCCCGGCAAGGCGATGGATGCGGCCACCCTGAAGACCGAACTGGCAGCCTCGGCTTACCGGGATGACGGCCAGGGCAAGGAACCGGCCACCTACACGGTGCAGGGCGGTCGCTTCACCATTTCCAGCCGCGGCTACAACGACGTGGATGGCCGCGTGGCCCCGCGCCGGGTTGAACTGACCCTGTCCGGCGGCAACATTGCCTCGCTGCGCGATGCCGACAGCCGCAAGGCGCTGAAGGCGGCGCGCCTGGACCCGGCGCGTATTGCCACGCTGTACGGACAGAAGCAGGAAGAACGGCGCCTGGTGCGCATGGATGAAGCGCCCGACCTGCTGGTGACCGGTCTGCAGGCGGTGGAGGACAAGGACTTCAACCGCCACCACGGCATCGATCTGTCCGGCATCGCCCGTGCGGTATGGGTGACCATCCGCTCCGGTGGGCAGAGCCGGCAGGGTGCGTCCACGCTCACCCAGCAGCTGGCGCGCAGCGGCCTGCTGGGCATCGGCAAGGAACAGACCGTCACCCGCAAGTTCAATGAAGTGCTGTACGCGCTCATCATGGAAGCGCGCTACGACAAGCGCACCATCTTCGAGGCCTATCTGAACCAGGTGTACCTGGGGCAGCGCGGCAGCCAGGCGATCCACGGCATGTCCTCGGGTGCTGAATTCTGGTTCGGCCGCGACCTGTCGTCGCTGGAAACCGAGCAGGTCGCGCTGCTGATCGGTCTGGTCAAGGGACCGTCGTACTACGACCCGCGTCGCAACCCGGAACGCGCGCTGGACCGCCGCAACTTCGTGCTGGGCAAGCTGCATGAGTCCGCCTTGATCGACGATGCCGAGTACCAGCGTGCGCTGAAGGCGCCGCTGGGCGTGCCGAAGACCCCTGGCCTGGTCGCCGCCAATCGCTTCCCGGCCTATGTGGATCTGGTGCGCCGTCAGCTCGGCCACGATTACCCGGAAGCGGCGCTGCAGGGCGCCGGCCTGAGCGTGATGACCGGCATGTCGCCGTCGGCCCAGGCGTATGCCGAGGGCGCAGTGACGCGCACCATCAAGTCGCTGGAAAGCAAGCGCCGCCCCGAGCTGCAGGCCGGCATGGTGCTGACCGACGTGCACAACGGCGATGTGCTGGCCGTGATCGGCAGCCGCGAGGTGTCCGAAGTCGGCTTCAACCGCGCCATCGAGGCACAGCGGCCGGTGGGCTCGTTGCTGAAGCCGTTCGTGTACCTGCTGGCGCTGGCCCAGCCTGACCGTTACTCGCTGGCCACCTGGGTGGACGATTCACCGGTGACCGTGCAGCTGGGTCGGGGCCGCAACTGGAGCCCCGGCAATGCTGACAACCGCAGCCACGGCACCGTGCGCCTGATCGATGCGCTGGCCCATTCCTACAACCAGGCCACGGTGCGCGTGGGCATGCAGGTGGGGCCGGAGCGCATCACCCAGCTGATCCACGTGTTGGCCGGGCTGAAGGCCGAGGCCAACCCGGCGGTGATCCTGGGCTCGACCGACCAGAGCCCGTATGCCATGGCCCAGCTGTACCAGTTCCTGGCTTCGGGCGGCGAAATCCAGCCCCTGCATGCAGTGCGTGGCGTGCTGGACCCGCAGGGCAAACTGCTCAAGCGCTACGACAAGACCCCGGCACCGGCGCAGGAAGGCGATTCGATTGCCGCCAACCTGATCAGCATTGGCCTGCAGCAGGTCGTGGCCAGTGGTACGGCGCAGCGTCTGAATGCTGACGGCCTGGGCCGGCTGCAGCCGGCGGGCAAGACCGGCACCACCAACGATGGCCGTGACAGCTGGTATGCCGGTTACACCGGTGACCACCTGGCGGTGATCTGGATGGGCAACGACCAGAACGAGCAGGCCGGGCTGTATGGCGCCACCGGTGCCATGCGGGTCTGGTCGGGCATCTTCCAGCGCCTGCCCAGCGCACCGCTGAAGGTCAGCAACAAGGGCCTGGATTGGCAACCGGTGGCGGCCACGGGCACCAACAGCACCGACGAAGGGTGCCCGGGCGCGCGCCGGTTCCCGTTCGTGGTGGGCTATGCCCCGGCCTATGCGCCGTGCGCGCCGGCCAGCGTGCCCGAAGAACAGGGCGGTGAAAGCGAAGGTGGCGGCTGGCGCAGCTGGTTCGGCCTGGACCGCAAGCCCGAACCGCCTGCCGAACCGGCCGCTGTCCCGGCCACGACGACTCCTTCCCCCAGCCGGTAATGCCCATGAATCTCCGATCCCTGTATGCGCCGGTGGCCGCTGCCACCCTCAGCCTTGCCCTGGCGGCCTGCATGAGCAGTGCGCCGCAGGTGGTCAAGCCGATGGACACCACGACGGCGGCGCAACGGCTGGCGGCCGTGGATGCCGCGGCCGGTCCGGACGACAAGGAACTGTCGGTGCAGCCGCTGCGTGATTCGCAGGTGGAAGACCTGCGCCAGGCGGCGCTGGCGCAGCGCCAGGGCAATGATCTTGCAGCGGCCGCAGGCAGCCTGGACCAGGCGCTGCAGATCGTGGCCGGCGATCCGTCGGTGTTGCAAGAACGGGCGGAGATCGCCCTGCTGCAGGGCCAGTGGGCCGAGGCCGAGACCTTTGCGCGCAAGGCGGTGGAGCTGGGCTCGAAGACCGGGCCGCTGTGTCGCCGGCACTGGGCGACCATCGAACAGGCACGGCTGGCGCGTGGTGAGAAGGAAAACGCGGTGTCGGCGCATGCGCAGCTGGAAGGCTGCACGGTGCCGGGGATAAAGCGGTACTGAGTTTCCAGCCAACGGCAGAGCCCCTCGTGGCTGGCCGCGGGCTCCGGATCATGTGGTTGGGCCGGGCGGGTGGGTTGCGCAGGGGACGCTGCAAGTACGTCCCTGTAAGCTCGTAGGCGCCATCCATGGCGCCTGCGCCCCTGCGCAACCCACCCGCCCGGCCTCTGACAGTTTCCGTGTGCGTCCAGCCACGGAAAAGAAAAAGAAAATCCAAAGCGGGTCGTGCGCTGCGCGCACTCGCCAGGGGGTCGGATCCGTTTTCCGCAGGAAAACGGATCCGACCCCTTCTTCTTCCGTTACTCACACCGCTTCTGGATCCAGTCGAGCAAGCTCGACGCTACGAAGCATGTCCGTCCGTCACCAGGAACCTGTCGAGGGCGGGGGGCTGAGGGTTTGCGGGGTGTGAGCCGCATGGATGCGGCGACCAAGTCCCCATGGACGGGTTTACGGCGTCCCCGCAAATCCACAGCCCCCCGCCATCCCTCGGTGAAACCCTGAGCAATGAACGCACGCCGTTGCTGTTGCCGTTGCCCTGGCTTGAAACGGGTGCCGGGCAACGCCCGGCCCGGTATCCTTTGCTTCTGATGTCCGATCTTGTCCATGCCAGCCGCGAAGCCCTCAGCGAAGGCGGCGCGCTCGCCTCGCACCTGGATGCGTTTGTGCCGCGTCCTGCGCAGCTGCGCCTGACCGAGGCCATTGCCGATGCGCTGCAGCAGCGCGATCTGCTGCTGGCCGAGGCCGGCACCGGCACCGGCAAGACCTTTGCCTATCTGGTGCCGGTGCTGCTGTCCGGACTGCGCACCATCATCTCCACCGGCACCCGCGCGCTGCAGGACCAGCTCTACCACCGCGATCTTCCGCGCGTGCGCCAGGCGCTGGGTGTCGGCCTGCGCAGCGCACTGCTGAAAGGGCGTGCCAACTATCTGTGCCGCTACCGCCTGCAGCAGGCGCGCGGTGAGCCGCGCTTTTCCAGCCCGGAACAGGCCGCGCAGTTCCAGCGCATCCTGGCCTGGTCGGGGCGCTCGGAATTCGGCGATATCGCCGAACTGGACGGTCTGTCCGATGATTCGCCGCTGTTGCCGATGGTGACCTCCACCGTCGACAACTGCCTGGGCACCGACTGCCCGTTCTGGGATGACTGCTTCGTGGTGCGCGCGCGGCAACGCGCGCAGGCGGCCGATGTGGTGGTGGTCAACCATCATCTGCTGCTGGCCGATCTGGCGCTGAAGCAGGACGGGTTCGGTGAACTGCTGCCGGGGGCGCAGGCCTTCGTCATCGACGAGGCGCACCAGTTGCCCGAGCTGGCCGCGCAGTTCTTCGGCGAAGGCTTCGGCATGCGGCCCTGGCAGGAGCTGGGGCGCGACTGCCTGGCCGAAGCGCGTGGCGTGGGCGGGGCGCAGTCGGCGCTGCAGGCACCGGTCGATCAACTGCAGCAGGCCCTGTTGGCGCTGCGCCTGGCCATGGAAGGGCTGCCGCAACGGGGCACGCAGTGGCGCGCGCTGGCGATGCCGCAGGTGCGTGAGGGTTTCGACACGGCCATGGCGGCGCTGGTCGCGCTGGAGCAGGCGTTGCAGCCATTGCGTGAGGCCGCCGCTGGCCTGGATGCCTGCCATGCCCGCGCCCGTGAAGCGGTTTCGCGTCTTGCGCGCTGGCTGGGCGAGGACGAGCCGGTACTCGATTTCGACGCCGACCCGGGCGCGGCCAGCGCAGCAGCCGATGTGCTCTGGTACGAGCTGACGCCACGCGGTTTCCGCTGCCAGCGCACGCCGATGGATGTGTCCGGCCCGCTGCGCGAGCATCGCGAGCACAGCCGTGCGGCCTGGATCTTCACCTCGGCCACGCTGACGGTGGGCGGGGGCTTCGACCACATTGCCACGCGGCTGGGGCTGGATGATCCGCACACTCTGGTCCAGCCCAGTCCCTTCAACTGGCCCGAGCAGGCGCTGTGCTACCTGCCCGAAGGCCTGCCCGATCCGGCCGCGCGCGGCTTTGGCACGGCGCTGATCCAGACCCTGCAGCCGGTCCTGCGTGCCTCGCAGGGCCGGGCCTTCCTGTTGTTCGCCTCGCATCGGGCCCTGCGCGAAGCGGCCGAGGCGCTGCGCGACGGGCCGTGGCCGTTGTTCGTGCAGGGCGAGGCGCCGCGCGCAACCCTGCTGCAGCGCTTCCGCGAATCGGGCAACGGCGTCCTGCTGGGTTCGGCCAGCTTCCGCGAGGGCGTGGACGTGGTAGGTGAGGCGCTGAGCGTGGTGGTGATCGACAAACTGCCCTTTGCCGCCCCCGATGACCCGGTGTACGAGGCCCGCCTGGAGGCGATCCGCAGCCAGGGCGGCAATCCCTTCCGCGACGAACAGTTGCCACAGGCGGTCATTGCGCTGAAGCAGGGCGTGGGCCGGTTGATCCGCAGCGAAACCGATCGCGGCGTGCTGGTGCTGTGCGACTCCCGTCTGCTGAACCGGGGCTACGGCCGGGTGTTCCTGTCGTCGCTGCCGCCGTTCCGGCAGACTCGCGCCCTGGCCGATGTGCAGGCCTTCTTTGCGCCGCAATGGTCCCCCGTGGCCGACGCTGCCGCCCCGCCGGCGCCGGCGCCAGCCCCTGCGGCGCCCGAGCCCCCGGCGGGTCCACTGCCGGCCCCCGGCGCCACGTTCCCCTTGTTCTGACCTGATCCGATGAAATTGCTCGCCTTTGAAACCGCCACCGAAGCCTGTTCCGTTGCCCTGCACGTGGACGGTCAGGTCCTGGAACGCTTCGAGATCGCCCCGCGCCGGCACGCCGAACTGAGCCTGCCCTGGGCCGAGGCCCTGCTGGCCGAGGCCGGCATCAGCCGCCGCCAGCTGGATGGCATCGCGCTCAGCCGTGGTCCCGGCGCCTTCACCGGGGTGCGCTTGGCGATCGCGATCGCACAGGGCATTGCCCTGGCGCTGGACCGCCCGCTGCTGCCGGTGTCGACGCTGCAGGTGCTGGCGTTGCGCGCACCGGCCGAGGAAACGCAGATCCTGTCGGTAATCGATGCGCGGATGGGCGAGCTGTACGCCGCGCGCTTTGAGCGCGTGGATGGGCTGCCGGTGGCCTGCGACGCCGAGCGCGTGTGCGCGCCGGCTGCCGTGGTGCTGCCGGACGGGCTGCAGACCTACGGTGTCGGCAGTGGTTTCGCTGCCGCCGACGGTGTACTGGTGGCGCAGCTGGGTACGGGGCTGCAAGGATTCGATGCGACGGCATTGCCGCGTGCGTCCGATGTGCTGGCGCTGGCGCTACCGGCGTTCGCACGCGGCGAAGGCATCGCCGCCGAGCGGGTCGAACCGGCATACCTGCGCGACAACGTCGCGCTGACCCTGGTCGAGCAGCAGGCCGCCCGCGAGGCGAAAGCGAAAGCCAACGGCTGAGCCCCTCGTGGCTGCGACTGCGTAGAGTCGAGCTTGCTCGACTGAAGGGCTGCGCGCTTGGCCGGGCGGGGTGGGTTCGCGGGGGACGCCGTGAATCCGTCCTTGGAGGCTTGGCCGCGGCATCCATGCCGCGGACACCCCCGCGAACCCACCCCGCCCGACCTCTGACAGTTTCCGTGCGCGGCCGCCACGGAAAATCAAAAAAGAAAAATCAAAGTCAAAGTCAAATGCCGATCGCTTCGCTCGCATCCACGCATGGCGTGGATGTGTCGACCAAGGTCGACACCTACCCATAGCAATGAGGCGCCGCGATCTGTCGGAGGTGGGGCGGTGTCGGGTGGCGGGGTATCCGCGGCATGGATGCCGCGGCTAAGCCTACAGGGATGTACTTGCGGCGTCCCCGCCACCCGACACCGCCCCGCCAAGCCCAGAATTCCCACCGCCGCTGTGGCTGTTGCCGTTGCCGTTGCCCTGGCTCTGCAGCGGGTCCCGGGCCGCAGGCCCGGGCAACAAACCCCTACCGGTCGTCGCGCAGTTCACCGCCGGGCAGGAACACCCACGTGCGGGTCACCTGCAGGATATCCACGCCATCATCGGTCTTCGGCAACGCCGGGAACGGCTGCGCCAGCGACACCACGCGCAACGCCGCCTGGTCCAGCAACGGCGTGCCGCTGGATTTGAGGATGCGGCTGCTTTCCACGCTGCCATCGCGGCGTACGCCCACGCTGATCACCACCTGGCCACCCAGCCTGCGCTGCCGCGCCTCGTCCGGATAATTCAGGTTGCCCACCTGCTCGGCACGGTCCACCCAGGCGCGCAGGTAATTGGCGTAGGCGTACTCGCGGGTGCTGGCCGACACGAACTTGCGGTTCGGTCGCTTCGCATACTGCGCCGAGCGCAGGTGAACCTCGGCCGCCAGCCGCGCCATCTCCGCATCGCGCTGCTCGCGCGCGGTCATCGGGGCGTCCGGGGCCGGTTCCAGCGGGGTGGGGCGCGGCTGCGCCTGGGCCACTAGGTCTTCGCCATTGCGGCTGCTGACCACCCGCGCTTCGGGGGGCGGCACCGGCGCGGCCGATTGCTGCTGCTGCGGTACCGGGCTCAACCCGGTCTGTGCCTGCGGCACCACGCCGGTCTGGTTGTCGCGCGGGCGCTGGGCGCGGTCATGCTCGCCGCCGCCCTCCTGGTTGGCGGCAGCCAGGAAATCGGCCTGCTTCGGCGTCAGCGGCGTGCGGGTCTGGCTGAAGATCACTTCCAGCGTGGGCACCAGCGGTGCGTCGCCTTTCACGGCGAAGCCCACCCCCAGCACCAGCAGCACGTGCAGCAGGACCGAAAAGGTCAGGGTAGCGGCCAGCCGCTGTGCTTCGCGCGGTGGCGGGGGCAGCACGGCAGGAACAGCATCCATCAGCGCAGGCCGGCCTCGATCGCGTCGAACAGGGTGCCGGCGATGTTCAGCCCGTACTGCGCATCCAGCTCGCGCACGCAGGTCGGACTGGTCACGTTCACTTCGGTCAGGTAGTCGCCAATCACGTCCAGGCCGACGAAGCGCATGCCGCGCCGCTTCATCTCCGGACCGACCTGGGCGGCAATCCAGCGGTCGCGCTCGCTCAGCGGGCGACCCTCGCCACGACCGCCGGCGGCCAGGTTGCCGCGGAACTCATCGCCCTGGGGAATGCGCGCCAGGCAGTAATCCACCGGCTCGCCATCCACCAGCAGGATGCGCTTGTCACCGGCGCTGATATCCGGAATGAACTTCTGCGCCAGTGCCAGCTTGCGGCCCCCGTCGGTCAGCGTTTCCAGGATCACGTTCAGGTTGGGGTCGCCTTGGCCGCTGCGGAAGATCGAGCGGCCGCCCATGCCGTCCAGCGGCTTCAGCACCGCCTGGCCGTGTTCCAGCGCGAACGCCTTCAGCGCCTTGGCATCGCGGCTGACCAGGGTGGGCGGGCAGCACTGCGGGAACAGCAGGGCGGCCAGTTTTTCGTTGTAGTCGCGCAGGCCCTGCGGGTTGTTCACCACGCAGGCGCCGGCGGCGGCGGCCAGGTCCAGGACCTGGGTGTCGTAGATGAATTCGGCATCGACCGGCGGGTCCTTGCGCATCAGCACCACCTGGCCGGGGCCGAACACGGTGCGGCTGAATGCGCCCAACTCGTACCAGCCGGCGGGATCATCGCGCACCTGCAGCGGGGCAGTCCGGGCCACGGCCACGCCGCCTTCCAGGGCCAGGCCGCCCGGCTGCACGTAGTGCAGGGCGTGGCCACGGCGCTGGGCTTCCAGCAGCATGGCAAACGTCGTGTCCTTGGCGATCTTGATGTGGGCGATGGGATCCATCACCACGATGACATTCAACGGCATGGGCGCACCTTCAAGGCAAGGCGCTGATGGTAGCGGCAACGCCCGCCCCGTGCCTGCCCCGTGGCCTGCAACGCTGCGTCTCCGAACCGGCGGCCGGGCCCGGTTCTGCGCAGTGTCTGCCAAACCGGTCACGTTCAGCCGGGCGCCACGCCCCGCCCCGTGGAGCGGCCTTGAAGCGGGCGCGGAAAGTGCGATATAGATACGCTTTCGCAGCGGCACCCAACCTAGAAGGGCCGCGCGCTTGGGGAATGGCAATGACTGAAAACATGACTGCGGGCGGGGAACTCGCAGGACTCCGGGTGATGGTCATCGATGACTCGAAGACCATCCGCCGGACCGCGGAAACACTGCTCAAGCGCGAAGGCTGCGAGGTGGTGACGGCGACCGATGGCTTCGAAGCACTGGCCAAGATCGCTGACCAGCAGCCGCAGATCATCTTCGTCGACATCATGATGCCGCGCCTGGACGGTTACCAGACCTGTGCCCTGATCAAGGGCAACCAGCTGTTCAAGTCCACCCCGGTCATCATGCTGTCCTCCAAGGACGGCCTGTTCGACAAGGCGCGCGGGCGCATCGTCGGCTCGGAGCAGTACCTGACCAAGCCTTTCACGCGTGAAGAACTGCTGGGTGCCATCCGCACATACGTCAACGCCTGACCAGGGGGGAAAGGCACAATGGCTCGTATCGTTCTGATCGAGGATTCACCGACTGACCGCGCGGTGTTCACCCAGTGGCTGCGCCGTGCCGGCCACGAGGTGCTGGAAGCGGACAACGCCGAAGATGGCCTGCAGCTGGTGCGCGACCAGGTGCCTCAGCTGGTGCTGATGGACGTGGTGCTGCCGGGCATGAGTGGTTTCCAGGCGACCCGGGCGATGGCCCGCGACGCGGCGACCAAGCACATCCCGGTGATCATCGTCAGCACCAAGGCGATGGAAACCGACAAGGCCTGGGGCCTGCGCCAGGGCGCAGCCGATTACATCGTCAAGCCGCCGCGCGAGGAAGAACTGATCGCGCGCATCAACGAACTGGTGGCCTGATGCGTTCGCCTTTCGACATTCTTGAAGCCTACGAACGGCGCAGCCTGGCCCATGCGGTGCAGCTGCCCGAGCGCCAGTTCGCCCAGGATCTGTGGCGTGGCGTGGGCTACCGGGTCGGCCAGCGCCGGCTGGTGTCCGATTTCCGCGAAGTGGTGGAAATCGTGCCGATGCCGCCCATCACCCCGGTGCCGTGCGCACAGCCGTGGCTGCTGGGCGTGGGCAACCTGCGTGGCAACCTGTTCCCGGTGGTCGATCTGAAGTACTTCCTGGAAGGCGCGCGTACCGTGCAGCAGGAAGGCCAGCGCGTGCTGATCATGCGCCAGGCCGGCGGCGACGTGGCCCTGACCATCGATGAACTGTTCGGCCAGCGCAGCTTCGAGCTGGGCCAGCAGATCGATGCCGGTCGCCTGGCCGAGGGCCGCTACGGCCACTTCGTCGATCGCGCCTTCCATGCCGATGGCCACGACTGGGGCGTGTTCTCCCTCTCGTTGCTGTCGCGTACCCCTGAATTCCGGCAAGCCGCGGCCTGAGGCCGGGCAACGCCCCCTGCATTGAACCTCGAGGTTGAACGATGAGTACTGCTTCGGACGCCACCAAGACCGGCAAGCTGCGGCTGGGCGGCAGCAACCTGTGGCTGGCCCTGCTGTTGCTGTCCATGGTCCTGTTCGGCCTGAACACGGGTGTCGCCACCTGGCAGGGCAGCCGCCTGGCCGACGCCGGCTCCAAGGCCGCCGATCTGCAGGTGCTGTCACAGCAGCTGGCCAACCAGGGCCGTGATGCTGTGGGCGGCAACGCGCAGGCGTTCACCGCCTTCAAGGCCACCCGCAACGCCATCGAACAGAACGTATCGACCCTGCAGGGGCGCTACGGCAGCGAGCCGGGCGTGTCCAAGGCCATCGGCACGCTGGCCGAGACGTGGGCGCCGCTGGGCAAGCAGGCCGGCCAGCTGGTGGCCAGTGAACCGGCGGTGCTGGCCCTGGCCGGCAACGCCAACAACTTCACCGGCGCCGTGCCGGGCCTGCAGGCGCAGTTGAATGAACTGGTGCGGGCGATGTCCGCCTCGGGCGCACCGGCTTCGCAGGTATACAGCGCCCTGCAGCAGGTGGTGGTGGCCGGCACCATGGCCCGCCGCGTGACTGAAATGCGCGCCGGTGGCACCGGTGCAGCCACGGCCGGCGATGCGCTGGCCCGCGATATCACCGTGTTCTCGCAGGTGCTTGATGGCCTGCGCAACGGCAACGAAGAACTGGGCATCACCGCCGTGCGCGGCGCCGGCGCCGTTGCCGCGCTGGAACAGTCGCAGCAGAAGTGGGAGGCGATGAAGCAGGACGCCGACGCCATCCTGGCCAGCTCGCGCCAGCTGTTTGCCGCGCAGTCGGCAGCCACGGCCCTGGGCCAGGGCTCGGCGCACATGCTCGATGACAGCCGCAAGCTGTTCGAAGCGTTCTCCTCGTTTGGTTCGGTGTCCGACACCCGCCTGTTCCCGAATTTCTGGATCGGCGTGGTGTCCGGTGCGCTGTCGCTGATCGCGATCATCGGCTTCGTGTCCACCAACGTGCGCAGCCGTTCGCGCGAACAGGAACTGCGCTACCAGACCCAGGTGGAGTTCAACAGCCGCAACCAGCAGGCGATCATGCGGCTGCTGGACGAAATCAGCTCGCTCGGTGAAGGCGACCTGACGGTGAAGGCATCGGTGACCGAAGACATGACCGGCGCGATCGCAGACGCGATCAACTACGCCGTGGATGAGCTGCGCCACCTGGTGACCACCATCAACGACACCTCGGCCAAGGTGGCCGTGTCCACCCAGGAAACCCAGGCGACGGCCATGCAGCTGGCCGAAGCGGCCGGCCACCAGGCCAACCAGATCACCTCGGCCTCGGACCGCATCGGCGAAATCGCCGCCAGCATCGAACAGGTGTCGCGCAACTCGGCCGAGTCAGCCGACGTGGCACAGCGCTCGGTGGTGATCGCCGCCGAAGGTGCCGGCGTGGTGCGCGAGACCATCCAGGGCATGGACCAGATCCGTGATCAGATCCAGGAAACCTCCAAGCGCATCAAGCGCCTGGGTGAGTCGTCGCAGGAAATCGGCTCGATCGTGGAACTGATCAACGACATTTCCGAACAGACCAACATCCTGGCGTTGAACGCGGCCGTGCAGGCGGCGTCGGCCGGTGAAGCAGGCCGCGGTTTCGCGGTCGTGGCCGACGAAGTGCAGCGCCTGGCAGAACGCACCTCGGGCGCCACCCGACGCATCGAAAACCTGGTGCAGGCCATTCAGGCCGATACCAACGAAGCGGTCACCTCGATGGAGCAGACCACCGCCGAAGTGGTGTCCGGCGCCCGCCTGGCCGAGGACGCGGGTACCGCGCTGACCGAAATCGAGCGCGTGTCCAACGCGCTGAATACCCTCATCAAGAACATTTCGATCGCCGCCCAGCAGCAGTCCGCTGCGGCGTCGGACATCACCCGCACCATGGGTGTGATCCGGCAGATCACGGGCCAGACCTCGCAGGGCGCCGGCCAGACCGCCGAGTCGATCGGCCACCTGGCACAGCTGGCCGCCGATCTGCGTCGTTCGGTGGCCGACTTCAAGCTGCCGGCGTGACACGGGCAGGGCGGCGAGCAAGGAACCAGTCGATGAAGCATTTCCATTCCCCAGGCCACGGACCGCGCGGTAGTCGCGCGGCGGCGACCGGAGCGCACCGATGAGCAGCAGTCTGCGCGACGCCATGAGCCATGCAGCCCTGGGCTGGGTCAAGCCCGAGCTGGACGAGACCCTGCGCCTGGTGCGCAACGAGGTCGAGTACTTCGTGGAAGACCCGGCCGATGGCAGCCGCATGCGCATCTGCGCCGGTTACCTGCACCAGGTGCAGGGCACCCTGCGCATGGTGGAACTGTATGCGCCGGCGATGGTGGCCGAGGAACTGGAACAGCTGGCCGTCGCCGTGGGCGAAGGCCGCGTTGCCGACCGCGATGAAGCCTGCGCCACGTTGATGCGCGGCAGCGTGCTGCTGCCCGATTACCTGGAACGCCTGCAGAACGGCCATCGCGATATTCCGATCGTGCTGATGCCGCTGTTGAACGAGATCCGCGCCGCGCGTGGCGAAGAGGGCGTCAATGACAGCGTGCTGTTCGCCTTCGCGCCCGACAGCGTGACCGCGACCGAAGCCGAGCTGGACCACGCCCGTGGCAGCCTGAGCGGGCGCAACCGCGAACTGCTGGATACGGTCGGCAGCGCGGTGAAGGAAGAACTGCTGCAGGTGAAGGACGCACTGGATCTGCACCTGCGCACCGGCGGTGCGCCGCAGCAGCTGCAGGACCAGGTGACCAAGCTCGGTGCCGTGGCGGACACGCTGGGCATGATGGGCCTGGGCGCCGCGCGTGGCGTGGTGGTGCAGCAGCGCGATGCATTGCTGGGCGTGGTGGAAGGCCGCCAGCAGATCGATGAAGACCTGCTGCTGGATATTGCCGGTGCACTGCTGTACGTCGATGCGTCGCTGGACGACCAGGTCGCCCATCTGGGCGCCGGCGGCAGTGGCGAGGACGACCCCAGCGCGGTGGAGAACCGCCGCACGGTGGAGATCCTGGCGCATGAGGCGATCGCCAATTTCGCCGCCGCACGCGAACATTTCGTCGCCTTCATCGAGACCAGCTGGAACCACAGCGAACTGCAGGACGTGCCGCGCCTGCTGGGCGACGTGTCCGGTGCGCTGCGCATGCTCGACCTCGGCACCGCTGCCGACTATCTGCGCGGTGTGCAGCAGTACATCGAAGCCGAACTGATCGGCCGCCAGCGCGTGCCCAGCGGTCGCCAGCTGGACACCCTGGCCGATGCCATGGCCAGCCTGGAGTACTACCTGGAAGCGCTGCGCGACCGCCGTCCGGGCCGCGAAGACATTCTCGACATCACCCGCAGCAGCCTGGAGGCGCTGCGTTACTGGCCGCTGCCCGAGCGCAGCGCGCCTGCCGTTGCCGAGACGACGGCCGAAGCCCTGCCTGAGCCGGTGCAACGCGAGGCGCTGGCGGTGCCCGCTGCTGCGCTGCAGGTCGAGCCGGTGCAGATCGAGGTACATCCGGCGGCGCCCGCCCCGGGCGACGTGCCGCTGCCGCTGCCTGATTTCACCTTCGATGCGCCGCCGGCGGAACCGGCGGAACCGGCGGCCGACGCCGCCGGGCATTCACTGGTGTTTGGTTCGCTGGAACTGGCCGATGTCCATGCGTCGGCAGCGCAGGACAGCGTGCCGGCCGACACGGGCAACCTGCTGTTTGCAGCGTCCAGCGCGCCGCCGCCGGCGGTGCCGCAGTGGGAGCTGGGCAGCCTGGATCATGGCACGGACGCTGCGGCTGCCGATGACAACGCACGTGAGCCGACCTTCGCCAGTTTCGACCCGGTCAGCTATGAAACAGACGCCGACGCGGGCGACGCGTCCGTCGCATCGCATTGGTCGCTGACGGCGGCATCGCTGCAGGTAGGCGAGGGGCATGCGCATACGCCGGGTGATGCTGAAGACAGCGTGGCCGTGGCCGACTGGGAAGAAGCCCCGGTGGTGACGGGCGCGGTGGCCGCGTCGTTCGATCCGGTTGCCGCCGAGCAGGACGGTCTGCCCGTGGCCGACGAGGACGTGGTGTTCCACTTCGACGCCAGCGAACTGGACAACGCCGATCATGTGCTGTCCCTGCACGCCATGGAGACGCTGTCGCTGGACGACGCGCCGGCGCTGGACGCGGCACTGGAGATCGTCGACGCTTCGCCGTCGGCGGATCCGCTGGACGATGCGGCACCCCTGGACGTGGCCGGCAGTGACGCCGAAGCGGAAGTAGAAGCCGAGGCGGAAGCCGATGCACCGGCAGCGGTCGATGCCGAGCCGGTCGTCCTGGCCGGGATTCCGGACGAGATTCCGGCCATCGCCACCATCGATGTGGATACGATCACGCCGATCGACTTCAGCGATGCCGATGCGCAGTTCCTGGCTGAACTGAGCGCCGCCGCAGCGGAGTTCAACCCGCACGCCGAGGCAACGCCGGCTGTTGAGCCCGTGGCCGATGCAGCCAGCGCTGCCGACGTTGGCATTGAGGGCGGTTTCGAAGACGACGCCGAGAACATCGACCAGGACATCCGCGAGGTGTTCCTGGAAGAGTTCGACGATGAGCTGCAGAACCTGGGCACGCTGTTGCCGCCCTGGCGCATGCAGCCGGACAACATGGACCGGCTGCGGCCGATCCGCCGCATCTTCCACACGCTCAAGGGCAGTGGCCGCCTGGTCGGTGCCCGCACCCTGGGCGAGTTCGCGTGGAAGATCGAAAGCCTGCTCAACCGCGTGCTCGACGGCACCCGCCCGGCCACCCCGGCCGTGCTGGCGATGGTGGACCATGCCCACGCCGCGCTGCCGCAGCTGAACGCCGCGCTGCGCCATGGCCAGCGCATCACCGTGGATCTGCAGGCCATGCAGGCCATTGCCGATCGCGTCGGTGCCGGTGAGGAAACCTTCTACGTCCCGCTTCCTGGCGCAGCGGCGCCGGTGGTGGACGTGCCCGCTGTGGCAGCGGCCAGCGAAGACGCTGCGGCACCGGTCGATGCGCCCGCCGTGGACGTGGCCGAGTCCGCGCCCGCGCCGGAACCGGTGGCTGAGCCGGTGGGTACGCCCGCGCAGATCGACAGCGTGCTGCAGGAGATCCTGGAAGCCGAAGTCGAGCTGCACATGGCCACCTTCCAGGCGTGGCTGCAGGACGCCCAGCAGGCCCCGCACGCGGTGACCGATGCCGTGCTGCGTGCGGTGCACACCATGAACGGTGCCTTCGCCATGACCGAGGTGCCGGAAATCACCGCGGTCACCGGGGCGGCAGAGTCGTACATCAAGCGCGCCCTGGCCGCGCAGGCCGTGCCCGCCGAAGAAGGCGTGTCGGCGCTGCTGGACACCGCGCAGGCCATTGCCGGCACGATGACCGCGCTGCAGGCCGAGCAGCCGCGCATCCAGGCCCACGATGCACTGGCGCAGCGTCTGCAGGCCTTGGCCGCGGCACTGCCGGAGGCGCGTTGGCCGGTGCTGGAGATGGACGAAGACGAGGACGGAGATGCGCTGGCCGTCGATGCCGAGGCCGGGCTGGCCGATCCGGTCATCGACGAGGCAACCGAGCTTGCCGCCAGCAACGAGCCGCCGGTAGTGGTGGAATCCGGTCTGGAGCGCGTCGAGCTGACCGGCGGTGAAGATCTGTCCCCGTTCTTCGACGCCGGCTGGCCCTCGCTGCCGGAGGCAGACGCAGAGGCCGAGGCCGCGCTGCTGGCCGTCGTAGAGGCGCCGTCTGCGGATGCGGAGGCGGACGCCGCGGTGGTCGATGAAGCCAGCAACACGCAGCCGGCAATCACGGCTGACGCCGCCGCCGACGATGCCGACCTGACCGGTGCCGATGACCTGTCGCCGTACCTGGACGCCAGCGCGCTGCCGGTGGACGACAGTGATCTGGACGATGCGACGCAGCCGCGTGCGGATGACGTGATCGACCCGCCTGCAACGCTGCAGAGCGCCGACGAAACCGCGCTGTACGACGACGAGGATGAACAGGCGCTCGACAGCACGTTGGCGAGCCTGCACGATGATATGGCTGCGCCGGGCTTTGCCGAGCCGGTCACCCTGGAGGCTGCGCTGGACGCAGGCCTGCACGTGATCGAGCCGGAGCCGGTGCAGGACGAGCAGGCCGATTGGCCGGTGCTCGGCCTGCAGGCCAGCGAACTCGCGCCCGGCGAGGCAGATGCCTTCGCTGAGGCTGCGGACGTCGACGGGGAAACGGCGGTCGGTGAAGGAGAGAGCGCCGACCTGCCGTCCCCGGCGACGGTGGACCTGGACGTGGAAGTGGCCGAGCCCGAGGCCGTGGCCGCACCCGAACCGGTTGCGACCACGCCGGTTCCGTTGTTCGAACTGGAAGACGCTCCGGGCCAGGCATTGCACGAGACCTCGGTGGTCGTCGACACCCTCGACGCCGACGTGGCCGACGTGGCCGACGTGGCCGTCGCAGCCAGCGACGACAGCGACGACAGCGAGGCACCGAGCGACCTGCTCGACTTCAACGTCTACGACCGCGAGCTGGTCGACATCTTCGTGGAAGAAGGCAACGACCTGCTCGACCATTGCGATGGCCTGATCAGCGAACTGCGCGATGCGCCGGATGATCGCGAAGCCCTGGCGGGCCTGCAGCGCGATCTGCACACGCTCAAGGGCGGTGCGCGCATGGCCGGCATCAACGCCATCGGCGATCTGGGGCACAGCATCGAATCGCTGCTGGAAGCCGTGGCCGCCGGTCGCACCGAGATCGAACGCCGCGACGTCCACCTGCTGGAACGTGGCTTCGACCGTCTGCACCAGCTGCTCACCCGCACCGGCGAGCACCGTGCCGTGGAACCGGCGCAGGACCTGCTGGACGCCTTCGAAGCACGTACCCACGTGGGCGCGGCTGGCACCACCGTGGCTGCCAGCAACGAGGCCGAAGCGACCGCCGTACCGGCAGCTCCGCTGGCGCTGGCCGATGCGCCGCTGTCGGCACCGCTGCCGCTGGAAGGCACCCCGGATGAAGATCCGTTGGCCCGTCCGCAGCAGGAACAGGTGCGCGTGCGCGCCGATCTGCTGGACCGCCTGGTCAACCATGCCGGTGAAGTGGCGATCTACCGTTCGCGCCTGGAGCAGCAGCTCGGGGCCTTCCGCGGGGCGATGGGCGAGCTGGAGCGCACCAATGCGCGACTGCGCGACCAGTTGCGCCGACTGGACCTGGAAACCGAAGCGCAGATCGTCGCCCGTTACCAGCGCGAGCAGGACCAGGCCGACCAGAAGTTCGATCCGCTGGAACTGGACCGCTTCTCCACTCTGCAGCAGCTCAGCCGCGCGCTGAACGAATCGGCGGCCGACCTTGGCGGCCTGCAGGGCGTGCTGGACGATCTGTCGCGCCAGTACGATTCGCTGCTGCAGCAGCAGTCGCGCGTCAGCTCGGAACTGCAGGACGGCCTGATGCGCGCGCGCATGGTGCCGTTCGACGGCCTGGTGCCGCGCCTGCGCCGTGTCGTCCGCCAGGCCGGTATCGATACCGGCAAGCAGGTGCACCTGACCCTGGAAGGCACCCACGGCGAACTGGACCGCAACGTGCTCGACCGCATGGTCGCGCCGCTGGAACACATGCTGCGCAATTCGGTGGCCCATGGCCTGGAAGCGCCCGAGCAGCGCCGCAGCGCCGGCAAGCCGGAGGAAGGCGAGGTCGCCATCCGCCTGCACCGCGAAGGCTCGGAGATCGTGCTGGAAGTGGCCGACGATGGTGCCGGCCTGGACCGCGAGGCCATCCGCCGCCGCGCCATCGATCGTGGCCTGCTGGGCGCCGACGCGCAGCCGAACGAACAGGAACTGGACAACCTGATCTTCGCCTCGGGCTTCTCCACCGCCGACCAGGTCAGCCAGCTGGCCGGCCGTGGCGTGGGCATGGACGTGGTGCGCAATGAAGTGCGCCAGCTCGGCGGCTCGGTCGACATCCAGTCGGTGCGTGGCCAGGGCGTGCGCTTCACCCTGCGCCTGCCGCAGACGCTGGCCGTCACCCAGGCCGTGTTCGTGCAGATCGGCGAAACCACCTTTGCCGTGCCGGTGGCCTCGGTCAGTGGTATCGGCCGCCTGTCGCGCGATCGTTTCGAAGCCGCCGACAGCAGCTACCGCTACAGCGGCGAAGATTTCCCGCTGTACGACCTGGGCAGCCTGGTCGGCCAGGCCCCGGCACGCGCCGACGGCCAGGACCAGGTGCCGCTGCTGCTGGTGCGCGCCGGTGACCTGCGTGCGGCCGTGGCCATCGACCAGGTGCTGGGCAACCGCGAAATCGTGGTCAAGCCGGTGGGCCTGCAGATTGCATCGGTGCCGGGCATCTACGGTGCCACCATCACCGGCGATGGCCGCGTGGTGGTCATCCTGGACGTGGCCCCGCTGGTGCGCCGCTACCTGGCCAACCCGATCGTGCCGGTGCAGGACAACGCACCGCGCCAGGAACGGCAGGTGCCGCTGGTGATGGTGGTCGACGACTCGCTGACCATGCGCAAGGTGACCGGACGCATCCTGGAACGCCACAACTTCGAAGTAAGCGTGGCCCGCGACGGCGTGGAAGCGCTGGAGCAGCTGGAAGAGCGCGTGCCCGACCTGATGTTGCTGGACATCGAAATGCCGCGCATGGATGGCTACGAGCTGGCCACGGCAATGCGTGCCGACCCGCGCTACAAGGACGTGCCGATCGTGATGATCACCTCGCGCAGCGGCGACAAGCATCGCCAGCGCGCCTTCGAGATCGGCGTGCAGCGCTACCTGGGCAAGCCGTACCAGGAGCTGGACCTGATGCGCAACGTGTATGACCTGCTGGGGATCGCCCGTGTCCGTGAGTGATGTGAATCCGGTTCCGGCCGTTGCCCTGCTGGCCCGCCCGGGCGCGGCGCGCGAGCGCCTGCGTGAAGCGCTGGCCCATGCCGATGTGCAGATCGTGCTGGAAGACGACCCGACCACGCTGGAGGGGCAGGCGCTGGCCGATGCCCATCCGCAGTTCGTGGTCATTGCGCTGGAAGCGGCCATCGAGGACGCCCTGGAGCGCCTGGAGCCGGCCCTGTCGGCGCCGGGGCTGACCCTGGTGTTCGATGAGGCCGAACTGGCCGCACGCCGCGACGGCTGGGATGCCCAGCGCTGGGGCCGCCATCTGGCCGCCAAGCTGCATGGGCACCAGCAGGTGCTGCCGCCGGGTGCCGAAGACGAGCCCAGCCTGCAGCTGGAGCCGGGACTGCCGGTGACCCCGCCGCAGCCGCAGGAAACCGCGCTGCAGTCGCACCTGGACCAGGCGCTGTCGTGGGCCGACGACGTGCCCGCCGACAGCCTGTACGCGCCGCCGGTGGACCTGCACGAGCCCATCGCGCTGGAACAGGCGCTGGCCGCGCTGCAACCGGTGCTGCCCGAGGCGCCTGCTGCCGTCGATGCACCGCTGGACACGCCGGCCCCGGCCGTGGAGCCGCCGCCGGTGCCGCCGTTGGCATTGGGCGACCACACCGCGTGGTCACTGGTGGACGAACCTGCCGTGGAAACGGCACATGTCGCCCGGACCAGCACTCCTGCGCCTTCGGCCACCTTCGACACCGACCACCTGAGCCTGGTGGACCTGGATGCGGCAGCGCCGGTCGGCGCCCGCGCCGGTGCGCTGCTGGTCCTGGCCGGAATCGGTGGCCCCGATGCGCTGCGGCGCCTGCTGGCCGCGCTGCCGGCAGGCCTGAGCGTGCCGGTGCTGGTGCACATGCGCCTGGACGGCGGTCGCTACGGCAACCTGGTCAAGCAGATGGCGCGTGTATCGCCGCTGCCGGTGCAGCTGGCCGAACCGAACCAGCGCGCCGTGCCCGGTGAAGTCCACGTGCTGGCCGATGACCTGGGCGTGCGCGCTGCGGCCGACGGCCTGTATTTCCAGACCCGCGAACAGGGCATCGCGATCGACGCGCTGCCGCCGCAGCACAGCGCTGTGGTGCTGCTGAGCGGCGCCGATCTGGCGCACGTCGGGCCGTCCCTGGACCTGGCTGCGGCCGGTGCGTGGGTGGCCGGGCAGGTGGGCGAGGGCTGCTATGACCCCGCCGCCGCCACGGCCGTCGTGGCCGCTGGCATGGTCGCCGGCGAACCCCAGGAGCTGGCGCAGGTGATCGCCGCGCGCTGGGGCCAGAACGAAGACAACGGAGATGCAGCATGAGCTACGCCAGCAATGACGAGATCCGCGGGGTCCTGATCCAGGCCGGTGGCGAGCGCGTGCTGCTGCCCAACGCCACCGTGGCCGAAATGATGTCGCGGGTGACGATTGAACCGGTGGCGGACGCGCCGCGCTGGCTGCTGGGCCAGATTGCCTGGCACGGTTGGCAGGTGCCGTTGTTGTCGTTCGCGCGCCTGACCGGCCTGGGCGACGAGACGGTGGGGGGGCACAACAAGGTGGTGGTGCTGAAGGCACTCAGCGGCAACGCCCAGCGCCCGTACTACGCACTGCTGACCCAGAACTTCCCGCAGCTGATTTCGGTGCCGCGCGATGGCCTGCTGGCCGACGCGTCGGAGGAAACCCTGCCGGACATCGTGCACATGCGCGTGCTGCTGGGCGAAAAGAGCGCCCTGTTGCCGAACCTGGACGCGCTGGAAAGCGCGCTGGATTCGCTGGCCGCCTGACCCGGCGCCCACGCGCGCGCTCGGTAGGTGCCGACCTGGGTCGGCACTTCGCTTGCGGGACCTTCCTCTTACCCCAGATCCCCCAGCCGCGCCTGTACGGCCGCAATCGCGGCCAGGCCGGCGGTTTCCGTGCGCAGAATGCGCGGGCCCAGCTGCAGGCCCTGGAAACCGGCCTCGGCCAGCTGATCGCGGTCGCGCGGCGACCAGCCGCCCTCTGGACCGATCGCGATCACTACGCCCCCGGCCGGCGCCGCCTGCAACGTTGACAGCCGATGGCTGCCCAGCGGGTCCAGCGTCAATCGCAGCGTGTCGGCCGGCAGCGCTGCCGTGGCCTGTGCCAGCGACAGCGGCGCGCCGACCGCCGGAATGCGCGCACGCCCGGACTGGCCGCAGGCCGACGTCACCACATTGTTCCAGTGCGCCACGCGCTTCTCCGCACGGGCGGCATCCAGCTTCACCTCGGTGCGTTCGGCATTCACCGGCACGATCGCGGCCACGCCCAGCTCGGTGGCCTTCTGCAGGATCAGGTCCATCTTCTCGCCGCGCGCAACGCCCTGCAGCAGGGTGATGGCCAGCGGCGATTCGTTGCTGATCGGCTGCGCCGCGTCGATGCGCACCTGCACCTCGCGCTTGCCGGCCAGGGTCAGCACCGCGCTGTAGTCGTGGCCATCGCCATTGAACAGCACGCAGCGATCGCCTTCGCGCAGGCGCATCACCCGCACCAGATGGTTGGCCGTCTCTTCCGGAAGCGTCAGGGTCTGGCCGCTGTGCAGCGGCAGGTCGATGGGACAGCGGGTCACGCGCATGCAATTGCCTCGTTGATGGCTGCCAGCGTGGTATGGGCCAGCAGCTCCAGTTGTTCGTCGTCCACACAATACGGTGGCATCCAGTACAGCACATCGCCCAGCGGGCGCAGCACCACGCCGCGCTTCAACGCCGCCCTGTAGGCATGCAGGCCGAGCCGCAGCGCCGGGTCGAACGGCGTGCGCCGGTTGCCGTTGCGCGACAGTTCGAACGCCACCACCATGCCGGCCTGGCGCACATCGGCCACGTGCGCATGGTCGGCCAAGGGTGCGGCCAGGGTCGCCATCACCGAGGCGATGCCGCGGTTGCGCGCGATCACGTCGTCGTCGCGGAAGATGTCCAGCGTGGCCAGCGCGGCCGCGCAGGCCAGCGGATTGCCGGTGTAGCTGTGCGAATGCAGGAAGGCGCGCTCGCGCGAATCGTCGAGGAAGGCGTCATACAGCGCCTGCGTGGTCAGCACCGCGGCCAGCGGCAGGAAGCCGCCGGTCAGGCCTTTGGACAGGCACATCAGGTCGGGCATCACCGTGGCCTGCTCGCAGGCGAACAGCGTGCCGGTACGGCCGAAGCCGGTGGCGATCTCATCGGCGATCATGAACGCACCGTGCGCGTCGCACAGTTCGCGCACCCGCTTCAGATAGATCGGGTCGTGCATGCGCATGCCGCCGGCACACTGCAGGCGCGGCTCGACGATCACCGCGCAGATTTCGCCGGGGTGCTGGTCGAACAGGGTGGCCAGGCCATCGGCCGCCTGCAGGGCGCGATCGGCCGCGCTCTGGCCCGGTTCGGCCAGATAGGCATCGGGCGAGGGCGCGAACAGGCCTTCGGCCAGCAGCGGCGCATACACGCGGCGGTACAGCGGAATATCGCCCAGCGCCAGCGCGCCCAGGGTTTCGCCGTGGTAGCCGTTCTCCAGCGCGATGAAGCGCGTACGCCGGGTTTCGCCGCGGTTCTGGAAGTACTGGAAGGCCATCTTCAGCGCGACTTCCACCCCGGCCGAGCCGTTGTCGGCGAAAAACACCTTGGCCAGCGGATCGCGGCCCGGCTGGCACGGCGCCAGCGCCAGCAGGCGTTCGGCCAGCGTGATCGCCGGTTCATGGCTGAACCCGGCCAGCATCACCTGCTCCAGCTGTCCGGCCTGGGCGGCAATGGCGCCGCCGATGCGCGGTTCGGCGTGACCGAACAGGTTTGTCCACCAGCTGCTGACCGCATCCAGATAGCGGTTGCCATCGTGATCGATCAGCCAGGCGCCCTGTCCACGCGCAATCGGCACCAGCGGCAGGGTATCCGGGTGCTCGCGCATCTGCGTGCAGGGGTGCCAGAGCACCTGCAGGTCGCGTTGCCGCCAGTGCTGGGCCAGCGGGGAAGGGGTTGGGTCTGCTAGCATTTCGGGCTCATGAACATGTTGCTGCCTGCCCATTCTATCGGCCCCGGTGCGCGCGCCGCCCGCCGTGGAGATTCCGTATGAACGATGACCGCGCCAGCCGTCGCCTGCCGATCATCCATCGGATCACCGACGAGGAAAACGGCCCGTTCCAGCGCCAGCACCTGGATCTGGAGTTCTCCAACGGCGAACACCGGCGTTTCGAGCGCCTGGTCAGCGGTGGCCATGGCGCGGTGGTGGTGGTGCCGATGCTGGACGAGGACACCGTGCTGCTGGTGCGTGAATACGCCGCCGGCGTGCACCGCTACGAGCTGGGCCTGGTGAAGGGCCGGATCGATGCCGGCGAAACCCCGGAACAGGCCGCCGACCGCGAGCTGAAGGAAGAAGCCGGTTACGGGGCGCGGCGGGTGGACGTGCTGCGCGCCATGACCCTGGCGCCGACCTACATGAGCCACCAGTCGTGGCTGGTGGTGGCACGCGACCTGTACCCGGAAAAGCTGGCCGGCGATGAGCCCGAAGAGCTGGAAGTGGTGCCGTGGAAGCTGGCCGAGCTGGACCAGTTGATGCTGCGCGAAGACTTTTCCGAAGGTCGTTCGCTGGCCGCCCTGTTCATCGCGCGGCAGTGGCTGCAGGCGGCACGATGATCAAGCTGACCACCGAACTGCGCGAGACCGCCATCGCCATTGCCCAGGAAGCCGGGCAGGCGATCATGCAGGTCTACAGCAGCGGTTTCGACGTCACCCTGAAGGCCGACGACAGCCCGGTCACCGCGGCCGACCTGGCTGCCGACCGCGTCATCCAGCAGGGCCTGCGCCAGCTCACCCCGGACCTGCCGATTCTTTCCGAAGAATCGGCGCTGGTGCCGTGGGAGCAGCGGCAGCACTGGGGCGCTTACTGGCTGGTGGACCCGCTGGACGGCACCCGCGATTTCGTCAAGCGCAACGGCGAGTTCAGCGTCAACATCGCGCTGATCTACCAGGGCGCACCGGCGTTCGGCGTGGTGCAGTCGCCGGTGACCGGTATCGTCTGGCACGCCATGCGCGGCGAACTGGCCTACCGCCGCCAGGGCCTGCACGACACCGTGCTGCGCACCCGCACCCCGGCCACCACGCCGTTGCGGGTGGCGGCCAGCCGCTCGCACCGCTCGCCGGAAACCATCGCGCTGCTGCAGCGCATGGGCGATATCGAAACGGTGGTGCAGGGGTCGTCGCTGAAATTCTGCCGGATCGCCGAAGGCGGTCTGGATGTCTATCCGCGGTTGGGTCCCACCTCGGAATGGGACACCGCCGCCGGCCAGTGCGTGCTGCATGCCGCGGGCGGTGCCGTGCTGTCGGCGCATACCGGCAAGCCGTTCCGCTACAACCGCCGCAGCACGCTGCTCAATGGCGATTTCATCGCCCTGGGTGACACCAGCCTGCCGTGGCGCGACTGGTTGACCGATTGAACCTGGAGGCTGCATGAGCGATACCCCCACCGTCGGCACTGCCGCCAGCGCAGAACTGGAGCGCCTGCTGGCGATCATGGCGCGCC
Organism: Stenotrophomonas sp. Steno-C17; assembly: GCF_056393165.1. Lineage (NCBI taxonomy): Bacteria > Pseudomonadati > Pseudomonadota > Gammaproteobacteria > Lysobacterales > Lysobacteraceae > Stenotrophomonas > Stenotrophomonas sp. Steno-C17. The sequence goes on from NZ_JBWJPD010000028.1 coordinate 37,449, forward strand.
TGCGCGATCCGCAGGGCGGCTGCCCGTGGGATCTGCAGCAGGATTTCAGCACGATCGCCCCGTACACCATCGAAGAAGCCTATGAGGTGGCTGATGCCATCGATCGCGGCGACTTCGATGACCTGTGCGATGAACTGGGCGACCTGCTGCTGCAGGTGGTGTTCCATGCGCGCATGGCCGAAGAGCAGGGCAGCTTCGCCTTCGCCGACGTCGCCCGCGCGATCAGTGACAAGATGCAGCGCCGCCATCCGCATGTGTTCGCTGATGTGAACGTGGACGATGCCGATGGGGTGATGCGCAACTGGGACGCGATCAAGCGTGCCGAGCGTGCGGCCAAGGGCGACCAGGATCGTTCGGCGCTGGCCGGCATCTCGCGTGGCCTGCCCGAATGGCAGCGGGCGGTGAAACTGCAGGCCCGCGCCGCGCGCGTTGGCTTCGACTGGCCCGGTCCGTTGCCGGTGCTGGACAAGGCCGCCGAGGAACTGCAGGAACTGCGCGAAGAATTCGAGCGCGGTGATGTTGCCGGCAACAAGGTACGGCTGCAGGAGGAACTGGGCGACCTGTTGTTCGTCTGCGCCAACCTGGCCCGCCATGCCGATATCGACCTGGGCGCGGCACTGCGCGGGGCCAATCACAAGTTCGAGCGCCGCTTCCGCGCCATGGAAGCGCAGGCTGAGGCGCAGGGTGAAGCGCTGGCGGGCCTGGACCTGGATGCGCAGGAAGCCCTCTGGCAGCACGCCAAGGCCGCGGAAAAGGCGTGAAAACGCTGGGTCTGTTCCTGCTGACCGCGCTGGCCGAAATTGTCGGTTGTTATCTGCCGTGGTTGTGGCTGCGCAAGGGCGGCAGCGCGTGGCTGCTGCTGCCGGCGGCGGCCAGTCTGGCCCTGTTCGCGTGGCTGCTGACCCTGCACCCGACGGCCAGCGGGCGCGTGTATGCCGCCTACGGCGGCGTGTACATCGGCACCGCGCTGTTCTGGCTGTGGCTGGTCGACGGTATCCGCCCCAGCCGCTGGGATCTGCTCGGTGCCGCCCTGTGCCTGGCCGGCATGGCCGTGATCATGTTCGGCCCGCGCGCCACCGCCCCGTGAACTGTAGAGCCGAGCCATGCTCGACTGCCTCTGCTCTTCCGTAGAGTCGAGCTTGCTCGACTGCCTGGGAATTGTAGAGTCGAGCCATGCTCGACTGATTCCAGCAGGAGCAGAAGCAGTCGAGCAAGCTCGACTCTACCGAAGCGTCGAAGCAGTCGAGCAGGCAATAGTGGTCAGCGCGGGGCCTTGCAGCCCAGCATGCCCAGGTCGATCGCTTCGGCCATCCGCCGGTAGCCCTCATCATTGGGGTGCAGATGGTCGCGGGTGATGTTGGCCGGCAATGCTTCCGGCGCCGCCGGATCACGCAGCGCCGCATCGAAATCCACCACGCCATCGAAACCGGTGTCCTTGCCGCGCGCCCACTGGTTGATGGCGGTGCGCGTCGCCGCCGATACCGGCTCGTAGCGTTCGGAACCACCAAACGGGGTCAGCGTGCCCAGCCACGCGCGGATGCCATGCGCCTGCAGCCGCGCCGCCACCTGCCGGTAACCCAGCAGCATGTCCGCCGCGTTGCGCCCCGGCAGTGGCTTGGCGCCCCCGCCGTTGCGGATGTCATTGATGCCTTCGAACAGGATCACCTGATCGGCATCGGCCACGGCAATCACATCGCGATCCAGGCGTGACAGCGCACTGTGGCTGCGGCCGTGGTCCAGCAGCTTGTTGCCGCTGATGCCCTGGTTGAGCACCACGAAACGATCCGGGCACGCCTGCTGCAGGCGTTCGCCCAGCCGTTCGGGCCACTGGTTGAACGAGCCGCGCCGGGCGGTGGCGCCTTCGGTGATCGAATCGCCCAGCGCGACGATCACCTGCGGGCGGTCGGCGCGTTGCACCAGCACCGCCGAAAACACGTTCTGCTGGTAGGCCACCTTCACGCTGTCGGCCACGCTGGGTTGCGGGCCGTCCATCACCCGTACCACGGTGCGGCGTACCGCCGGTCGTGTCGGCTGCGGGAACCAGGCGGTCACGCTGATCTCCTGCAGCGCGCCCACCTGCAACGGCAGGGGGTCGCTCAGCACGGCCGCACCCACCGGCACATCGATCGCGTGGCGTCCATCCACGGTCAACGGCAGCGCAGCCCCTTTGCCCCCTTTCACCTGCACGCGTACATCTTCCACGTGCAACGGCGTGGTGCCCAGTTCATTGCTGATGCGCAGCCGCAGCGCATCGCCACGGCTGCCCACGCGCATGTCCTGGCGCACCGTCTGCGCGGCAAACTGCACCGGAGCGTCGGCGGTGCCGTCCTTGCGGTCCGGGGCAGGCGATGCGGTCCAGGCGGTCACCCAGACCGGAGCGGCCTGGGTGGTGGGGGCGGCCACGGCAGCGCCGATAGCCAGCGAAAGCAGGGTGATCCAGCGCTGCATGGGTGTGGGTCCGCTCAGGTCAGGAGAAGTAGGTGCCGCCGTTTACATCCAGGTTCGCACCGGTGATGAAGGCCGCTGCGTCCGAGGCCAGGAACACCGCCGCGTCCGCCGCTTCTTCCGGCACGCCCTGGCGGCGCAGCGGTGTTGCGCCGGCCACCGCCGTGCGCACTTCCGGCTTGGTGAATTCATCGTGGAAGCGGGTGGCGATCATGCCGCAGCACAGGGCATTCACGCGGATGCCCTTCGGCCCCAGTTCCTTGGCCATGGCGCGGGTGAAGGTCATCACCGCCGCCTTGGCCGTGGCATAGATCGACGCGCCGGGGCCACCGCCATCACGGCCCGCCTGCGATGCGAAGTTCACGATCGCCGCGCCTTCGCCCATGTGCGGCACCACGGCGTGGGTGGTCAGATAGGTGGAGGTGAGGTTCAGGTCCATCACGGTGTGGAAGAACGCCGGGTCGATGTCGGCCAGCGGGCGGCGCTGCACCATGCCGCCGGCCACGTTCACCAGCAGGTCGATGCGCTCGCCGAACGCGGCCTGGGTGGCGGCCACCAGACCCGCCACGGCGGCCGCGTCGGTCACGTCGGCGCGGTGCACGATGGCCTGGCCACCGGCGGCCTGGATGGCGGCCAGCGTGTCCTGCGCACTGGCTTCGTCGTTGGCGTAGTTGATGCACACGCGTGCACCGGCGGCGGCCAGCTTGATCGAGACGGCGCGACCAATATCACGGCCACCACCGGTGACGATGGCCACCTTGTCCTTGAACGACATGCGGGAAACTCCTTGGTTTGCGGGGGAATGAGAAACGTGGGCTCAACGGCCGGGGCGGTCGAGCTTGTGGATCGGTCCGGTCCACCACCACAGCGCGGCCAGCGACAGCGGCACCAGGGCGGCGACAAGAATGAAAATGGGTGCGTAGGAATGGCGGGTCAGCACCGGCACCAGCCACGTGGTGATCAGGGTGCCGGCCACGGCGGCCAGTCCACCCAGGCCGGCCAGGGTGCCTACCGACCGGCCATCGAACAGATCACCGGGCAGGGTCTGGATGTTGCCGATCGCCACCTGGAAGCCGAACAGCACCGCGGCAATGGCCAGCACCGCCAGCAGCGGCTGGTTGGCCAGCACCGCGCCCAGCAGGGCGGGCGCCATGATCACGCAGCCCAGCGAGATGGACAGCTTGCGCGCGCGGTCCACGCTGTGGCCGGCGCGGATCAGCCGGCCCGACAGCCAACCACCGCTCAGGCTGCCCAGCATGGCGCCCACAAAGGGCACCCAGGCGAACAGGCCGATCTGCTTGATGTCGAAGCCGAATGTTTCGGCCAGGTAGATCGGCAGCCAGGACACGAACAGCCACCAGATCGGGTCCAGCAGGAAACGGCAGGCGAGCATGCCCCAGCTCTGCCGGTGCGCCAGCAGTGCACGCACGCTCACCTTCGGCGCCGCCACCGCCTGCTGGCCGGCCTGGTCTTCCTGGATCAGGCGTCGCTCGGCATCGCTCACCCACGGGTGCTTGTCCGGCCCGGCGCGGTAGACGAACAGCCACGGCAGCAGCCACAGGAAGCCGATGGCACCGACCAGCACGAAGGTGCCGCGCCAGCCCAACCACAGGTACAGGCCGGCGATGGCCGGTGCCGAGACAATCGCGCCGACCGACGCACCGGCGTTGAACACGCCCTGCGCCAACGCCCGTTCGCGCGCCGGGAACCATTCCGCATTGGCCTTCACCGCGCCCGGCCATGCACCGGCCTCGCTGATGCCCAGCATCGCGCGCACCAGGCTGAAGGACAGGATCGAATGGGTGACCGCATGCAGGGCGATGGAGATCGACCACACGCTGATCGACAGGGCAAAGCCCAGCCGCGTACCGATCATGTCGAACAAGCGTCCGAACAGGAACTGTCCGGCCGCGTAGAAAAGCATGAACACGGTCACCAGCAGGGCGTAGTCATCCTTGGTCGCGCCCACTTCCCTGGCGATCTCCGGCCACATCACCGCCAGTGCATTGCGGTCGATGTAGTTGATCACCGTGGCCACGGCAATCAGGCCGACGATCAGCCAACGCACCGCCGAACGCACCGGCACCTTGCGCAGGGTGGATACCACCGCCGGGCCGTTCATCGTGCGTCACCCTTGCTGCGGTCCATGCGCGCATGGCTGCCGCTCCAGCGGTAAACGTGGCCATCAACGGTCACGCTGTGCTCGCCCTTGGCGGTGCTGTCGTCGGCCACGCCCAGCGCGATGCGCGCACCGCTGGCCAGGCGCAGCTCGATCACCTCGGCATCGCCGCCGCGGCTGCGCACGATGTCCTTGATGCGGCTGTCGGCGCCGTGCACGTACTCGGCGGTGCCGTTGTACTCGCCATGCGGCTCCAGCACGCTGTAGAAGGTCACATCCTTCTGGCCTTCCACGCGTTGCAGCAGGGCCGGCTCGCGGCGCAGGTTGAACTCCGGGTCGTTGGCGCCGCTTTCCACCAGCAGGGCCTGTGCCGCCGCACTGCTGCCGAAGCGATAGGTGTAGAAGCGTCCATCCAGCAGCCAGGCCAGCGTGCGCGGCTCGCTGCCGGGCTTGCTGCGTGCGTCCAGCCACAGGTGCTGGTAGCCGTTGTCGCTGCCCAGCACCGGGCGCTGCGCGGGGAAGTGCTCGGCCTCGAAACCGGTGGTGACGATATGGCCGTTGAAGTGCAGCGGCAGGTCGTAGCGCGCAGCCTTGTCGCCGCGCACCTGCAGCAGGTCCAGCACCACCGGCAGGCCCAGTTCGGGATGGCGCAGCAGCGCCTGGGTGCGGGTGAACACCACGCCGGGGTAGGCATCACGCATGGTGGCCGAGGCCACCTGGGTATCGGCGTCGGCCTGGAAGAAGCGCACCTGCGGCGCATGTTCCTCACCGCGCTTCCAGTCGCCCTTGAAGTGGCTGGTCTCGTTCACCACCAGGGTGTTGTGGGCCACGGTCTGCTTGGCCCAGCTGCGGTTTTCGGCCAGGTAGATGCCGCCGCGCTTGGCTTCCACGTTCAGGAAGCGGGCCGCGCCGTAGTCGGTCACCACCGGGTTGCCGTTGTCATAGAACAGCCAGTTGAGCTTGTCGAAATGCCCATGGCCCATGCCCTGCATGGTGTCCTTCTGCACCAGCGCCTGGCCGCGTTCGCCATTCATGCGCAGGATCGCCAGGCCGCCGCGGTCACCGGCCGGGCCATCGCGCAGCAGCATGGGGCGGAAGTCGAACGGCTTGGCCTTGTTGGCGGCCAATGCCTGCGCCACCTGCAGGCCTTCGGGCGACAGCAGCAGCCGTTTCTGTTTCTGTGCCACCGACAGCAGACGATCATCGCCGCTGCGGGCATAGGCAATGCCGATGCCGGCCACCAGTTCCTCGGTGTCGATGCCCTTGTCCAGGATCGCATCGTTGATCGGGAAGAACAGGCCGTCATAGCTGGTCTGCACCAGCACATCCACCGCCCTCAGCAGCACGCCATCACGGCGCTGGAAGATTTTCCGCTGCGGCTCATTGCGTTCCACCGCGTTGGCGAACAGCAGGAACGGTGCCAGTGCGTAGCGCTGGTAGTACGGGCCTTCCTCGTAATAGCCGTCGGGCGAGAACAGCAGGTCGATCTGCCGCAGGAAGCCGAACTGGTCATCCTTCTGGCTGCCGCGCAGCGATTTTTCCACCAGTTCCTGGTCGCGCAGCACGTAACCGGTCATGCCGGTGGCCGCGACTGCCCAGGTGGCGTGGTTGTGGATCTGGTCGTAGTTCTTCGGTTCGCTCACCAGGAACTCGGCCATCGGCCGGAACACCTGGGATTCGATGGTCTGCCGGTCGGCAGCGGGCAGTGCATCGCGGATCGCGTCGTAGCCCTGGATCGCGTTGACCAGCCACACCGAATCATTCAGCACCTGCCAGAACACGCGGCCGGGAATCTGCCCGCGGCCTTCCGGGTGCGGGCCCAGGGTGGGGTAGAGCTTGGCGTACTGCAGCAGCATGTCGCGCGCGTAATCGACATAGGCCTTGTCACCGGTCAGCCGGTACAGCGTGCCGGCGGCCAGCAGCGCCTGATAATTGCGCTTGTGCTGTTCATGGGTACGGCCGCCACCCTTGTCCTTCGGCACCGGCACGTCGATGCCGGCCTTCATCATCTTCTTCAGCGATTTTTCCGCACGCGCCTGCTCCTTGGCGAACCAGGGGTAGCGGCTGCCCTCGCTGGCCATCTGCTGCCATTGCGCGGCGGTCACCAGCACCGGTGCGGTGTCGGATTGCCGCGCGGCGGCTGCCGGTGCCGCCTGCAGCGGCAGGGCCGGCAACACGCTGGCGGGCAGGGCCAGGGCCAGGGAAACGAACAGCGGCTGCAACCTCATCGATCAACTCCGGTGTTGGTGCGTGACAGGGCAACCTCGCCCACCTTGGGGTACCAGTCCACCCCCGTGGCTTCACGTGCGGTCATCGCCAGTGCCGGATCGGCGCCCACGGACGACAGGGCAGGGCTGGGCACCCAAAGTTGGCTGGCAGCCTGCTGCAGGGTGACGGTGCTGCTGGCCACGCCGCCAGGAAACACCGTGCTGGCCTGCGGGGACTGCACGTTGCCGGCGAAGGTGATGCCGGCGAGCGAACTGGCGGCGGTGGGCGGATTTTTGCTGCTGCGGTTGACGATCAGGTTGGCGCTGAAGCGGCTGTTGCTGGCGGCCACCTCGATGCCCTTGGCCGGATCGTGGCCGACGCCGAAGCTGATCCTGGCCACGTCCACGAAGGTGTTGCGGCTGATCGTGGCGTTCACCACCGGCGCATAGCCGGACAGCGGCGGGTTGGCCTGCGCGTCCATCACTGCCAGCGCGGCGCGGTTGCTGGAACCGGCCAGGCGCTCGAAGTAATTGTTGCTGACGGTCTGGTCGGCGTTGATCACGCGCACGCCGCCGGTACCGGCCTTGTCATCGCCCAGGAACACGTTGTCCAGCACGCGGTTGCCGTTGCCATGGCGCAGGGTGAGCGCACCGGCCGAGCGATAGAACACATTGCCGCGGTATGTGTTGCCGCCGGACTTGTTGCTGATGATCTCGGTTTCGCCGTCGCAGCCCTCGAACCAGTTGTTCTCGATGGTGCTGTTGGAATCGCTCAGCGAGGTATCGCTGGTGCCCACGCGTATCGTCTCGCCGCCGTTCACGCCCAGCGCCGGGCGCGGACCGAACCAGGTGTGGTCGATGCGGTGCTGGTTGTCCAGGCCCTGGGTGGCATCGCGCACCACCACCACCGTCGGCCCGGCATTGGTCTTGCCGCGCAGCTGGCTGTGGTCCAGGCGGTTGTAGCTGCCGTACAGCGACACCCAGTAGTCCTGGTCGCTGGCATCGGGGTTGCTGTAATCGTCGATCACCAGCCCGGTCACCCGGCTGTGGGTGGCCACGGCCTTGCTCGATTCGCGGAAGGCCACCACCGCATCGCCGGGCGCGTAGCCGTCGCGGAATACCAGGTTGGACACCTGCAGGTAGCTGCCCGCCAGGCGCAGATCGGAGCGGCCGCTCAGGATCACCTTGCCCGGGGTCTGCGCGCGCAGCACGATCGGCGCCGCTGCCGTCCCCTGTCCCTTCAGCAGCAAGCGGGTATCGGTCCAGGTGCCATCGGCCAGCACGATTTCATCACCCGGCTGCAGCGCGGCGGCCGCGGTGCTGAACTCGGCGGCGTCGTGCACCAGCCAGCTCGCCGCCTGCGCCGAAGAAGTGGACAGGCACATTGCCAGTCCAGTGGCCAGGCACGAAACCGGAAATCGTGTAGAGCGTCGGTGCGAAAGCGTTGCGATGCGCATGCGAACCTTCCTGGGACGGTGGGAACATCGTTTCGGGATGGGTTCGTATACCACTTCGAGGCCTTTTGTAAGCCAGCTTTCGCGCAAAGTCATGCTGCATGAGCACATAAGTTGCCTGCTAATTGGTCTGAAACAAAGGTATTAAGAAAAACCCAGTCCAATTGGTTGACAACGTGCCATCGGCGTGCCGAAGCTGCGTCCCACGCCTGCCATCCAGGCGATCCTTTGGGAGGAGGAGACCATGCGGCGAACCGCCGGAGCTGTACGCAACACCTCGTTGTGCCCCACGCCACTGATCGTGGCACTGCTGGCAGCGCTGGCGGCCGTGCCCACCGTACAGGCGCAGTCGGCCGCGCAGGGCCAGGACGCGACCACCCTGGACCAGGTGCAGGTCACCGGCATCCGCGAATCGATGCAGAGTTCGATCAACAAGAAGCGCGACGACACCGTCATTGCCGATGTGCTGTCGGCCGATGACATCGGCGACCTGCCGGCGCCGTCGTTGGCCGATGCGATCGAAACCCTCACCGGCGCGGCATCCACCCGTGACAAGACCGGCGCCTCGGAAATCTCGATCCGCGGGCTGGGCGCCTTCCTCAGCAGCACCAACTTCAATGGCCGCGAGATCACCAACGGCAGCGGCGATCGTTCGGTGAACTTCAACATGTTCCCGGCCGAGCTGGTCAACACCGTGGCCATCTACAAGACCCAGCGTGCGGACATCATCGAGGGCGGCGTGGCCGGCACCATCGGCCTGGAAACCGTGCGTCCGCTGGAATACGGCAAGCGCGCCGCGCAGATCGACCTGCGTGGAAGCTGGGCCGAGTATGACAAGAAGTACCGCGACGACGATGGCATCGGCTACCGCGGCACCGCCAGCTACATCGACCAGTTTGAATTCGGCGATGGCCAGAAGCTGGGCATCTCGCTGGGCTTCCAGCGGCTGGACGGCACAGACCCGGAAGAAAGCATCACCAGCGGCTCCACCTGGTATGCCTGCAACGGCGCGCAGAACGTGGGCAACGCCAACTGCAACGAAGTGAGCGCACAGGCCATCGCCAACGGCGCGCCGTACTACCTGGTGCCCAGCAGCCGCATCTATCGCTTGAAACAGGAACGCAACGACCGCCAGAGCGAGTTCGCCGCGATCCAGTGGCGGCCCAACGATGTGGTCGAACTGAACGTCGATTTCGAGCACACCGACCGCAACTGGTATGAGGACCGCAGCGACCTCAGCCTGTCCAACGCCCGCCGCGGCATCACCCAGCGCGAGGTGGACGAGAACGGGATCGTGCGCCACCTGCACGGCAGCACGTCCATCGATTCCACGTCCAACCGCTACTGGCGCGGGGAGGAATACACCGGTGGCGGCCTGAACCTGATCCTGCGCCCCAGTGCGGCCTGGGAATTGTCCACCGATCTTTCCTATTCGCACACCAACCGGCTGGACAGCGAACGCATGACCCGCCTGCGCGCCAACCAGCGCGACGTGAACAATGCCGTGGTGCCGGGCATCAGCAGCGGCGCCACCGGCTACGTGGATTACGACTGGGATTGGCACGGCGAGGTCCCCAGCATCGCGCTGGCGCCGAACTTCGATGTCAACAACTGGGACGCGTATTCCGGTGCGGCGCGGGTCACCTCCAGCGCCACCGAGAACGATCACAAGATCAAGGCCGGGCGCTTCGATGCCAGCTTCATGCCCGAATCGGGCTTCTTCACCCGCATCAAGGGCGGGCTGCGCGCCAGCCAGGCCGACTACCGCCTGCGCGACAACACCCTGCTGACCGACTACGACCCGCGCGTAGCCGCCGACAAGGCGAAGATCATCGCCGCCAACAAGGCCTGCCGGGCGCCGTTCCTGCAGGATGATTTCATGGACGCGGCCAGCGGCAACACGATCTCGTCCTGGGCGTACTTCGATCCGGACTGCCTGTACCAGTCGTTCCGCGGCAGCCTGGCCAGCGGCCTGGATCCGGACTTCCAGGATCCCAACAACGTCGATGCCACTGAAAGGACCCGCGCGCTGTACCTGATGGGCGAATTCAGCAGCACGCTGCTGGGCCTGCCGGTGACCGGCAACGTCGGCCTGCGCTGGGTGAAGACCGATGTGCGTTCCGAAGGCGTGCGCACCGACCTGCAGGTGCTGGACAACGGCGACGGCACGATCCGCCTGCAGCCCACCGGCAACTACACCACCCAGGTCTTCAAGGCCGGCAATGACAAGCTGCTGCCCAGCCTGAACGCCGCCTTCGAACTGAAGCCGGACCTGCTGCTGCGCGTGGGTGCGTACCGGGCCATGTCGCGCCCGGATATCGCCGCACTGGGCGCCGGGCGCACCATCAATGTCAGCAGCGATGCCACCTACGGCAACCTGGCCGACGCGCTGGACGACATCAGTGCCAGCGGCAACCCCGCCGCGCAGCCGCTGATGTCCTGGAACGGCGACCTGTCACTGGAGTGGTACCCCAACCCGGACACGATGCTGGCCGGCGCGGTGTACTGGAAGCAGTTCAACGGCGGCACCGCCACCGCGCTGGTACCGGAAACCTACACCCTCAACGGGCAGACGGTGACCGTGCCGGTGCGGCAGCAGGTCACCACCGATGAGGACAGCACGCTGACCGGCTTCGAACTGACCGCTACCCACCGTCTGTCCTACCTGCCCAAGCCGTTCGACGGGCTGGGCTTCAAGCTCAGCTACAACTATGCCGATGCCGATTACCAGACCCAGCGATTACCAGACCCAGGATTCGCGCCTGGGCGAGCAGCTGGCCGCCGATGGCAGCATCATTCCCGCCATCGTGCCGCCGGCCGGCCTGAGCGGATTCTCGCGGCACGTGCTGTCCGGCTCGATCTACTGGGATGTCGGCCGCTTCAACATCCAGGCCATCGGCAAGTTCCGCTCGCATTACTACCAGGATTTCACTGGCAACACTGCGCAGCAGAACCGCTACTACGATGACAACACCAGCGTGGACCTGCGCATGCGTTACCGCGTCAGCAAACAGCTGTCGTTGTCGTTGGAACTGATGAACCTGACCAACGAACCGCGCGTGGCCTACCAGCCGCTTTACGGCAACTTCCGTGAAGTGGTGACCTACGGGCGGCGTGCGTATTTCGGTGTACGATACAAGTTCTGAACAGGGCGGCGCGGCTACAGGTCGCGCCGTCGCTCCAACCGGACCCGCACCGCGCACGGTGGCCCGGGACGGGCCCGGAGGGAACCGCCAAGGGTCAGCCGCATGTCCGCCAACCGCCTCTACCAGACCATCGCTGCCAAGCTCCGCTCGTTGATCGAGGGGGGAGAATTCCCGCCGGGTTCGCGCCTGCCGGGCGAGCGTGAGCTGGCCGAGCGTTTCGGCGTCAGCCGGGTGACCATCCGCGAAGCGGAGATCGCGCTGGAAGCGCAGGGCTGGATCGCCATCCGCATCGGTTCGGGCGTCTACGTGAAGCCGCGCCCGGCTCAGGCCGCGGGCGGCCTGCCCGATGTCAGTGCCTTCGACCTTACCGCGGCGCGCGCCGTGTTCGAGGCCGAGGCGGCCGCGCTGGCGGCCAGCAACATCGATGATGCCGGCATCGCCGAGTTGCAGGTGCTGGCCGAAGCGCTGTGCCGGCGCGACCTGACCGATGCCGAGGCGGGCGACTTCGACCGCCGTTTCCACCTGACCATTGCGCGCCTGTCGGGCAATCCGGTGGTGGAGTATTTCGTGCAGCAGATCTGGCGCATGCGCAGCGAGCTGCCGCGGGTCACCGAGGTCTACGCGCGGGTCTGCCATGACGACGGCGCCAGCCGCGCCGACGAGCACATGGCCATTTTCGAAGCACTGCGCAGCCGCGATCCGGTGGCCGCGCGCAATGCCATGCGCCATCACTTCCAGCGCCTGTTCGAAGCCATGCTGGCAGCAACCGAAAGCCAGGCCCTGGAAGAAATCCGCCGCCGCACCCAGCAGGACCGCGAACGCTTCCTGGCCACCACGCGCATCTGAGGGGTTTCCAGCCAACGGCGTAGCCCCTCGTGGGTTGGCCGGCGGTGGATTCGACTGGCATTGCGAGCTGGGTCGGGCGGGTTGGGTTCGCGGGACACGCCGTAAACCCATCCTTGGGGGCTCGTAGGCGCCATCCATGGCGCCTGCGGTCCTGCATCGGCCCGCCCCCGCCTCTCGACAGTT
>NZ_JBWJPD010000029.1:0-43523 GCF_056393165.1 Stenotrophomonas sp. Steno-C17
AAGTCGAGCAAGCTCGACTCTACAACGGCTCTGCCGCGCGCGCGCCTTGCACCTGCGATGCATTCCAGCGCCAGAAGGTTTACATGACCTTCGGGAGATTTGCCGGCCTGCAGGCACTGGCAGGCTGTGCACTCTCAGGGAAGCCCCTTCATTCAAGGAAACTGCATGTTCCGACGCCTGCGCTGTCTTGTCCTGTTGTCACTGTGCAGTGCCAGCCCATTGGCCTTGGCCGACGAGGGCCGCTACCGCCCCTCGTTCCATCCCAGCGAACTGAAGGGTCCGCCCGCCGGGCGCTTGAACGAAGTGATGGTGCTCGGCAGCCCGCACCTGTCGGGCCTGCCGGAAGCGTTCGAGGCCGCGCAGCTGGAACCACTGCTGGTGCGCCTGCAAGCGTGGAAGCCGACTGCGATCGCGGTGGAAAACGTGTCCGGCCTGCAGTGCGACTTCATGCGCCGCAATCCCGCCCGCTATGCCGACAGCGTCAAGAGCTACTGCGTCGACACCACCGCGGCCGAAGCCGCCACGGGTATGGATGTTCCCACCGCCAATGCCGAAATGGAGCGGCTGCTCGCCGCATGGCCGGCGGTACCCACCGCCGCGCAGCGCCGCCACCTGGCGGCCGTGTTCCTGGCCGCGGGCGAGCGCGGCTCGGCCATCGTGCAGTGGCTGCGCCTGCCCAAGTCGGAGCGTCGCGCCGGCGACAGTCTGACCGCGGAACTGGCCGCCTATCTGGATGCCCGCGCGGTGCGCAAGGACGAGGTGAGCCTGCTCGCCGCCGAACTGGCCGCACGCCTGGGACTGGAACGGCTGTGGTCGGTGGATGACCACACCGCCGATGCCCCCACCCCGAAGCCGCTGCAGAAGGACTACGCCAAGGCGATCCGCACGGCGTGGAACACCTCCGCCGGGGCAACACGGCGGGCGACCTATGATCGGCTGTACGCCGACGTTGCCAAGCCCGACGGGCTGATGGCGATCTACCGCAACGACAATGATCCGGCCACCGCCAGGCTGGTCTATGACAGCGATTTCGGTGCAACGCTGGTCGAACCCTCGCCGCAGGGCTTTGGCCGCAACTACCTGGGCTACTGGGAAACCCGCAACCTGCGCATGGTCGGCAACATCCGCGACGTGCTGGGCCAGTACCCGGGCACGCGCATGCTGGCCATCGTCGGCGCGTCACACAAGTGGTATTACGAGGCGTACCTGGACCAGATGCACGATGTGCAGCTGGTTGATACCGCCCCGCTGCTGCGCTGAGCGCCCGCCCCGTAGCGTCGAGCTTGCTCGACGTCCCTAGGAAAAACCGTCGAGCAAGCTCGACGCTACGAACGGCTGCGCCGGGCCAGCGTGGCGCTGGCGATCACGATGCAGCCCAACGTGACCAGCAGCGCGCTCACCACACCCCATTGCAGCACCGGTACCAGCGCCTGCGCCTGCGGGTCGATGCGCAGCTGTTCCAGCCGCAACCCACCGGCCAGCGCCAGCACCCAGCCGATGAAAGCAGGCGCGTAGGCGCCGATGATGTTGCCGATCCAAGCGTTCATGCCGTACTCCCGTGAGAACTGCGATGGCGGCATTGTTCCGCCCCGCCCTCTCACGGATTGAGACCGCGTCAGTCACTCTGCCCGGACGCCGACCAGCCCCCGCCCAGTGCCGCCATCAGCGCGGCGCTGGCCTGCAGCTGGCGGCTCTGGATGTCCTGCAGGCCCAACTGCGCCTGGCGGGCATCGGTCTGCGCGGTCACCACGTCCAGATAGCTGACAGCGCCACCGGCGTAGCGATCGCGGGCAATCTGCTCGGTGCGGCGCGCGGCCTGCACGGCTTCTTCTTCGTGGCCACGCTGGTCCGCCAGCCGGTTCAACTGCACCAGTTGATCTTCCACCTGCCGGATCGCCGCCAGCACGGTCGCCCGGTATTGCGCCGACGCGGCATCGAACTCGGCATACGCCTCGGCCTTGGCTGCCTTGCGGCGGCCGCCATCGAACACTGGCAACGCCGCCAGCGGGCCCAGCGCCCAGTAGCGGTTACCCGCGTCCAGCAGCGCGCCGCTGCCCGAGGTCTGGCCACCGAACAGGCCGGTCAGGCTCAGCTGCGGGAACCACGCCGCGCGCGCCACACCGATGCCCGCGTTCGCCGCGAACACCCGCCGCTCGGCAGCGGCGATATCCGGCCGCTGCTGCAGCAGGGCGCTCGGCAGATCCGCCGGCACCGGCGGCAGCGTGGGTGCCTGCGCTACGGGTTGCACATCAAAGCCGCTGGCCGGCGCGCCCACCAGTTCGGCCACTGCGTGCCGCAACACTGCCTGGCGCGCATCCAGCGCATCCAGGTCCGCCTGCGCGCTGGCCAGCTGGTGCCGCGCCCGCGCCACATCCAGTTCCGAGGCGATCTCGCCGGCGAAACGATCCTGGGTCAGGCGCAGGGCTTGCTGGTAGTCGTCGATGCTGTCGCGCAGGATCGCCTGCTGCGCCTCGGTGTTGCGCAGCTGCAGGTAGGTGGCGGTCAACTGCTGGGACAGGCTCAGCCGTGCAGCAGCGAGGTCATCGGCACTGGCCTCGGCGCGCGCATGCCCGGCAGCCGCCGCGTTGCGCAGCCGGCCCCACAGATCCAGATCGAAGGACAGCGAGAACGTCGCCGCGTTGCTGTCATAGACCGCCGGCTGGGTCGCGCTGCGCAGCGGCTTGTCATCTGACTGCCGCTGGCGCATCGGGCCGGTGCTGAAGCCCACCTGGGGGGCACGCGCCGAAGCCGTCTCGCCCGCGGCGGCACGCGCCGCATCGTAGTGCGCCACGGCCAGCGCCAGGTTTGGATTGGCGGCGCGCAACCGCGCCTGCAGCTGGTCCAGCACCGGGTCGTTGAACAGCCGCCACCAGTCCCGGGTCAGTGCCGCCTGCGGCGCTGCCGCGGTCGGCTGTTCGTACGCCACAGGCACCTCGACCGCAGGCACCCGATAGGTGGGCGCCAGCGAACAACCGGCCAGTGCCAGCATCAGGGCGGTAACCGCGCCCGCTTCAACCGCGCGCATGCGCAGGCTCCTTTGCCGCGGCCACGACACGCACATGGTCGCCCTCGCGCAGGGCGTCGGGTGGGTTCGCAATCACCCGGTCGCCCGCGTCCAGGCCATGGTCGATGCGCAGCGTGCTGCCCAGGTCACTGGCGATATGGATGTCGCGCAGATGCACCACGTCCTTGCCATCCACCACGGCCACCTGGGTACCCTTGGCGCGGAAGATCAGCACTTCGGCCGGCACGCTCACGCCCTCGCCACCGGCCTGCAACGGCAGGGTCACTTCGGCATAACTGCCCGGCAGCAATGCCCCGTCGGCGTTGTCCACCACGAACTGGGCCAGCAGCGTGCCGGAGCTGCGGTCGATCGCGCTGGAATCGCCCTGCAGCGTGGCGGTGAAATGACGACCGGGGTGGCCGGGCACCTGCAGCGTGGCCTGCAATCCAGGCTGGATGCTGCCCGCGCTGTTCTGCGGCACCGGCACCATCAGCCGCAGGCGGCGGGTATCGGCAATGTTGAACAGCTCGCGCCCGCTGTCATCGGCGCGGATCAACTGCCCGACGTCGGTCAGGCGCGCGGTGACCGTGCCGTCGAAGGGCGCGCGCAGCGTGCGGTAGCGCCCCAGTTCCTGCAGCCGCGCATAATCGGCCTGCGCCGCCTCCACGCTGGCCTGCGCGGCCACCGCGTTGGCCTGCTTCTCATCGGCCTCCTGGCGCGACACCGAGTGGCTGCCGAGCATGCCCTGCCAGCGCTCGGCGCTGACCTTGGCCAGCGCCGCGTCAGCCTGCGCCTGCAGCAGGTGCGCATGTGCCTGCGCGATCTGCTGGTCCAGCTCCGGGCTGTCAATCACCGCCAACACCTGGCCGGCCTTCACCGACTGGCCGATATCGGCGTTCCAGGATTTCAGGTAGCCGCCCACGCGGGCATGGATCGGCGCTTCAGTCCAAGCCCCCAGGTGGGCCGGCAGGGTCAAGCTGCCGGCCTCGCCCTGCGCGCCGGCAGTGACCACCTGCACGGCCGGTACGGCCTGCTGCTCGGTCCATTCGCCCACGGCATGCGCCTGCTGCGCGCGCAGCGCCAGGCCGGCGGCCACCACGGCCACGGCAATGGCAGCCCCAAGGATCAGACGGCGGCGCATCGGCGCCTGCGGCAAGGAAGCATCAGACATGCAGGGGCTCTCCGGCGGGGACGGTTGCGGATTTGCGGGAATGGGCCAGGGCGAAGACCACCGGCACGAACAACAGGGTGGCGCAGGTCGCCAGCAGCAGGCCGCCGATCACGGCGCGGCCCAGCGGCGCGTTCTGTTCGGTGGACAGTGCAGTCGGCAGCATGCCCAGGATCATCGCCAGCGCGGTCATGCACACCGGGCGGAAGCGGGTGAAGCCCGCTTCCAGCGCGGCCTTCACCGCGTCGCCATGTTCGGCCAGGCGCTCGCGGCAGAAGCTGACCACCAGGATGGAATTGGCCGTGGCCACGCCCATGCACAGGATCGCGCCGGTCAGCGCGGGCACCGACAAGGTGGTGTGGGTCAGGAACAACATCCACACCACCCCGGCCAGGCCGGCAGGCAGCGCGGTGATGATCACGAACGGGTCGATCCAGGACTGGAAGTTGATGACGATCAGCAGGTAGATCAGCACGATCGCGGCCAACAGGCCGTAGCCCAGGCCGGTGAAGGCCACATGCAGCGCATCGATCTGGCCATGCAGGCCCACCTGGGTACCGCGCGGGCGCTGGCTGGCCATGCCATCGATCACGCGCTGCACGTCGGCCGCCACGGCGCCCAGATCGCGGCCCTGCACGTTGGCGTACAGATCCAGCGTGGGTTGCACGTTGTAGTGGCTGACCACCGCCGAACTGGAACCGCGCTGGATATCGGCCAGGCCGCCCAGCACCTGCGGCGTACCCCCACTGCCGGTCACCGGCAGCGCCTGCAGCGCCGCCAGACTGTCCATGCGGTACTGCGGCGTGGCGGCCACAACGCTGTAGGAAATGCCGTTCTTCGGGCTCAGCCAGAACGTGGGCGCCACCTGCCCGCTACCGGCCAGCGAGGCCACCATGCTGTTGGTCACATCGCGCTCGGTAATGCCCAGTCCATTGGCACGCAGGCGGTCCACGTCCACCTTCAGGGTCGGGTAGCCATCGGGCTGCTGCAGGCGCAGGTCAACCAGGCCGGGGACATGGCGCAGACGCCGCTGCAATTCCTGTGCATACACGCGGTTGCCGGCTGCATCAGGCCCGGCGATGCGGACATCCAGCGGCGCAGGCGAACCAAAGTTCAGGATCTGGCTGCTGGTGTCGGCCGGCAGGAAGGCGAAGCTGGTGCCCGGGAACGCCGACGGCAGCACTTCGCGCAGGCGCTTTTTATACTGAGCGGCGTCGCCGTGGCCGGGCTTCAGCGAGACCTGGATGTCACCGTCCTGCGGCCCGATGGTGCCGCTGGCGCTGTAGGCCATGTTAATGCCGGTCATCGGCAGGCCCAGGTTGTCGACGATGGCGTCGATCTCGTGCGGCGGCACCACCTGACGGATGCGCGCTTCGATGCGGTCGAAGGCTGCGGCGGTTTCCTCGATGCGCGTGCCCAGCGGCAGCCGCACATGCAACGACAACGCACTGGCTTCGGTGGCGGGGAAGAAGTCCTGGCCCAGGGTCGGCAGCAGCGCGAAGGACACCAGCACACAGGCCATGAAGCCAACCAGGAAGCGTCGACGGTTGCCCAGGGCGAGACCCAGCAGCGCGTGGTAGCGGTCGCGCACGGCGGAGAACCCGGCCTCGAAGCGCTGCTGCCAGCGCACCAACGTGGCGGCGAGGCGCGCGCGGCGATGCTGCGGGTGGTCGCCCTCGTGGTGGTTCAGGAACGCATCCTCAGGATGGTGACCCACGCCCCCTTCCACCCGGTGCGGCTTCAGCAGGTACAGCGCCATGGTCGGCACCAGCGTGCGCGACAGTACGAACGAACTGGCCATGGCGAAGATCACCGCCAGTGCCATCGGCCGGAACAGGTAGCCGGCGATGCCATCGAGCAGGAACATCGGCACGAACACGATGCAGATGCACAGCAGCGACACGAACGCGGGGCCGACGATCTGCGCGGCGCCGTCCAGGATCGCCTCGCGCACGCCCTTGCCCTGCTCCAGGTGCCAATTGACGTTCTCGATGGTGACCGTCGCATCGTCCACCAGGATGCCCACCGCCAGCGCCAGGCCGCCCAGGGTCATCACGTTCAGCGTCTGCCCCGACACCGACAGCAGCGCGATGGCCGACAGCACCGCCAGCGGAATGGACGCGGCGATGATCACCGTCGAGCGCCAGCTGCCCAGGAACACCAGGATCATCACGCTGGTCAGCAGCGCGGCAATGATGCCCTCGCGGGCCACGCTGCCGATCGATTCGCGCACGAAGGTGGACGCATCGCCCAGCAGCGAGATCTTCAGGGACGGCGGCAGGGTCTCACTGATCTGCGGCAGCATGTCGCGGATGCGGCTGACCAGGGTGAGCGTGGATGCATCGCCGTTCTTCAGGGCGGCCATCAACACCGAATGGCCGCCGTTGACCCGCACGATGTTGGTCTGCGGCGGTGAGCCGTCGCGCACGTGCGCCACCTGGCCGATGGTCACCACCGCACCGTTCACCGTGCGGATCGGCAGATCATTCAGCGCCTGGATGTCGGTGGGACTGTTGTTGAGCAGCACGGTGAACTCGTTGCTGCCCAGCTTGGCCGTACCCACCGGGGTGATCTGGTTCTGCGCCGCCAGTGCGTTGCCCACGTCCTGCGCCGACAGGCCCTTGGCGGCCAGCGACTGTGGGTCCAGGTCCAGGGTGATCTGCCGCTGCTTGCCACCGAAGGGAGCCGGAATGGCCAGGCCGGCGATGGAGGTGAGCGGCGGACGCACGCTGTTCTGTGCCAGGTCGCGGATCTGCGATTCACCCAGCGTCGGGCTGGAAAACGCCATCTGCAGCACCGGCACGGTGGAGGCGCTGTAGTTGAGGATCAAAGGCGGGGTCATGCCGGCCGGCATCTGCTTGACGATGGTCTGCGAGATGGCGGTGATCTGCGCATTGGCCGTGCGGATATCCACGCCGGGCTGGAAGAACACCTTGACCACGCCCATGCCGGCCAGCGACTGCGATTCGATGTGCTCGATGTCGTTGACGGTGGTGCTGAGCACGCGCTCATAAGGCGAGATCACGCGCCCAGCCATCGCATCGGGCGACAGGCCGGTGTACTGCCAGACCACGGCGACCACGGGAATGCCGATATCGGGGAACACATCGGTGGGGGTTCGCAGCGCGCAGAGCGGCCCGACGATGCAGATGAAAATAGCCATCACCACGAAGGTGTAAGGCTTGTTGAGCGCGGTCCTGACCAAGCCGAGCATGCAGCTCTCCAGCAGTGCCACTGCCCACCGCGGGCAGCGCAGGCCGTGAAGTATCCGTGCTGGCGCCTAAAACAAGGCTGTGCCGCGCATGAAACATATTTCATGAAAGGGGTGTTCGGCAGGGCTGCGCCCTGCACCCCTGTAGAGTCGAGCCGTGCTCGACTGAAGCAACAGCAACAGCGGCATTCCGTGGGATGGCGGGGCGGTGTGGGTGGGCAGGACACGCCGTAAACCCGTCCATGGGGGCTCGTAGGCGCCATCCATGGCGCCTGCGGTCCTGCCCACCCACACAACCCCGCCCCTGACAGCTTCCCGCGGCTGTTGGTAGGTGTCGACCTTGGTCGACACAATCTGTCAGATATCGATTTGTTTCTGGGGTCAGAGCCCGTTGCACAGCAACGGGATCCGACCCCGCGCCGTTCCAGCAGATCGCGGGAATCTGTCAGAGGCGGGGCGGTGTCGGAGTGCGGGGTGTCAGCCGCATGGATGCGGCTGCCAAGCCTACACGGACGTACTTGCGGCGTCCCCGCACTCCGACACCGCCCCGCCATCCCACGGATACCCAGCTTTTGACGTTGACGTTGCATTGAGCGGGTGCAGGGCTGCAAGCCCTGCATAAACCCCCCCCTACAGCACCTGCGGTCGGCACAGCAGGCTGAAGCGGGCACCGCCCAGCGTTGACTGCCCTACCCCCAGCCGGAACCCATGCAGGCCGGCGATGGCCGCCACGATCGACAGCCCCAGACCGAAGCCACCGCCCTGGCTGGCCTCGCTGCGATGGAAACGCTGGAACACCAGCTCCCGCTCGGCCTCGGCAATGCCCGGACCGGAATCCTCCACCACGATGCAGGTGGCCCCCGCCTCGTCGCGCGCCAGCAACTGCACCCGCCCGCCCTCCGGCGCAAACCGGATCGCGTTGTCCAGCAGGTTGCCGATGGCTTCGAACAGCAGCCCGCGATCACCCACCACGCTGGGAAGGTCTGCTGCCAGTTCAAGCTGCAGCCACTGCCCCTTCTCCTCGGCCAACGGTGCGTAGAACGCGTGGATTTCCTGCAGCAGGGCCTCCGGCGCCAGCTCCACGAAGCCGGACCGGCGCTGGTGGTCTTCCAGTTCGGAAATGCGCAGCAGCGCGCGGAAGCGCGCCATCAGCGTATCGGTTTCATCCAGCACCTGGTCCAGTGCCACGGCCTGCGCATCGCCCTCGTCCAGCTGCTGGCGCAGCCGATACAACTGCGCGCGCATGCGGGTCAGTGGCGTGCGCAGGTCGTGCGCAATGTTGTCGCAGACCCCTTTTACTTCGGTCATCAACTGCTCGATCCGGTCCAGCATGGCGTTGACGATCGCCGCCAGCATGTCCAGTTCGTCACGGCGATCGGCCACCGGCAGGCGCTGCCCCAGGTCGCCGGCAACGATGCGCGCGGTGGCCTGTTCGATCGCCTGGATGCGCCGCAGCGGGCGCCGCCGCAGCAGATGCCAGCCCAGCAGGCCGGGCAGCAGGGTCAACGACACTCCCCAAAGCAGCGCGTCCAGGATCAGATGGTTCACTTCATTCAGTGGCCCGCTGTAGCGCACCAGCACCAGCACGCGTGCATCGCGGGTCGGCATGGCCAGGCCGAAGCCGCGCTTGCCCGCCGCGGTCGGGTCGGACAGGGGCAAGCCACTGACCCGGTGCACCTGGCCATCCAGCGGCAACTGCGCGGGCAGAGCCTTCAGTGGGCCGGCCAACGGCGTGCCCGTTGCACTGAACACCCCATAGGCATCGATGCCGTGCACGTCGTAGCGGCGGTTCTCGCGCAGCGCCTCGCACAGCGCATCGCCGGTGAAATGTTCGAATAGATGCGCACGCTGCAGAAGTGCCGACTGCGCCAGATCATCCAGGTAGTGCGACACCCGCCAGTACAGGACACCGAGCAGCACGCTGCACCACGCCACGAACAACAGGCTGTACAGCCCCAGCAAGCGGCTGCTGGACGAGCGCCAGCCGTCAGACAGCTTCACTGAGGACATACCCCGAACCCCGCACGGTGCGGATCATGGAGGGGCCGCCGGGCAGGTCGAGCTTGCGCCGCAGCCGGCCGATATGCACGTCGATCAGGTTGGTGCCGGGGTCGAAGTGGTAGCCCCACACTTCCTCGAACAGCATCATCCGGGTCAGCACCTGGCCCGCATTGCGCATCAGGTATTCCAGCAGCTTGAACTCGGTCGGCAGCAGGCTGAGGGTGCGTCCACCGCGCTGTGCAGTACGCGCCAGCAGATCCAGCTGCAGGTCGCCCACGCGCAGCGCGGTATCGTTGCCGGCCGGTTGCTGGCGGCGGCGCAGCAGCACTTCCACGCGTGCAGCCATTTCATCGGAAGCAAACGGCTTGGTCAGGTAGTCATCGCCACCAGCACGCAGGCCGCGCACCCGCTCATCCACGTCCGACAGCGCACTGAGCATCAGCACCGGCGTATTGATACCGATGCGGCGCAGGGTGGTGACGATCGCCAGCCCATCCAGCCCCGGCAGCATGCGGTCCAGGGTAATGGCGTCGTACTCGCCGCTGGCCGCGCGCACCAGACCTTCGCGACCATCGGCCACCCAGTCCACCTGCAAGCCATGGCTGCCCAGCTCCGCCATGATTTCCTGGGCGGTGATGGCATCGTCTTCGATGGTCAGTACGCGCGACATGGGGCCGATGGGGTGCTCAGACCCGCCCATGCTCGCCAAATCGACCCGGGCGGGCAAATGAAACATCCTTCATGCGGGCCTCTGGTACGGGCCGGTTCAGCCGCCGTCACCGTCTTCGGGCGGCAGATCGGCGGTCAGGCCCTGCACCTGCACGTTGTTGCGGCCCAGTGCCTTGGCCCGGTAGCACTGCGCATCGGCGGCGGCCACTGCCTGGTCCACGCCCATGCCCGGTGCCAGCGGCGCAATGCCGATGCTGGCACCGATGCGCAGCACGGCCTTGTCCCAGGGAATGGCCAGCGCGGCCAGGGTGTTCAGCAGTTCGCCGGCAATGCGCGCGGCGCGGCGCGGGCCGCACCCGGACAGGATCACCGCGAATTCGTCGCCCCCCAGCCGGGCCACCACGTCCGAATCGCGCACGCCGTGGCGCAGCACGCTGGCCACCGCCCACAGCACCGCATCGCCGGCCAGATGGCCCCAGGTATCGTTCACCGGCTTGAAGCGGTCCAGGTCGATGTACATCAGCGACGCGGCCTGGCCGGTGCGCTCGACATGGGTGATCGCCTGCTGCAGGTGCACCTCGAAGCCGCGGCGGTTGCTCAGTTCGGTCAGCGGGTCCATCTCGGCCAGGTGGCGGGCTTCGCGCTGGCGGGCACGCTGCTGAGTGTCATCGCGCAGCACCCACACCGCACCGCGCACGTGCCCCTCATCGTCGCGCAGCCAGGCGCGGGTCAGGTCCACCGGCACGGTGGCCGTGCCCAGCCGCAGCAGCAGGTCGGCATGCAGGTCCACCGCATTGCTGTCCGGGTCCAGCAGCACCGCCACGTCCAGCACCGAGTTCGGCGCGTATTCGGTGGTCAGCGCCAGCACATCCTTCACGTTGTGCCCGGCCAGGGTCAGCGCGCCATCACCGGACAGCATGCGCACCGCGGCGGCATTGGCGTATTCGATGCGGCCCTGCAGGGTCACGCTCAGCACCAGGTCGGCCACCGCATCCAGGGTGATGCGGCTGCGCTGCTCGCTTTCGAACAGGCGCTGTTCGCTGCTGCGCTGGCCGGTGATGTCCTGGATCTGTGACACGAAATGCAGCGGTTCGCCGCGCTCATTGCGCACCAGCGACACCGACAGGCGCGCCCAGATGGTGTTGCCGTCCCGGTCCAGGTAACGCTTTTCCAGGTGGTAATGGCTGCGCCGACCACTGAGCAGGTCCTGCACCAGCTGCAGGTCGGTCTGCAGGTCGGCCGGGTGGGTCAGCCGCTGGAAGTCGACCTGCAGCAGTTCTTCGCGCGGGTAGCCGAGGATGCGGCACAGCGCATCGTTCACATCCAGCCAGCGCCCTTCCAGCGACACCAGCGCCATGCCCAGCGCCGCGGAGGTGAACGCGCCGGCGAATTTTTCTGCGGCCAGGCGCGCTTCGGCACGCGCCTGCAGGATTTCGGTGATGTCGATGGCCATGCCGACGTAGCCGATGCGCTCGCCGTCGGCACCATCCATGCGGCTGATGGACAGTCGCACCTGGCGGCGCTGGCCGTCCTTGCGCACGAAGGTCCACTGCCGCGAGAACGTCTGCCCCTGCGCCTGCGCGGTCAGGGCCTGGAACACCGAAGGCAGATGACCGTCGGCGTCGGCCAGCGGGGCCAGATAGGCGTGCATTTCGTCCGGGTCATGGAACACGCCGGGGTTGGCCTTGCCAACCACGTCACTGGCGGCGTAACCCAGCAGGCGTTCGGCACCGGTGTTGAACAGGGTAATCAGCCCTTCGGTATCGGTGGCGATGACCGCCACTTCATCGGAAGCGTCCACCACCGCCTGCAGCCGGTGGCGCATGTCGGCGGCTTCCTGGCGGGCCATCTGCAGTTCGGTCACATCGGCATGCGCGCCGGCCATCCACAGCGGGCGGCCCTGCCCGTCCCATTCGTACACGCGGCCGCGGTCGTGGATCCAGATCCACTGGCCGTTCTTGTGGCGCATGCGCAGCAGGCAGCGGTAATGGTCGCTGTGGCCCTGGAAGTGCGCCTCCAGCGCGGCGTCGGAATGGGCCAGGTCGTCCGGGTGCACCAGCGCAATGAAGGTTTCCTGGCAGATCGGCTCCAGCTCATCCAGGCGATAGCCGACGATCTCGGCCCAGCGAGCATTCACCCGCATCTGCCCGGTCTGCACGTTCCATTCCCAGGTACCGGCGGCGGTGCCCTCGATGATCATCGCCAGCCGGCGGCGCTCTTCGGACAGTTCCTGCAGGCGCCGCTCCAGCAGCGCGTTGGCGTCATGGCCGTGGCCGGTCATCGACGCCCCCGTGCGGAACGGCAAGCGCAGGAAAGCCGCAGCCCGGCGCTGCAGCCTGCGGTCGCGTTGGCGGGTCGTGCTGGCGTCATGGCCCTCCCCGGCACCCTGCAGGGCGGCCCGCGGCCCCCCATGGGCGCCAGTGTGCGCACGCCGGGGAAGGCCGACAAGTCCCCCCGCCACGACGCTCGTGGCCGGGGGGTGGTTGCTCAGCTGCGCTTGGCTCGGGCGAAGGCCTCGGCCAGGGCATTGTTGGCCGGCGGCGACGAGGTTGCGGGGCGCGACGCGCCCTGCCCCTGGCCGCGGTTCGGGCCCCGGTTGCCACCGCCATCACGGCGCGGGGGCGTGCCCTTCCCGCGCTCCTCGCGCGCACCGGGGCGGCTGGTAGCCTGCCCGGGGGTGTCGTCCAGGCGCCGGGTCAGGGCGATGCGCTTGCGCGCCACGTCCACCTCCAGCACCTTCACCTTCACGATGTCGCCGGCCTTGACCACCTCGCGCGGGTCCTTCACGAAGGTGTCCGACAGCGCCGAAATGTGCACCAAGCCGTCCTGGTGCACGCCGATATCGACGAACGCCCCGAACGCAGCCACGTTGCTGACCACGCCTTCCAGCACCATGCCCTCGCGCAGATCCTTGATATCTTCCACGCCCTCGGCAAAACGCGCGGCCTTGAATTCGGGGCGCGGGTCGCGGCCCGGCTTTTCCAGTTCTTTCAGGATGTCGCGCACGGTCGGTACGCCGAAGCTCGCATCGGTGAATTGCTCGGGCTTGAGCCCACGCAGGAAGCTGCCATCACCGATCAGCGCCTTGATCGGGCGCGCGGTGCTGGCCACGATGCGCTCGACCACCGGATAGGCTTCCGGGTGCACGGCCGAGGCGTCCAGCGGCTGGTCGCCGTCGGCAATGCGCAGGAAGCCGGCGCACTGTTCGAAGGTCTTCTCACCCAGCCGCGCGACCTTCAGCAGGTCCTTGCGGCGCTTGAACGGCCCGTTGTCGTCGCGGTGGCGCACGATGTTCTCGGCCACCGTGGACGACAGCCCCGACACGCGCGACAGCAGCGCCGCCGAGGCGGTGTTCACGTACACGCCCACCGCGTTCACGCAGTCCTCCACGCGGGCATCCAGCGCGCGCGCCAGCCGATACTGGTCCACGTCGTGCTGGTACTGGCCCACCCCGATCGCCTTGGGCTCGATCTTCACCAGTTCGGCCAGCGGGTCCTGCAGGCGGCGGGCAATGGACACCGCGCCACGCAACGACACGTCCAGGCCCGGGAATTCCTTTGCCGCAAATTCCGAGGCCGAATACACCGAGGCACCAGCTTCGCTGACCACCACCTTCTGCAGCTTCGCATTGCCGATGGCCTTGATCGCCTCACCGGCCAGTTTGTCGGTCTCGCGGCTGGCGGTGCCGTTGCCGATCGCAATCAGTTCCACGTTGTGCCTGGCGCACAGCTGCTTGATCGTCTGCAGCGACTGATCCCACTGCCGGCGCGGCTCGTGCGGGTAGATGGTCTCGGTGGCCAGCAGCTTGCCGGTGGCATCGACCACGGCGATCTTGCAGCCGGTGCGGATGCCCGGGTCCAGGCCCAGCACGGATTTCGGGCCCGCCGGGGCAGCCAGCAGCAGGTCCTTCAGGTTGTCACCGAACACCGTGATGGCGTCGGCCTCGGCCTTCTCGCGGGCCTGGTTGAACAGGTCCAGCAGCAGGTGGGTGTGCAGCTTCGCCCGCCACGTCAGGCGGCAGGCGTCCAGCAGCCAGCGGTCGGCGGCACGGCCCTGGTCGGCGATACCGGCCTTGCGTGCCACCCGCCCTTCGGCGTACTGGTGGCCGGCCTCGGCATCGCTGCCCGGGTCCAGTTCCAGGAACAGGATCTCCTCGCGGCGCGCACGGAACAGCGCCAGCAGCCGGTGCGAAGGAATCTTCGCCAGCGCTTCGGCATGTTCGAAATAGTCGCGGTATTTGGCGCCCTCGGTTTCCTTGCCCTCGGCCACGCGCGCGCGGATCACGCCGGTGTCGCCCAGCCAGGTGCGCAGCTCGCCCACCAGTGCGGCATCCTCCCCCCAACGCTCCATCAGGATCGCGCGGGCACCTTCCAGCGCGGCCTTGGCGTCCGCCACGCCCTTGTCGCTGTCGACGAAGCCAGCGGCGAAGGCCTGCGGGTCCTGCGTGGGGTCGCCCAGCAAGCCATCGGCCAGCGGCTCCAGCCCCGCCTCACGGGCAATCTGCGCGCGGGTGCGGCGCTTGGGCTTGTACGGCAGGTAAAGATCTTCCAGCCGGCTCTTGGTGTCGGCGGCCAGGATGTCGTTGCGCAGCGCGTCGCTCAGCTTGCCCTGCTCATCGATGCTGGACAGCACCGCCGCACGGCGGTCTTCCAGCTCGCGCAGATAGGTCAGGCGCACTTCCAGGTTGCGCAGCTGGGTGTCGTCCAGGCCACCGGTCACTTCCTTGCGGTAGCGGGCGATGAACGGAACGCTGGCGCCTTCATCGAGCAGGCCGACGGCGGCACGAACCTGGGCGGACTGGGCACCGATCTCGGCGGCGATGGTCTGGGCGATCTGCTGGGCGAGCGCGCTCTGGGCGTTCTTGGCGTCGTGCATTGCTTCCGGTCTGGGCCGCGTTACGGGAAAGACCCATTCTGGCCATGCCCGGCGCGGGCATACAAGCGTTGACAGCAGCGGGGTTCAGGCGGCAGCACCGGGTGGGGACGCCGGCATCCTGGCAGAGGGGGCCGTGCTGGCCCGGCTGGGATGCCGGCGCGGGTGCGCGCACGTGGGCGCACCCTGCCGCATGCTGCGAAGGTCAGCGGTAATGGCGGGCGGCGCGCTGCATGACGATCTCGTCACGCATGCTTTCCAGTGCCATCAAGCGGACCTTGCCGACGCCCTGCAGTTCCATGAACCGCTCCGTGTAGAACTCCGGCCCCAGCGCGGTGTCGGCGCGGGATTTGCTGAAGCCGTAGGGCACCACGCCCTTCTCGCCGTCCTTGCTACCACCGACATAAAGAACAATCGCCATGTGATGTCTTCCTCCTAATAGCTACTGCGTACTGCACACGATGAGCGGTACTTGTGGGCTCATCGGGGTAGAGCTTACCGCGACCAAGCTGACTGGAACGTCACGAAGGCTAATGACGATCGGTTGCATGCAGATGACGGCCCGATCACAGCAGAACGCTTACGGATCCTTAACTTCCAACTAACAACCGGGGTAGAGTCGAGCTTGCTCGACTGGGCCGGTGCCAGCAGTCGAGCAAGCTCGAC
Source organism: Stenotrophomonas sp. Steno-C17 (assembly GCF_056393165.1). NCBI lineage: Bacteria > Pseudomonadati > Pseudomonadota > Gammaproteobacteria > Lysobacterales > Lysobacteraceae > Stenotrophomonas > Stenotrophomonas sp. Steno-C17. The sequence continues at coordinate 15,592 of NZ_JBWJPD010000029.1, forward strand.
TCTACGGCCACCAGCCGTGCCCGAACCGGGCGTAGTGGTCCGCCGCGCGCTCGAACGGGTTGCGTGCACTCACGCCCCCGCACAGCAGGTACACCGGCAGATACAGCGGCCCCAGCACCAGGTACTGGTACACGTGCGCCCGCTCGTGGTCATCCAGTCGGATCAGCGGTTCCACCCCCCACCCCGCCTGATGGGCATAAGTGCGGCAGCACATACCCAGATCGTGGCCGGTATGCAGGATCACATTGCCCAGGGTGATCGCCCCACCCGGTCCCCACGGCCAGTGATCGAACACCAGCGCGCAGTCGCGGCTACTCCAGCGCAGCCGTGCCCCGCCCAGCAGACCGGCCAGCCCACCGATCAGACCGATCAACGTATTGGGCAGCGTCCAGGCCGCGCCCAGCATCTGCAGCGCGCGCAGCCAGAGCGGCCAGGGCCGGGCGGCGGCGTTCAATCGGCCTCGTTGGGAATCAGCAGCCACAGGATCAGGTAGACCAGAATGCCGGGGAACGCGGCCGACGCCAGCGATACCAGCACATAGACGACCCGCAGCAGCGTCGCGCTCCAGCCGAAGCGGTGGGCGATGCCGCCCATCACGCCAGCGATCATGCGGTCGTTCAATGAACGCGACAGCGTTTTCGGCGTGGTGTTCATGGCGGTTCTCCCAGGTTACGGAAAAGGCGGTCGAGCTTGGCTCGACTCTACACCGCCCCTTGTCTACGGCGTGCGTTGGCGCAGGGCCTGCAGGCGGGCGCCGAACCATGCGGCGGCGGTCTGTTCCGGCTGGCCCGGGCAGCGGATCCGGTACGGCTTGCCGCTCATGCTGCTCTGGCTGGCGGCCCGTTCAATGAACTGTTCGGGGGTATCGACCAGCTTCTTCTTCAGCAGGTAGTCGTACTTGCGCTGCAGGTGCGCGCGGGCGGCGGCGGCGTCATGCCAGCTGCCGTTGCGCTGGAACTGGCAGGTCGAGCCGTCCAGGCTGCCGATCAGCTGGGCGATCTCGCGTTGGGCCTGGGGGCCGGGGGCGGCATGGGCGAACGGCGCCGCCAGCAGTGCGGCAAGAATCAGGGGCATTCGTCGGAACATCAGGGCCTCCGGGTAGGCGCAAAGGGCAGTCGAGCAAGCTCGACTCTACCGGTCGTGGGCGTTCAGCCAGCTGTCGATGGTGGTCGGGACTTCGCGCTGGGCGCGGCCGGACACGTAGATGCCGATGTGGCCGCCGCGGAAACTGGACTCGGTGTAGTCCTGCGTGCCCAGGCGCCCGCGCATCGCGCGCGAGGCATCGGGTGGCACCAGATGGTCCTGCTCGGCGTAGATGTTCAGCACCGGCAGCGTTACTTGCGACAGATCCACCGCCTCTTCGCCGATGCGCACGGTGCCGTTCACCAGCCCGTTGCCCTGGTAGAACTGCTTGATGAAGTCACGGAATGCCTCACCGGCCAGGTCGGGCGAATCGAAGATCCATTTTTCCATGCGCAGGAAGTCTTCCAGCGCCGCCTTGTCATCCAGGATGTCGAGCAGGCCCACGTACTTCTGCACGTTCAGACGGAACGGCTTGAGCATCAGGTAGCTGGCGTTCATCAGGTCGGCCGGGATGTTGCCCAGCGTATCGACCAGCAGGTCCACATCGACCTGCCGCGCCCAGTGCGACAGCATGTTGTCGGCAGTATGGAAATCGACCGGGGTGACCATGGTGATCAGGCTGGCCAGCTTCTGCCGGCGCAGCGCGGCGTAGCACAGGGCAAACACGCCGCCCTGGCAGATGCCCAGCATGTCGACCGGCTCACCGCTGCGCGCACGCAGCGCATCCACGGCGCCGTCGATGTAGCGCAGCAGGTAGTCCTCCAGCGTCTGGAATCGCTCGGAGCGGTCCGGGTAGCCCCAGTCCAGCACGTAGACATCCTGGCCCAGTGCCAGCAGCTTCTGCACCAGCGATCGGTCGGCCTGCAGGTCGACCATGTAGGGTCGGTTCACCAGCGCATAGACGATCAGCAGGGGCCGCCGCCGGGTCGGCGCCGGGTCGCCAACGAAGCGGTACAGCACCACCTTGCCATCGCGCCAGACTTCCTCGCGGGCGGTGGCACCGTAGTCCACATCCTCCACCTGCGGCAGCAGCTTCAGCCCTTCCATCAGCTTGCGCTGCATGGCCAGGGTTTCCTGCATCAGGTCGTCGGCATTGAAGCCCAGCGGCCCTTTCATCGCGCACGTCCTTTCGTCGCAGCGCGCGCGGTGGTCTTTTTGGCAGCTGCCTTCTTGACCGGTGCCTTCTTTGCAGGTGCCGTCTTTGCCGCCGCCTTCTTCACCGGCGCTGCCTTCTTAGCCGCCTTGCGCGGCGCCGGCTTCACCTTGGCCGCGGCCGGCTGTGCCACCGGGTCAACGGCTGCCGTTCCGGCCAGCACGGCCACCTGCGCCTGCAGGCGGCGCAGGCTGCGCTCCAGCTCGGCAATGCGGCGGTGGGCGGCGTCCATCTCACTGCGCGTCGGCAGGCCGATGCGTTCACTCATCTGTTCCACCTCGCGTTGCAGGCCCGCGCGCAGGCGCATCTGCGCGTTGCCCAGCGACGCATACACCTGCTGGAACGGCTCGGACAGGGCGACCTTGGCATACGCCTCTTCGGCCACCTCGATCCACAGGTCGAACATCGCCCGCGCACTGGTCAGCTGGCTGCCGGGCTGTTCGTGCTCGGCCAGGCGCTGCTCGAACAGGGTGAAGGCTTCTTCCAGCGCCTGCTTGATCTGCTCCACATAGGCACGCGAGTGCTGCTGGTATTCCTCCTGCGCACGCAGCAGCGACTGCCAGCGCGCCTGGTGCTCGCGGCCGGGGCCGAAGGCCGGGCTCTGCAGCCACGGGCCTGCCTGCAGCTGCCATTGCTGCAGCCAGGCGGCGAACTCGGGCACCGATGCGCCGGCTTGGGTGCTGCCGCGCGCGCCCTGCAGCATCCACTGCAGCATGCCCTCGCCCTGCCCGTTCACCGCCTCGCGCCAGGCCTGGGCCACATCGGCACTGCTGGCGTCACGACCGGCAAAGCGCGCGGCCACTTCCTGCATGGTGCCGTACCAGCTGCCGGCCTGTTCGCGGAAGCGGCGCAGCGCGTCTTCCGGCGCACCCTGCCCCTGTTCGGGCAACAGCTGCCCCCACCAGTCGAACAGGCGCTGCCAGCTGGCCGGGTCATCGCCGGCCGGTGTACCCGGTGCGCCGGCGTGGCGCAGGGCATCGCCCCAGGCACCAAAGTACTGCCGGGCCAGGGCTTCGAAATCGCTGCTGCCGGCGTCGTGGGCCGAGCTGGTCATCGTGCGCCTCCGCGGGGCTGCATCAGGGCTTGGGAATGCGCAGGGTCTTGCTGATCATCAGCGAACCGGACAACGCGAACAACAGCACCATCGGGTGCAGCTGCCACGGGCCGATCTGCCACTGCCCGAACCAGATGTCACGACCGATGGCATCGGTGCCGGCGGCGATGGCCAGCACGATCACCAGTGCCAGGCTGGTGGGAATGGGCGTGCCCTCGAAGTACTTGACCTTGCCCTCGTCCCCGGCCAGGGCCTCGGCGGTCACGTTGTAGCGGGCCAGGCGGCTGACGCCGCAGCAGACGAAATAGCTCAGGACCAGCCAGTCCCAGCCGCCCTGCATGCCGCAGGCATAGGCCAGCGCCGCCGGTGCCACGCCGAAGGAGATCACATCGGACAGCGAATCCAGCTCGCGGCCCAGGGTGGAGCTGGATTTGCGCCAGCGCGCGATGCGCCCGTCCAGCGCGTCGAAGATGAAGGCCAGCGGGATCAGCGCCATGCCAAACAACAGGTAGCCGCGCTCACCGTCCTGCAGGAAGCGCATCGCGGCAAACACCGCGCCGGTGCCGCAGAACGCATTGGCCAGGGTGAACCAATCGGCCAGCTGGAATTCGCGCAGCATCGAGAAATGACGTTTCATGGAATCTCACGGGGCATCAAGGACCACAGGGTACCGCGACCACCGGCGCGGACAACAGCGCGGCGATGACCGGCCTTCACCCGAGCCTCACGACTGCTCACCTGCGGTGAATTTTTCGCCACCCATCTTGACAGCCTAGGGGGGTGGCGCCTGCCACGGCTTATCCACAAAGTTGCCCACGCGTAATCCACACCCCCTGTGGACAACCCGGTCGCAGGGGCTGCGACGCTGGCTATTTTCTCATCACCACGCTGCGGGGTTTTCCTACTTCCCAATCCCGCCCCGCCCCGCTATGGTCAACGGCGGACCCGCCGCCGCCACGTCCGAACCCTTTGTTCCTGGACGATGTCGATGCTGGATGCACGTACGCTGGCCGCGCAGTTGCGGCAGCCCCATGGCGAAGCCGCGCTGGCCGTGGGCGAATCGATGAACCGCAGCAACGCGGCGCTGAACCAGGCGGCCATTGCGCTGCTGGCGGTCACCGCGCACGAACGGGTGCTGGAAATCGGACCCGGCAATGCGGCCTTCGCACCGTTGCTGCTGCAGGCCGACGGCAGCCAGTACCTGGGCATTGAACTGTCCACGGCCATGGTCGAGGCCGGCAACCAGCGCCTTGCCTCGGCGGGGCTGGCCGGCCGCGCCGCGCTGCGCCCCGGCGATGCCCACGCCCTGCCGGTGGCCGATGCCTCCATCGATGCGGCGCTGGCGGTCAACACGCTGTACTTCTGGCCGGACCTGGCGCCGGTGCTGACCGAGATCGCCCGCGTGCTGCGCCGTGGCGGCCGCCTGTGCCTGGCCTTCGGCGATGCCACCTTCATGCGCAGCCTGCCCTTCAGCGACGACTTCCAGCTGCACGAGCTGGACGCGGTGGAGCTGGCCCTGCGCGTGGCCGGCTTCAGTGTGTGCGGCTGGCGCGCGCACCGCGAGACGGCGGCCGGCAACGATGGGCAGACCCGCGACAAGTGTTTCCATCTGCTGCTGGCGCAGCGGCGCTGAACCGCCCGCACCGGGCCGTGCCGGGCCGTGCCGGGCGGACTCACAACCGGCTGAACGACCAGCTCTGCATGCGTCCGTCGCGGTACGGCATCACCCCGTGGAACGGCCGCGGGTCGGCATCGAACACCAGCGGCAGGAAGTTGCGATCGCCTTCCCACATGGGCAGCGCGTCCAGCTTGTCCACGTCCACCCATTCCAGGGTGCCTTCGTGGTTGCCCCCGTGCGGGGTGCCCTCGAAGCTGTCGATCACGAACACGAAACCGAACCAGTCCTCGCCGTGCCTGCCGAACCCCGGCCAGCTGATGGTGCCGCGCAGGCGCATGGCGGTGCAGTCGATGCCGGCTTCTTCGGCAATCTCCCGGCGCATGCCGGCGGCCACGTCCTCGGTGGGTTCGACCTTGCCCCCCAGGCCGTTGTACTTGCCCAGGTGATGGTCACCGGGCCGGGTATTGCGGTGGATCATCAGCACCTGGCGGCGGTCGGGCGACAGCACATAGCCCAGGGTGGCGACGATCGGGGTGTACGGCATGGGGCGGATCCGGCGGCGGGTCAGCCCACGATTATGGCCGATCAGCGCACCAGCGACAGGCGGCGTTCGGCCGAAACCGCTGCCGGGCCATCGGGGTCGCGGCGCAGGGTGGCCACGCCATGGCCGCGCTCGGCCAGGTATTCCAGCCACTTGCCCAGGAAGGTGTTCATGCGCATGCGGTGGTTGATCAGCTCGGCCGGCGGCGGGTACAGCCCCATGGTGTCCTGCCAGCGGCGGCCCACGTAGCAGTGGGTGGTCTCGGCCTGGCGGGCGTCCCGGTACAGGCGCACGTACGCCGAGGGGTCCGGCTCGCCGGTCACCGGGTCGGCCAGGTCGTAGGTCAGGCGCAGTTCCACCGTGTAGCGGTGGCATTCGATCACGTCCAGGCGCACGTCCAGGCCGTCACCGACCGAGGACACATAGCTGCCGGCGGTCAGCTCGGCCGGCGCGAACAGGCGCACCAGATGCCGGTAATTCTCGGCGTAGAGGCCCATCAGCCAGCTCAGCCGGCTGAGGCGGGGAATGCGTTCGGTTCGGGGCGAGGCGTGGGCCATGGGTCGATCCTACACGTTGGCCATACAACGTGGGGGCTGACCAGCGAAGGCCAACCCCTGGCAGCGCCGGGCCCGGCGGGCCGCACCGGTCAATACAGCTCGCGCTGCAGCCCCAGCGTGGCCAGCACCTTGCTGGAAATCTCCTCGATCGAGGTATGGGTGGTGCTCAGGGTCGGGATCCGCTCCATCTGGAACATCACCTCGGCCGCGGCCACCTCGCGCTTGCAGGTGTCCAGGTTGGCATAGCGCGAATTGGGCCGGCGCTCCTGGCGGATCTGCTGCAGGCGGTCCGGGTCGATGGTCAGGCCGAACAGCTTGCGCCGGTAGTTGCGCAGGCGCGGCGGCAGGCGGTCGCTTTCCAGGTCCTCGTCGGTCAGCGGGTAATTGGCCGCGCGCACCCCGTAATGCAGGGCCAGGTAGATGCAGGTGGGGGTCTTGCCCGCCCGCGACACCGCCACCAGGATCACGTCGGCATCGTCGTAGTTCACCGCGATCCCGTCATCGTGGGTCAAGGCGAAGTTCATCGCATTGATGCGGCGGTGGTAGGTATCGAAATCGACCATGCCGTGGGCCTGGCCCACCCGGGCCAGGCGCGGGCTGGCCAGCTCCCGCTCCAGCGGCTCGATGAACGGGGCGAACACATCCAGCATCAGCGCCCCGCTTTCGGCCAGGATCAGGCTCAGGCTCTGGTCCACGCAGCTGTTCACCACGATGGGCCGGACCTGGTACCGCTCCCCTGCCGCCTGGATCCGGGAACAGGCTTCACGCGCTTTTTCGGGGTCATCGACAAACGACATGCGGTCGGTAATGAAGCTGAACCCGGTGAACTGGGTGAGGAGGCTATGCCCAATGGTTTCAGCGGTGATACCGGTTCCATCGGAAACGTAGAACACCGGTCGGATGGTCGACATGCGCGCTTTTACCCCATACGAAGCCTAAAAAGGCCGCCAGCACAAGCTTGTGCCGGCGGTGGTATGCCCGGCATCATATCGGCTTCTTCCTACGGACGCGGCCACTCAGCCCGCCTCGGGCGATGGCCAAACGGAGCATCGCGCTTGAACGAGAACATCCTGTGGTTGCACGAACTGCGTCTGGCCGATCTGGCCCGCGTGGGCGGCAAGAATTCCTCGCTGGGCGAGATGATCGGCAACCTGGCCGGTCTGGGCGTCTCCGTCCCCGGTGGTTATGCCACCACGTCTGAAGCCTTCAAGGACTTCATCGCGCACAACGACCTGTCCAAGCGCATCTTCGACAAGCTGGCCACGCTGGACGTCGAAGACGTGACCGCGCTGACCGCAGCCGGCAAGGAAATCCGCAGCTGGGTGATCGATGCGCCGCTGCAGCCGCAGCTGGACCAGGACATCCGCAGTGCCTACGCCAAGCTGAGCGCCGACAACGGCGGCGGCGACGTGGCCGTGGCCGTGCGCTCTTCGGCCACCGCCGAAGATCTGCCCGATGCCTCCTTCGCCGGCCAGCAGGAAACCTTCCTCAACGTCACCGGTGCCGACGATGTCGTGCACAAGGTCAAGGAAGTGTTCGCTTCGCTGTACAACGACCGCGCCATCGCCTACCGCGTGCACCACGGCTTCAAGCACGAAGACGTGTTCCTGTCTGCCGGCGTGCAGCTGATGGTGCGCTCGGGCGTCGGCTCCTCCGGCGTGCTGTTCACCCTGGACACCGAATCGGGCTTCCGCGACGTGGTGTTCGTCACCTCCTCGTTCGGCCTGGGCGAAATGGTCGTGCAGGGCGCAGTGAACCCGGACGAGTTCTACGTCTACAAGCCCACTCTGCAGGCCGGCAAGCCGGCGATCCTGCGCCGCTCGCTGGGCAGCAAGGCGATCCGCATGGTGTATTCGGACGTGCCCGGTGAGCGCGTCAAGATCGAGGACACCCCGGCCGAACTGCGCAGCACCTTCTCCATCAGCGACGAAGACGTGCAGGAACTGTCCAAGCAGGCGCTGGTGATCGAAAAGCACTACGGCCGCCCGATGGATATCGAGTGGGCCAAGGACGGTGTCAGCGGCAAGCTGTTCATCGTGCAGGCACGCCCGGAAACGGTGAAGTCGCGCAGCCACGCCACCCAGATCGAGCGCTTCGCGCTGACCGAAAAGGGCGGCAACGTGCTGGCCGAAGGTCGCGCCGTCGGTGCCAAGATCGGCTCGGGCGTGGCCCGCGTGGTCAAGACCCTGGACGACATGAACCGCGTGCAGCCCGGCGACGTGCTGATCGCCGACATGACCGACCCGGACTGGGAACCGGTGATGAAGCGCGCCTCGGCCATCGTCACCAACCGCGGTGGCCGCACCTGCCACGCGGCCATCATCGCCCGCGAGCTGGGCGTGCCGGCCGTGGTCGGTTCGGGCAACGCGACCAAGGTCATCGAAGATGGCCAGCCGGTCACCGTCAGCTGCGCTGAAGGCGATACCGGCTTCATCTACGAAGGCCAGCTGAAGTTCGAGCGCACCACCACCGACCTGGGCAACATGCCGGCGGCGCCGCTGAAGATCATGATGAACGTGGCCAACCCGGAACGTGCCTTCGACTTCGGCCAGCTGCCGAACGCCGGCATCGGCCTGGCCCGTCTGGAAATGATCATCGCCAGCCACATCGGCATCCACCCGAACGCGCTGCTGGAATACGACCGCCAGGATGCGGCCACCAAGAAGAAGATCGACGAGAAGATCGCCGGCTACGGTGATCCGGTCAGCTTCTACGTGAACCGCCTGGCCGAAGGCATCGCCACCCTCACCGCCTCGGTCGCACCGAACCCGGTGATCGTGCGCCTGTCGGACTTCAAGTCCAACGAGTACGCCAACCTGGTCGGCGGCAGCAACTACGAGCCGCACGAAGAGAACCCGATGATCGGCTTCCGCGGCGCCAGCCGTTACGTCGATCCGAGCTTTGCCGCCGCCTTCGCGCTGGAATGCCAGGCCGTGCTGCGCGTGCGCAACGAAATGGGCCTGGACAACCTGTGGGTCATGATTCCGTTCGTGCGCACCCTGGAGGAAGGCCGCAAGGTGGTCGAGGTGCTGGCCCAGAACGGTCTGAAGCAGGGCGAAAACGGCCTGAAGATCATCATGATGTGCGAAGTGCCGTCCAACGCACTGCTGGCCGATGAGTTCCTGGAAATCTTCGACGGCTTCTCGATCGGTTCCAACGACCTGACCCAGCTCACCCTGGGCCTGGACCGCGATTCGTCCATCGTCGCGCACCTGTTCGACGAGCGGAACCCGGCGGTGAAGAAGCTGCTGTCGATGGCCATCAAGTCGGCACGCGCCAAGGGCAAGTACGTCGGCATCTGCGGCCAGGGCCCGTCCGACCATCCGGATCTGGCCGAATGGCTGATGCAGGAAGGCATCGAGTCGGTGTCGCTGAACCCGGACACCGTGGTCGATACCTGGCTGCGCCTGGCCAAGCTGAAGGCCAACGGCTGATGCCGTAGTGGCAGGGGCTGACGTCGTGTTCATCGGCGTCCGCCCATACTGGCCTTGCATGCAAACCCCGCTGCGGCGGGGTTTGTTGTTTCTGGCGTGCGCGCACGCCGATGCCATCGCTGCAAAGGAGCCCGCATGACCGCCACCGCCCCGCCCGCCCCCGCCACTGCCTCCTGGTTCCATTCACTGGACTGGCAGCGCCTGCTGGAAACCTACGGCGTGCCGCTACTGGCCGCCATCGTGGTGCTGCTGGTCGGCATGTGGCTGGCCCGCCGCCTGTCCAACGCGATGCCGCGCGCCACCGCGCGCATGGGCGTGGACCCGATGCTGGGCAGCTTCCTGCGCAACGTGGTCTACGCGGCCGCGCTGGTGATCGTGGTGATCCTGGCCATCGGCACATTGGGCGTGCAGATCACTCCGCTGCTGGCCGTGCTCGGCACCGCCGGCCTGGCCGTCGGCCTGGCGCTGAAGGACTCGCTGTCCAACATCGCCTCCGGGGTGATGCTGGTGACCCTGCGGCCGTTCCGCGTGGGCGACGTGGTCACCGTGGCCGGACAGACCGGCACCGTGCGCGAAGTGCGCATCTTCCAGACCGTCATCACCGGCGCCGACAACCAGCACACCACCATTCCCAACACGCTGATCACCGCTGCGCCGATCATCAACCTGACCGCCGAACCCACCCGCCGCGTCGAGCTGGTGGTGGGCATCGGCTACGAGGACAACATCCAGCTGGCGCGCGACACCGCATTGGCGCTGATGAAGGCCGACCCGCGCGTGCTGGCCACGCCCGAACCGGACGTGGTGGTGTACGAACTGGGCGCGCATGCCATCAACCTGGGCATCCGCTGCTACGTGAAGTCGGCCGACCACTTCGGCACCAAGGTCACGTTGCTGGAGCAGATCAAGCTGGGCTACGACAAAGCCGGCATCAACATCCCCTACCCGCAGCAGGACATGCACCTGTACCTGCACGGCAAGGACGGCGGCGTGCTGGAAGCCGACGCGCTGGTGCGCGACAAACCCTGATTTCCAGGTTCCCGCCGGGCATGGCCCGGCGCTACCGATGCCGGTGGGTGCCGACCGTTGGTCGGCACCTCTGCCAGCATCAGGCCTCGACGGCCTCTTCCAGCACCGGGTAATCGGTGTACCCCGCCGCTCCGCCACCGAAATAGGTCGCGCGGTCCGGGCCGTTCAAGGCCGCGCCGGTACGCAGGCGCTCAGGCAGATCCGGGTTGGCAATGAACGGCCTGCCGAATCCGATCAGGTCGGCCCAACCCTCGGCCAGCGCCTGCTCGGCGCGCTCGGCGCTGTACTTGCCGGCGTAGATCAGCGTGCCCGGGTAGACCATCCGCAGTGCCTGCTTGAACGCCACCGGCATCACCGGCGCGTCCTCCCAGTCGGCCTCGGCGATGTGCACATAGCCCACGCCCAGTTCGCCCAGCAGGTGCGCGGCGGCCAGATAGGTCGCCTGCGGCGTGTCGTCCACCGCCCCCTGCAGGGTGGTCAGCGGCGCCAGCCGCACGCCCACGCGATCGCCACCGGCCACCGCCGCCACCGCCTGCACCACCTCGCGCAGGAAGCGCAGGCGGTTCTGCAGCGCGCCACCGTAGCCATCGGTGCGCTGGTTGGCCTGCGAATCGATGAACTGGTTGATCAGGTAGCCATTGGCGCCGTGCAGTTCCACGCCATCGAAGCCGGCGGCCAGCGCATTGCGGGTGGCCTGGGCGTAATCGGCGATGATGCCGGGAATCTCGTCCTCGGCCAGCGCGCGCGGCATCGAGTGCTGCAGCATCTCGCCTACCCCGGCATCCGGGCCGGCGCCCGTGGAATCCACGAACACCTTCACGCCCTCGGCCAGTAGTGCCGACGAAGACACCGGCGCGGCGCCATCGGGCTGCAGGGCCACGTGCGAAACCCGGCCCACATGCCACAGTTGGGCGTAGATACGGCCACCGGCAGCGTGCACCGCATCGGTCACCTGGCGCCAGCCCTGCACCTGCTCGGCGCTGTGGATGCCCGGCGTCCACGCATAGCCCTGGCCCTGCGGGCTGATCTGCGTGCCTTCGCTCACGATCAACCCGGCGCTGGCACGCTGCGCGTAGTACTGCGCCATCTGCGCAGTGGCGACATTGCCGGCCGCCGCGCGTGAGCGGGTCATCGGCGGCATCACGATACGGTTGGGCAGGCTCAGCGGGCCCAGGCGATAGGGGGTGAACAACATGGCAGCATCTCGTGCGGGGACTGCCCACAAGGATGGGGATCGCCCGGGGCACGCAACAGACGCGATCTGGCAAAACAGTTGTGCCGCCCAGGCAAGGATGAAAACCGCACCCGCGGTAGAGTCGACCGTTGGTCGACTATCGCGCGCAGCGCGGGCTTTCATCACGGCCAGCCAAAAAGCAGTCGACCAACGGTCGACTCTACCGGCAAGAATGAAGGCCGCACCGCGGTAGAGTCGACCGTTGGTCGACTACGCGCGCAGCGCGGGCTTTCATCACCGCCAGCCAAGAAGCAGTCGACCAACGGTCGACTCTACCGGCTACGCTGCCCCGCCATGGGCAATCCGGTCGTAGCACGCGCGCACCACATCCTCGCCGTACTTCAGCTCCAGCCGGCGCACGATGAAATGGCCGCGCGCCATGTCCTGGTAGTAATCGGTGAACATCGTATTGAGCGTTGCACCCGCCGCGGCGCCGACAATCGGCACTGCCTGCGCGGCGAACTTCTCAGTCACCACCACGCCGAAGCGGGCCGCCACTTTCTCCACCAGCTTGGCCAGCAGCTTGCCGGCTTCCTTCGGCGCCACGCCCAGGGTCAGGTCGCGCCCGGTCACAACGCGGCCTGCCAGCTCGGCCGACAGATGCCGCATCACATCGGTGGTGAAGCCGCGTGCCAGGTAATAACCCGTCTCGCTGGCATCGTCACGCGGCGAATTGCCGCCCAGCGCGAACACCTCCAGGCAGGCCTGGCGCGTGCTGAACTGCGACAGATCGAAGCCTTCGCTGCGGGCGACATCGGCCACCGCGCGCATCATGATCGTTGTCGACACCGGCAGTTCTATGAACAACGCGGCAAATCCGAACGCACCGCCCACCGCACCCGAGGTTGCCGCCGCCAGCTTGTGCCAGCGGGTCGAGGCCGATTTCCCCGGCGTGTTGCCCATGCTCCACAACGCGGCCTGCGCGGACTTCGACAGCGCCGCCTCCACCGCGCCATGAATGCGCCCGGATATCGCCGTCGGCAGCGCCTTCACCGCAAACTCCAGCGGCGTGCCAACCAGGTTGGCCATGCGCGCGGTGATCGTCGGCGCCTCCAGCAGGGCGACCGCCCGCTGCAGGTCGCCCCAGTCCTGGGCGTCGTGGGCGATATCGCGCGGCAGCAGGATCGGCTCGTTCATGGGGCCGATCATAGCGCCGGGAAGTTGAACGTTTGGTGGTGGCCCGGACGCCGCGGGGCTATGATCGCGGCAACCACCCGGCCTGCCGGGCAGGACGGATGAACCATCACAAGGACGCACCATGCACGCACGATTGCTGCTGATCTCCACACTTTTTCTGGCTGCTCTCGGCATGCCGGGCATGGTCAAGGCCGAGGGGCGCTGCCCTCCGGGGCAATACCCGATCGGCAGCCCCAATGGCGTAATGGGCTGCGCGCCTATTCCGGGAAGCGAACAACCGTCGGCTGAACTCTCCTCTTCCACCTACAACCGCCCTCCGAAAATCGTGACCGAATGGGGCGCGGTTGCGCGATCCCCCTCCGGTCGCGAAATCGGTTGGAGCCCCGTGCGTCAGCACAAGCAGAAGTCGGCAGAGAAGCTGGCGCTGCGGGCGTGCAAGGAGAAAAGCGGGCAAGCCTGCCAGATCGTCGCGTCCTACAGCGGCCAATGCGTGCTGGCCATGCAGCACACCGATACCGGTCAATTCGAAGTCATCCTCGAATCACCGGATACGTACGAACCCGACATGCACCGCGCGGCACAGCAGCGGTGCCCCGGTGGTCGGTGTCGAGCGGCATGGTCGCACTGCGCCAGCACCTTCGACAGGAACGCGACCTATCCTTCCTACGGCTACGGCGTCTATGCCGCGCCGTTGCCCTTCTGGTAGGACGCCCAGGCTTGGGGCACAGCGACGCCGGGCAAGGCCGGGCGTCAGAGGGGGCAGAGCCCTTTCCGTTAGAAAGGGATCCGACCCCGGGGATGGGTGGCGCCGGGCCATGCCCGGCGTCCTGCTCAAGCAACCGGCAGGCCCGACAGCTCGCCCATGAACTGGCGGTAGTGGCGCAGTTCTGCAATGGAGTCGTGCACATCGCTCAGTGCGGTGTGGTTGCTGTTCTTGGTCAGCCCGGCGGCCACGCTCGGCGCCCAGCGCTTGGCCAGTTCCTTCACCGTGGACACGTCCAGGTTGCGGTAGTGGAAATACTTTTCCAGCCGCGGCATCTGCCGGTGCAGGAAGCGGCGATCCTGGCAGATCGAGTTGCCACTCATCGGCGACGCACCGGCCGCAATCCACTGCGCCAGGAAGTTGATGGTCTGCGCTTCGGCCTGGCCCAGCGTAGTGGTGCTGTCCAGCACGCGCTGCCACAGCCCGGAACGGCGGTGCTGGTTGCGGTTCCACTCATCCATCGCCTCCAGCGTTTCCAGCGGGTGGTGAATGGCGAATTCCGGGCCTTCGGCCAGCACGTTCAACTGCGCGTCGGTGACGACGGTGGCGATCTCGATGATCGAATCGTTGTCGGTATCCAACCCGGTCATTTCCAGGTCGATCCAGATCAGTCGTTCGTTGCTCGCGCCGTTGTCGGCCATCGTGTCGTCTCGTTGCCGGGCAGGCGCAGGTCCTGCCGCGGGAATAGGAAAGGGGCGACCATCATACCCTTTCGCTGGTCAGGCTTCGTCGGCGTGGTTTTCCAGCAGCAACGGCGGCTTGCCGCGCTTGGCGCGGAAGTAGTTGGTCAGGCGCAGGCTGGCTTCCTTGGCCAGCACGCCGCCATGGATTTCCACCCGGTGGTTGTGGCGCGCATCGCCCAGCAGGTCGAATACGCTGCCGCAGGCGCCGGTCTTCGGGTCGCTGGCGCCATAGACCAGGCGTGACACGCGTGCATGCACGATCGCCATGGCGCACATCGCACACGGCTCCAGCGTCACGTACAGGGTGCTGCCCACCAGACGGTGGTTGGCCAGCACGCGGCCGCCCTCGCGCATGGCGACGATTTCAGCATGCGCACTGGGGTCGTGGTTGGCGATGTTGAGGTTCCAGCCCTCGCCCAGCACCTGCCCGTCGGCGCCCACCAGCACCGCGCCCACCGGGATCTCATCGAAGACGTGCTGCGCACGCTCGGCCAGCGCCAGCGCGTGGCGCATCCAGTGTTCGTCGGCGTCGTGCACGGGCACGCCCAGGGAATCGCTCATGGTGGTTCTCGCAGTGAGTACCCGGCTACGCCGGACGGCCGGCATTGTACGCCCAGGGCACGTGCATGCCGGGTGGCCGCCCGCTCACAATGCTAGATTCGACGTTTTTCCCAAGGAAGGAGTGCCCGCAATGGGGGGTCAGATTCTGTTCTTCATCTTCGCCACCGTCATGAGCGTGGTGTGGATCCTGGTGCCGTTCGCGATCTTCGGCGTGCGCAGCCTGATGCGCGAACTGCTGGCCGAGCAACGGCGCACCAACGAACTGCTGACGCATATCGGTGGTTATCGCATTCCGCCGCCGGCGCCGGAACCGCGCCCGTGGCAGGCGCCCTGACGCTTGGTTCAGAGCGGCGCCGTTGCCTCGAACGCCGGCGAGTAATGCACTTCGCCTTGCGCCATCGGCGGCCGCAGGCACAGGGCCTGGAAGTACTCCGGGGGTACGCCCGGCAACGTCAGGCCCGGTTCGGCGCGAAAACCAAACCGACCGTAATACGCCGGCTCGCCCAGCAGCACACAACCGTGTGCCTGCTGGTTGCGCAGCGCATCGATCGCCGCCTGCATCAGCGCCGCCCCCACGCCCTGCCCCTGCAGCGCCGGCAGCACGGAAATGGGGCCCAGGCCAAACCAACCAGCACTACCGTCACTCACCGTCACGGGCGAAACGGCCACATGGCCCACCACGTCGCCATCGCGCTCGGCCACCAGCGAAACGGTCAGTTCGCCCCGGTCCCGCAGCGCATCCACGATGAACTGTTCGGTGTGGCTGCTGTGTTCGGCCTGGCGGAAGGCGGCCTCGGTCAGCGCATGGATGGTGGCCACGTCGGCCGGTTGCTCGGGGCGGATGAAAGGCATTGCAGGAACTCCATGGAAGCGCGCACACCATGGCGCGGCGTGCGGATTCACGCAACCGCAACGTTGGCCCGCCTGCACCCTCCATGTGAATTGTTGATCCACCTCACGAATTGAGACACCCGTCCACCGGCGCTTCCGCGCCACGACCAGTGCCGCAAGCCCTTGTGGGGCAAGGTATTTCCATGACCGCGGCGGGGCCGGACGCGTCAATTTAATGACATGACGGGCCCCCAGGCGGTGGCACCGTGTCGTCATGGCCTCCCATAATCAAAACTCCCGTCCCCAAGGAAAGGAGACCTGCCGTGCACATTGCGTTGGCGTTCGCGCGCACGGCTGTACTTCCGCAGACGCTGCCTGCCGTGTTGCCGCATCGTTCCCGCCCCGCTCCAGGCGAGGCCTGAGGATGGGCGGCCGCACATTTCCCTGCGTTGTTCTGTTGCTGCTGATCGCCTGCAGCCCGGAGGTTCTCATGTCCCAGGAGTTTGATTCCGCCGCCGCCAACGTCGCCCAGGGAGGGCGCGGCCTGGCAAAGCTCAACCCCACCCCGCGCAAGGCCTATGAACTGGTGTTGCGGCTGGCCAACCCGCCCGGCGATTTCGCCGTGGTCGAGGGCGTGGCGCAATACGATGTCACCAACGAAGACCAATGCGGCTACATCGAGCCGGAAACCGGCACGCCCGCGCGCATCACCAGCCAGGAACCGGTAACCCTGCGCAAGGTGGCCGACAACGAGTATCGCGGCACGGTGTACCTGGACCGCATGCTGGACGAGGACTACTACGGCCGCGGGGTCTGCACCTGGTCGTTCAGCGGTGCCGGGGCCATGCTCAAGGCCACCGGCGCGCAGGGCGAAACCCGCTTCCTGTCCTTCCTTGGCGCCGATCCGTTCACGGGCGGTGGCACCGAAACCCGCCATTACCCGCGCGGCGACTACCCGCGCGTGGACGACATGCCCGACTACGGCGCCAGCGGCCAGCAGGACCCGAACCGCTTCCGCGCCGAACTGCGTGATGCCTTGTTCTCGGCCACCCTGAGCGCGCACGAGGTCAGCCCATGACCGTGACCAGCCAGGACTACGCCGCGCTGGCCAGCGACGCCTACCGTGATGAACGGGTGGGCCGCCATGACCCGGCACAGGAACAGCCGGTCATGCTCAATGGCCACGCCTACCGCGTGCTGGAGCACGCCAACAATCGCCTCAATGGCTACCAGGGCACGATCTACCAGCGCGTGGACACCCACGAGATCGTGGTCGCCCACCGCGGCACCGAACAGATCGGCCGCGACGGCATCCTTACCGACGGTGGCATGGTGCTGGCCCGCCGCAACCTGCAGGCCAACGATGCACTGGAACTGACCCGGCACGCCCTGGCCTATGCGCAGAAGGAAGGCCGTGACCTGGGCCAGACCCCCGAAGTGACCGTGACGGGGCATTCGCTGGGTGGCACGCTGGCGCAGATTTCCGCCCATCACTTCGATCTGAAGGGCGAAACCTTCAATGCCTACGGCGCGGTCAGCCTGACCTACCGCATTCCAGAAGGCGGCCACAACGTGGTCAACCACGTGATGGCGGCCGATCCGGTCAGCGCGGCCTCGCAGCACTTCGGCGAAGTGCGCATGTATGCCACACAGAAAGAGATCGATACGCTGGGCAACTGGGGCTTCAGCAACAGCCGCTTCCGCGCCGTCATTCCCGACAGCGCACTGGGCGCCGCCGCCTCGTCACTGGGCTCGCACAAGCTCAGCAACTTCCTGGGCGACGACTCGGTGTTGAACACGGCCGGTACGCAGGACCTGGCCCGCGACAACAACCGGATGATCAGTGAATACCGCAACGAGGTGGAACGCGTGCGCCGCGGCATCACCATCGGCGCGCGCGGCATCACCGGCAACCTGTACGACATCTACGACCACACCCGTGGCCCGTTGCAGCCGGGCGAACCGGCGCGCCGGGAAGCTCCGGCTGCGCCGTTGCCGGGCATCACCGAACGCGACCATGCGGGCAATCCGCTGTTCAACGATGCCCTGCGTGGCGTACACGCGCTGGATGCACGTGCCGGGCGCACGCCTGATGCGATGAGCACGCAACTGGCCGGTTCATTGGCCGCAGAAATGCACGCCGCTGGCGGCCAGCGCATCGATCAGGTGGTGATGAGCAACGACGCCTCGCGCAGCTTCGCCGTGCAAGGCCAGAGCGGCGACCCCGGCCACCTGCGGGTCTCGGTGGATACGGCAGCCGCCACCCACACCCCGCTGGAGCAGAGCACCCAGCGCATCGAGCAGCAGACCGCGCAGCGCCAGGTGCAGGAACGCGAACAGCAGCAGGAACTGGTGCAGGCCCAGGCACGCGCCCTGCCCTCCTGACAGGCAGCGCCCGCGCCCACGGAAGCCGGACCGGCCGGCTCCCGTGGGTGTGGCGCGCCCTGCCGCGGTTACGGGCTTGCGACCGTCGCCGTGCTGTCACTGGCCGCGCTGTCGGCCGTGACGTAGACATCCGTTCCCGAGTCCGGGAAGCCACCACAGGCGCGATCACCGGGCGCCACCGGATCACACGGCCACTGCCGCCGCGATACGCGCTCGCGCAGCTCGAAGCTCTGCCCATTCCAGACCACGAAGGCCAGGTGTTCGCGATTCCAGTCGCTGAACGCATGCGGGCCGGTCTTCTGCGGCGATTCCGGGTACTGCACGTACCAGCGCAGGGCCGGGCCGTACTGCAGCTTGCTGTGGTCCAGCAGCACCCGCCCTTCGCGTGCCTGCTGGCGGGCGCGGTCGGCCTCAGTGATCGACGGTGCCGACGGCATCACCTTTGCGGTGACGTCCTGGGCCACGCCATCGGTCCCCACCTGGTAAACACGCTGGCTGACGTAGGCCTGCTGGCAGGCACCGGCCGGCACGCGCACCGGCTCGGGCCGCGCATCGGTCGGCAACGCCCGGTCGGCGCATTCGAACGGCGCCTGCACCAGATAGGTGGTGATCGCCGGATCGGCGCCTTCGAACGAACGGACCCAGATATCGCCCAGGCGGGCGATGAAATCCGGGCGCTGCCCGAAGCCGGCAACGGCCTTGAACCACACGCGCTGGCGCACCTCGCGTTCGCGCCAGGCGCGCGGCAGCAGGATGTCCTGCTCGGGTACCGCCACCAGCAACGCCGCCAGATGCGCAGGCAGGGTGCCTTGGCAGGCACCGATCATCAGATCGCCCTGCGGCGCCAGACGGCCGGCCAGATCGACCGGGCAACGCGCCCCGAGCTGGCGCTCGGTCGCCTGCTCCGGCGGCAGCGGCACCACGGCCAGTGCCGGTGGCGCGGGTGGCATGGCGGGAGCCTGCGGAGCAGCGGGAGCGGCCGGCGCCTGGGCTACCGGAGCAGCAGGCGTTGCCGCGGGTGCGACGGGCGGTGCGACGGGCGGTGCCGGCACGGGTGCTGGTGCAGCTTCAGCCGCCGGTGCCGGTGCCGGTGCCGGTGCCGGTGCAGCGTCAGCCACCACCGGTGCGACCGGTGCTACCGCTGCCGCAGGTTCCGCTGCCGGTTCGGCAGCCGGGGCAGGCGCCGGTGCCTGTGCCGCCTCGGCCATGGGCGCCGGAGCCGGTGCGGCCTCAGCTGCCACTACTGGTGCAGCGGGTTCCGCAGCAGCAGGCGCCTCCTGTGCCTGGGCCAGCGTGGCGGTCAGTGCCAGCGACAGCGCCCACAGCGGCGCCAGGCGTACGCCGCCACGCGGACGATGCGCGGCCGCACGCCGCGCGCAAGATTCAAGATTCTGCATGTTGTGTCCCTACAAGGAAGTTCCATGAAGGCGCCCGCAGGCACCCAACCCATGCGATCCCGCGCCTGTGCCCAGGCGGACCGCGCTTACAGCGATCGCGAGCGCTGCTGTTCCTGCTCGCGATTGATCGATGCCGACTGCTCCTGCCGGGTGGCAGCGTCGGCAGCCAGTTGCCGGCTGCTCTCGTCCAGCGGTTGCTGGGCAGCCTGCGCGCGCTCCACGGCGCAGCGCTGCATGGCCGGATCGCCCATGCTGCCCTGCACCGCAAACAACATGCGCCCATCCGCGCCCGCCACCACGTGGTCAATCTGTTGCAGCCCGGCCTTGTGTGCGCCTGCCGCCAGCGCAGCGGCGGCGTTGTCCAGTTCCTGCGGCGTGCGCAGGCCGCTGCCCGCGCCGAGCTGCTGCAGCCCCGCGCGCGCGCCCACGAACAGGCCGTGCCCGGCGTGTGCGGGATCGGTCACGTCACGCGCGACCGGGGCGCGCTCGCCGACCTCGCCACGGCCCAGCCGGTCCATCACCTCCGGGGTCAGCTTCCGCTGCCAGCCGTCAAAGCGGCGCAGCCGATCCTCCACCCCGTTCATCGCGCCATTGATCGCGTAGGTGGCCTCGCGCACGTCCTCGCGCGCCTGCGCCGGCACGTGCTGTTGCCATTGCCAGACCGCTATGCGGCCGGCGTGCTCGGGCTGTGCGGCCAGCTCGGGGTGGTTCAGCAGATCCAGGTCCAGTGCCTGCCCGGCGCGCGCATAGGCCTCCTTGCCGGTCAGCGGCAGATAGCCGCGCCCGTGGTAGGTCAGCGCATCACCCGGCGCGTCGTTGCCCAGCCGGCCGCCGTACATCAGTTCGGCCAGTGCGCCCGGGCGCCCGCGCAGCGCCTCCTGGCGGGCCGACTCCAGCGCTTCGTTGCCGTTGCGCCATGCCGCTTCCACCGGGATCTGCGAGATGCCCCGGGTATAGTTGAAGCTCTCATTCAGGCGCGACAGGCCACGCGACTCGTGCCCCGCCTGGGCCATGAAGTTGGCCAGTTCGCGTGGCGAATCGATGCCTGCCGCCGTCGCCTGCCGCAGCAGTTGCGACTCCCTATCCCTCGACACGGTGCCACTCCTGGGTCGTCATCAGCGCGGGTTCCTTCCCGCCGGTTGAAGCCTGGCTCATGGAAGCGTCACCTCTGCGACGCTGGCCGGATCGAAATCCTCGAACCGCACCCGGCCGATCTCGGCCGCAGAAAATTCGCGGATGTTGGTCGCCTCGGTCTCGATGTCCACCACCTTGCGCCGCACGGTATCCACCCAACAGTCCCGCTCCGCCGAGGCATAGCGGAACGTGTAGACGCTGCTCCAGCGCTGGCGGCTGCCGCCATTGGTGATCACGCTGAATGTGTCTTCCTCAACCATTGCATACGCAAAAGGGTCGCCCGCCAGGCCACCTCGGGTTGAACACGGCACCAGCTTGTCGTTGCGCGCGGCCAGCTGCCAGCGGCCGCCGTCACCGCGCAGCAACAGCAGTACCCGATTTGGGCCATGCTGGCCGGCCACCAGGCCCTCTGGCGCGGGCTGGTCGATCACCAGCAATTGATACTGCACACCGTCGCCGTTGCACGTGCCCCTGACGGCTTCCAGCAGATTCGCGCCGGACGGTACGAATGCCAGGGCATTGTCCATGTGCGCGCCACTCCGGTTCTCCATCCCCTCCCACTCCTTCAATGTCATGCCGCCGGTGCCCACCCGCTCCGCGAGCACGGACGCCAGGCCCACCTGCACCGGACTGTCCGCCGAAACGGATCATAGCCCCGGCACCCTCGCCGCGGCGATGGTGGCAAGCGTCACCGTGGGACGGGAAAGACAGAGTCCTCATGGACGGAAAAACTCCTGCAGGCGGCAGCACCGACGCGTCATATTTCTGACGCGAAGCGAGCTTAACGCGACGGAGTTCACTCCGTCGAAGGGGAATGCGCTGAAAGAGCGGTTTCAGTCACAAAAAAAGTGTGACTATCGCGAACGCCGTCCTACTTGATGAACAGATCGTCAGTGCATGCCGTCTTGGCAATGCGGCACTGGTCCTGCGGAATCTTCTTCCAGCTCGCCTTGGCAGCGCACTGCCGCAGGGCAACGATGACCGCGCCCTGCTCGGACATGGCCGCCACGACGCTGGTCGTCTCGTTGCCCAGGCCCGCATGGGCGACAGCAACGCACTGCGCCTGGAAAAGGGTGGCAAGCGTGCATTCGCCCTGACCGAACTCCTTGCACTCCTTCAATGCAGCGCGCTTGGCCTTGCCCCGCGAGCGCATCGAGTTGCTGATGAAGGTGTCCCCCTGCGCGTCAATCGCCACACCGGCCACGGTCTGCACCCAATTGGGACGATTGTCGTACGGGGAACCGTTTCGGCTCACCGGAATCGGTGCACAGCCCTGCACACCCTGGCCGCCGATGGGGTACATGCCCTGCGGGCAGTTACCTTCGGCAAGCGCGCTGAACGGCAACACGCCAACGATCAGCAGCACACAAGGTGCCAACACGGAGCGGATTGGTTTCATGGTCGTTCTGATTCCCTGTGGGCCGATGCCGGCATCACCGTTCCGATCAGCGCACCTGCTGGGTGCAGGCAGCGCCCTCGGTAGCGTAGTCACGGATATACCCATCCACCGTAAACACGCTGATGTCACAACGATTGTTCACGTCGCTCACCACATGCCCGTACACGTTCAGGCCCTGGATGCGTGCGCCACGATGCAGGTACAACGTGCGCGAGCCATTCGGGCCTTCCTCGACGCGATCCGGCGTACCCCAGTTGCGCACGAACTCATGTTCGGTCTTGCCGACCCACATCTCCATCAGGTTGTTGCGACCCCGCCGGTTGGCAGCGCGGATCGACTCATCCAGCACGCGCGAGGTCTCCTGCTGGGCACGGCCAAGGTTGGCTTCAAGATTGCGCTCGGCCTGTTCCAGCTCCGCGTCGGTTACCCGGTAGGTGAATGCCGGGCGGGTGCCGTCCTTCCACAGGTTGCCCCAGACGAAGTTCGCCGGTGACTGCCCCACATCACCGATGGGCAGGAAGCCGCGCTTCATCATGTCCGCCGGCACCTTCGACGCCGGATCTGGCCCGACCTGGCACGCAAAGCGCACCAGCTGTACCTGCCACGGCTCCACCGCCTCGCTGATGGGATCGAACCGGTGCGGCGGCACATCTTCGATCGGCCGGTCGCGCCACTGCACCAGGCTCATCTTCATGGCCACGGTGTTGCGGGCGCAGTTCACCGAATACTTCCTGATCAGGCGATTGGGCTTGGTCGCGTTTTCATAGACGGTGTTTACCTCGACCTCATACACCGGATCCGGCCCCGCAATGGGCTCACCGGGCTTCGGCGGCTTCTTGCGGCGCATCTGCTTCAGGAACGCCTTGTGCTGCTCCGGCGTTGCGGTCTGCATGAAGCCAATCAGATCCGAACGGCTGCTGAGTGTCTGGGCATCGACCACCCACGCTTCACGGTTGGGCTTGTCGCCACCGGCAAAGATGACCCAGCTGTCGGTCGCCTGAGCAGACGCCGCCAGCGTCAATCCGCCAACCAGCATCACAACACGGGAGGAAATCTGCATCGGTCGTTCCTTCGTACTACGCGATTGTCTACGACACGCCTGGCGATGCACTCCGGCACGACCCACAGCGTGTGACTGTCCCCAAGGGCAGCGCGACGAGGCGGCGTGCCCAGGCAGATACGATACCGCGCCTTTTACCGGCGCAGTATCAGAGTATTCCTACGTCCGAGGCGGGTAAGAACGCTGGCGCAGCGTCCGTGAGAATCGACTTGACCAACGCCACATTGGAAACGAGCGGTAGCGACAGCACTGCAAGTCACTGCGAGCGCAGGCCATCAAGGTTCAGACGTTGCCGCCGGCCGGCGGCTTGGAATCCAGAGCGATTGCCCCCCAGCGGGTTTCCCACTTTACCGTTGGCCGGGAGGCTGGAATCGCAGCCCCACCCGGAGGGATCGGGGCGCACCCCTGCATGGTCTGATCGCCTACCGGATACTGCCCTGGCGGACAGCGACCTTCGGCAGATGCCGCGGTCGAAGCGAACAAGATGACGATCGGGGCACCGTCCCTCGGCAAGCGCGACGCCAGGTAATGAAAGCAAAGCAATAAGGTAAAGATGCCTTATACGGCTCTCCAACCGAACAACCCATGCTTGCGCCACCGCACCCGCCTGGGGTTTGGCATTCCAAGATCACACAATCCCAAGGAACAAACTCTGGCCCAGCACAGGCTGAGTAGACCTTGTAGCAGCCAATCCCCCATCAGCGGTGCACGGATCTACCGCCAGCCGACAGAGGCGCCGCAGGCACTATTGGGAGCGGGATCCAGCGCTCCCCAGGTTTCTACCCACCGCCCGGCTGGACCCAAATGCGCAGGCAACACTTCCAGCGTCTACTTGGACACATACTCGGGCACCGTACATGCGCTGTAAACGACACGACAACCCTCACCACCTTCCTTGGCACAGGTGCTCATAGCCAGTTCACCCGCCTTCTCCACTGTGCCGTGCCCGCCGAAACTTGTCCCCCCGGAGCCCGCAGTGGGAACTGCCGCAGCAGCGCATTGGTTCTTATAAGAGAATGACTCTCGACAGGCGCGACCGCCATTCGAGCGGCAACGAGTGATGGCCTCGGTTACAGCCTCGGATTTGCTGAACTTCCCGGTAGACACGCCAGCGACGCCTCCCTCAGGGGACATGGAAATAGCCCCCCAGGTCTTGATCCAGCGGCCTTGTGGGGCGCTCGCCTCGCCCCGCGTCCCGCCGCCGCCAGGGATGGGCGCGCAGCCCTGCACGCCTTGTCCTCCGACGGGGTACTGCCCCGGCGGGCACCCGCCCTCTGCAAAGGCCACGTTGGAAATGACCAGAAGCAGAAGCATTGCCACGAATCTCATACGGATACCTCCCTGTCGAACATGATCACAATTGCCTGGCCGGCATATGCCTGCAGATAGTTCAAGGCGAAGTTCACCTCATGCACCAACAGAATCGCGCCAGCGGCAACTGCGGAACCAAGCTCTGGTCGGCGCAAGCAGCCCACTGAATGCCCATCTCTGCACAAGCCGAGGGGCCGATAGGGACAACAAGCGCCAACGCGCGCATTCGAGGAGGCGAGCTGAATCAGACGTTGATATCAGCGAAAGGGCCTGAACTCCGACATGCTACAGGCCGAATAAATTACTGAACAAGTTCTGCCGTTGTTTGAGGTCGCACAGCTTTCGAGAGCATCTCGCTTAGCTTCAGCTTCGATTGGCCCACTGGCAACCGTCGTTGAAACGTTCTCGATGGCAACCGCGCCAATCTCTGGCCCGGCCATCGCTGCACACTGATTGTGGTAGGACAGAACGACTTCGCACTGAGTGCCGCCCATGGCCCGACACTGTTCCATCGACTCGGCCACGGCCTCTCTTTTCGACGGTCGTGATGACGAGACCCCAATCGGAAGGCCCCCACCGCTCATCGGCCCCCGATGCTGGGCGATAGCTCCCCATCGAGTATCCCACTTGCCCGTTGGACGCGAAGGAGGAGGGACGCCAGGCCCATTCGACGGAATGGGGGCGCACCCCTGAACACCTTGCCCGCCCACCGGATAAGAGCCAGAAGGGCATCCATCCTCCGCGAGAGCCGTTGTCGGCAGTGCAGACAAGACGACCATCGAGATGAGCCAGGCAGTAAAGATCGAGCAATTTCTCAAAATGCCAGCACACCTATTCGATACAGCCATATCACCCACCTCAATGATGATTGTTGCCAGCCGGGCCCAATCGCCCGAGGCCTGACCGTGCCCGCGTGTCCAGGAAAATCATCTTGGCAATTGGGAGGGCGTGGTGGCGATCAAGTTCATCAGTATCCGCCCCATGCTTCCTGCTGCATCCCTTTGCTGGACAAGCCGTTGCCGAGCGAGACCGAAGATAAGCTAGCCGCCGATGGACCCAACCCGGAAGGCCTCTATCCAAAGGCACCTCCACGCGGGAACCTACTTCAACGGAAAGATCTGAACTCAGACATGCTGCACGCAGAGTAGATGATTGAACAGCTCTTTTCAGGGTTGGAGGATGCGCAGTTCCTGAGGGCATTCGCCTTGGCCTCGGCTACTGTCGGAGCACCGGCAGCCTGGGTTACAAGGTTCTTAACTGGCTCCGCACCAATCTCCGGACCAGCCATCGCTACACACTGATTCTTATATGCGAGCAGAATTTTGCATTGCGCCCCCCCCATGCCGCGGCATTGATCCATTGCCTCTTCCGTTGCCTCGCGCTTCGACTGGCGTGATGCCGAAACACCGATGGCCAGCACTTTCACGTCTCCTGTCGCGGCATCCTGGGCAATTGCTCCCCATCGAGTCTCCCATTCGCCGGTCGGTCGCGGAGCTGGAATCGCAGGGCCGCTCGCAGGAATTGGAGCGCACCCCTGCATCGCTTGATCACCGACCGGATACTGACCCGGAGGGCAACGCCCCTCACCGAAGGCTGCAAACGGCGCCAGCAGCATACCAAGCAAGATCGCGTACTTCATTGAGGCCTCCCTGCAAAAGTAAATTGGGCTACTTCAGCCAGCTGCGTTTCCGTACTTACCGGTGGTCGGTTCAGTTGCCCCACCGCGAGCACCACCTAACCCAGACCCACCAGCCGAACCCAGGTGCTGCCCCCCAGCCGCCGGTCGAGTCTGATCGGCAGCCTGATCGGCACTATGCTGACCCGGCAGCCGGCCATCCGCGCTGGGCGTCGCCGCAGCGCCACCACTAATCCGGGAATATGCACTAAAACCAGCCAACGTGCCGTGGTAGAACATCGCAGCCTTTCGGGGGGCACTCAGAATCAGGGGCGCCAGGATCAGCCCCATGCCACCCTGCTGCATCGCCTGGGCCGACAAGCCGTTATTGAACGCAGGGCCAAGGATCAACTTGGCGCCGATCGACTCAAGCCAGAGCGCCTTGGACACATGCAGCACCATATCCAATGCAATGCCGGTCATGGCGGCCAATAGCGCCATCGAGAATGGCGTTCCGAGGCCGTAGAACAGCCACCGTTGGAACAGGGGATTGGCCTGCTCGACCAGCAGCCAGATGGTGAGAGCAGCCGAAGGTCAATGAACAATGCGATGACTATTTCGCTCAGCAGCAGCATCGAGAGCCTCGCGTCACGGCTGGACCCGCAGCACTCAGTACTCAGCTCCACGAACAGCCTAGCCGGCAACTTCCTTTCGATCAGTTCCCGAGCCGTGATGACGCCGATTGCGTCAAAACTCGCCACTGCAGTCAGTTGGTAGACCCGCTTGTCATCTATCTGCGTTCCAGGTGACTCTTCACAACAATGGTCACGGGAGGCTCAGCCTTACGCCACTGCCCTGCTGCGGCCAAGGAGAATGTCGCGAAGGCATGGCAGACCATGCGACTACCAATCGCATCACCCTTCCTCAGACATGAACTCAGACATGCTGCATGCGAAGCGTATTCCGGTAGAACTGCGACCGCCTGCAGAAGCCTCGCAACGCCAGGGTGGTTCGAATTTGGCCTCGTTAAGTATCGAAGCGCTTGGCGCAATCTGGTGATCCAAGTCCCTATGCCCACCCTAGGGAATAAACTCTGGCTCCGTGCAAGCCGAATAGACCTTGTAGCATCCGAGACCTCCATCGGTCACACATCGATTTGAAGCAATCTCCTCCGCCTTCTCAATGGTCACCGAGCTGCCAAAACTTGTTCCACCTCGGCCAGTTTTGGGAACGTAAACAGCTGCACATTGGTTGTAGTAGGTAAAATCTACCTTGCAACCGGCGGCTCCGCACAGCCTAACCGCCTCTGCCGCAGCAGCACGCTTGGATCGACCTCCAACGGATGCTCCTGAAGCACCATTGGGAGCGGAAGCCAAAGCCCCCCAAGTCTTGACCCATCGTCCAGCTGGAGCAGAAGACGTACTACCTCCCGAATTCCCGGCCCCCGGGATCGGGGCACACCCCTGAACGCCTTGCCCCCCAATTGGATAAGAACCTGCCGGGCACCCTCCCTCCGCCAGCGCAGGCCTAGCAATGACCAAGCCAAGTGCTGCTAACGCCAGAGTGAAAGCAATCACGCGTAAGTTCATCATTTAATCCTCGATGCTTGCAGGAGCGGCATCATTCTATCGATCAGACTCAGCCAACCCCATCTTTCTCGGATCGGAATTCACACCGGGCAAACGTCCTTCAGAACCATTTTGAGTCGTGTAGCGACTTTCGGCTATGCCATGGGATGTGTCCGCACTGCCCCCCGACCCACCCTTCCATGATTTCTATTGCTCTATCACAGAAATGGGGCAGCTCTTCATCGATAGGGCTTGAACTCCGACATGCTGCATGCGGAGTAAATAACGGTACAACTGCTACCGGAACTCCGAACCTCACAGCCCTCCAAAGCCTTCGATCTCGCCTGTTCGATTGTTGGGGCACTAAAGGTGTAAGTGATTCCTG
>NZ_JBWJPD010000003.1:0-297602 GCF_056393165.1 Stenotrophomonas sp. Steno-C17
TCATTCTTCATTACGTACTACCTGCGCCGGAAGCGGCGAAACTGCGGAAAACAAAGGCGACAGGGGGCAGGTCCACGAACGGACCCGCGCGGCGAGTCGCGGCGGTTCGTTATTGTCTCGTTAAAGACCGTGCCTGGCGACCGCACCAATGGAATGGAGAGGTCCGCCCGCGCATGCAGCGCGCGATGTCAGCAAGCAATCCAGTAATCGATCTGGAACAACCGTCCCTGCGCATCGAAACGCAGGTCATAGCGTTCCTCGAAGATCCCACGCGGATCGGCGGTGACATGCACGGCGCCATCGCTGGCGTGTGCGCGCGGCAACCGCTGCATGACGCTGGCCGCGGTGCTGCGCAGATCGATCCGCTGCCCGGTGGACAGCATCAGCGCGCCATCGCGCCCCGGTTCGAAGCGGCGCAGCACGGCGGTCTGGCCGTCGCTCTCCCAGGCCTGTCCGGCCCAACTCAGCAGTTGCACCTCGCCTGCGTCGTACGCACTGCCGCATTCGTATGGTGATGCCTCACGCTGCTCCGGCGCCCCCAGTGCCTGCAGCACGCGCGGCAACGGCACCCGCGCAGCGTGCCCGAACCGGCCTACGCCGTGCACCTGCACACCCACGATGGCGGGCTGCGCTTCTTCAGCCGTGGACGCCGCGCCTGCCAGTGCGCCGGGCGGCCCCAACAGCAGCGCGCCTGCGGCAAGCAGGCCGGCAACGCGACGGTGGCGGGTGCGCAGTTCCATGACGGTGACTGTACTGCAGTTCCCGCCATTCGAATGCCCTGCACCTACAACGGCTTCACGGCATACCGACTAATTTTTGCCAGACACTTTACGGATGACGGACCCACGTGCATCGGCATCGCCCCACCCCGTGGCTGCAACGCGCAGGCGCGCCCCTGCTGATCTGTGCGCTGTGGCTGCCTGCAACCGGCGGCGCGCAGTCCCTGCCTGACAGCGCGGCACCACCGGCATTGGACTGGGAACAGGCGCGGCAACGGCTTGAACAGGTGTCCGACGCACTGGCCGCCGCCGACGCCGGCGTGCGCAACAAGCAGGAACTGCAGGAGGCCACCCGTCTGCTGCGCCTGCCCGAGATCACCGGCGAAGTGCGCCGCCTGCAGTTCCAGAAGACCCTCACCCTGCCGCTGGGCTCGCTGGCGCCGGTGGCCGAGGCCTACGGCATCGATTCTCCACTGTCGTTCACCGAACGCGACTGGCGCACGCGCCCCGTGGTGACCGCGGTGCTTCCGCTGTACACCGGCGGGGTGATTCCGGCGGCACAGCGCGCGGCCAGCGCGGCCAGCGAACAGGCCAGCGCCGAGCGTGAAGCGCAGCGGCAATCGATCACCGTGCAGCTGGCGCAGGCCTACTTCGGCCAGCGCCTGGCCGAACAGGCGGTGGACGTGCGCCGCGATGTGCGTGACGGTCTGGAACGCCATCTGTCCGATGCGCAGAAACTGGAGCGCGAAGGCTTCGCCACGCGGGCCCAGCGCCTGCAGGCCACCGTGGCCCGCGACAAGGCCGAACGCGAGTACCAGAAGAGCGTGAACGACCTGGCCACGCTGCAGGCTGCGCTGGCCACCCTGTTGCGCAGTGGTGGCCAGGTCCGCCCCACCTCGCCGCTGTTCGTGCAGCGCGCGCCGCTGGAACCGGTGGCCAGCTTCGAACGCACCGCGCAGGCGCGGCAACCGCAGATCGCGCGCCTGCGTGCGCTGGTGGCGCAGGCCGAACAGGGCGTGCGCGTGCAGCAGGCCAAGCTGAAACCGCAGATCTTTGCGTTCGGCCAGTACGACTTCCGCCGCCGCGATGAAATGCTGACCGACCCCGACTGGGCGTTCGGCATCGGCTTGAAGTACACCTTCCTGTCACCCAACTCGCGCCCGGCGCAGATCGGTGCGGCGCGTGCGCAGCAGGAACAGGCCGAGGCCGGTCTGCGCGAGGCCGAGAACCAGGTCGCCCTGGGCGTGCGCAAGGCCTGGAACGAGCTGGAAACCGCCCGCCAGCAGTTCGTGCTGCTGGACAGCAGCATCGCCCAGGCACAGGAAAACCTGCGTTTGCAGGAACTGGCGTTCCGAGAGGGCCAGGCCACATCGCTGGACGTGATCGATGCGCGATTGGGGCTGGGCGGCGCCCGCGTGGAGCGTTCGCAGGCGGCGTATCAGTACGACGTGGCCTTGGCGCAATTGCTGGAGATCAGTGGCCAGATGGACCGTTTCGAAGACTACCGGCGGCGTGCGGACGAGGTGATCGACCATGAGTGATGTATTGCACGATGACGCAGCAACACCGCCGGGCAAGCGCCGTACCGGCCTGATCCTGGTCGTGGTGTTGCTGCTGGTGGTGGTGCTGGGCCTGTGGCTGGCCTGGCGCAGCCCGGCCGACCAGATCCAGGGCATGGCCGACGCAGACACGCTGAACGTGGCCGCCAAGATCACCGCCCGCGTGGCCGAACTGAAGGTGCGCGAAGGCGACCGCGTGCAGGCCGGGCAGATTGTGTTCCTGCTGGACAGCCCGGAAGTGGCGGCCAAGGAACAGCAGGCCCACGGTGCGCTGGCCTCCGCCCAGGCAGTGGCCGACAAGGCCGACGAAGGCGCGCGCCGCGAAGACATCCGCGCCGCCGAAGCCAACTGGAAGCGCGCCGAAGCGGGCGCCACCCTGGCCGAGGCCACCGCCGGCCGCGTGCAGAACCTGTTCAACGAAGGCGTGATGACCCGGCAGAAGCGCGACGAGGCGCACGCCCAGGCCACCAGTTCGCGCGAGCTGGCCCGTGCCGCGCGCGCGCAGTACGACATGGCCCTGGCCGGCGCACGCGAGCAGGACAAGCGTGCCGCACAGGGCCAGGTACAGCAGGCACAGGGCGCGGTGGCCGAGGTCAACGCCGCCCGCGCCGAAGTGGAAGGCCGCGCACCGGTGGCCGGCGAGATCAACAAACGCATGGCCGACCCCGGCGAACTGGTGCCGGCCGGATTCCCGGTGTTCACCCTGGTCGACATCGATCGCATGTGGGTGTCGATGAACCTGCGCGAATCGCAGATGCAGGGCCTGAAGGTCGGCAGCCGCCTGCAGGGCCGGATTCCCGCACTAGAAAAGGATGCGACGTTCGAGGTGTACTTCATCAATCCGGCCGGTGACTACGCCACCTGGCGCAGCACGCGCCAATCGTCGGGCTACGACGTGCGCAGCTTTGAAGTGCGGGTTCGCCCGGTGCAGCGTGTCGAAGGCTTCCGGCCCGGCATGAGCGTGTTGTTCGCATGGCCGCAGGGCTGAACCCGGACAGCACCGGCATGGGCGCTGCGTGGCGGCGCGAACTGCGTGCGCTGCGCAGCAACCGCGCAGACCTGGCGCTGGTCACGCTGTTGCCGATGCTGATGCTGGCAGTGATGGCCTGGATGTTTTCCGCATCGGTGATGCGCGATGTGCCCATTGCCGTGGTCGACCTGGACCACAGCAGCGACAGCCGCCTGCTGCTGCGCATGCTCGATGCCAGCCCGGGCGTGCGCGTGGCCACGCAGCCGGCCAGCCTGGACGAGGCACAGGCGCAGTTGCGCAGCCTGCAGGTGTTCGCGGTGGTGCTGGTGCCGCGCGATGTCACCCGCCAGGCGCTGCGTGGCCGCCAGGGCACCGTGTTCGCCTATTACAACGCGACCTACATGACCACCGGGCAGTCGGCTGCGCGCGATATCGGCGATGCGGTATCGGCCTGGGGCGCGCGCCTGCTGCGCGAACGCATCGGCCTGCAGGTCGGCCCCGGCAAGCTGCGCGCCGCGCCCATCGCCGTGCAGTCGGACATCCTCTATAACCCGGCGCGCAGCTACGAGCTGTTCCTGCTGCCGCTGATCTTCCCGGCGGTGCTGTCGCTGGTATTGGCCTTGGCCGTGGCCGGCAGCCTGGGCCGCGAGATCCGCGATGGCACGCTGCGCAGTTGGCTGGGGCGCACGCCATGGTCGGCGCTGCTGGGCAAGATCGCACCCTACGTGCTGCTGTTTTCCGTATACGGCGCCGCAGGTGTCGCCTACCTGGCCTGGCTGCGCGGCGATGGCATCGCCGGCAGCGTGCTGTTGCTGCTGCTGGCACAGCCGCTGTTCTACCTGGCCACCGCCAGCTACGCGCTGTTCTTCGTCGGCGTCACCCGTGACATGGGCACCGCACTGTCTGCCGTGGGCCTGAGCATCGGCACCGCACTGGCCTTTTCCAGCGCCACGTTCCCGATTATCGATGCGCCGCTGTTCACCCGCATCTGGCACCTGCTGCTGCCGCTGAGCGCCTACATCAAGCTGCAGACCCAGCAGCAGTTCGTCGGCGCGCCGTTGGCGGTATCGCTGTGGCCACTGGCCACCCTGCTGCTGATGATCGTGGTGGCCGGCGGCATCGGCGGCGCACGGCTGATCGCCTTCGCCCGCGGCGCACCGGCCGCGCAAGCGGCCAGGGCAAGCGCATGAACGAAGTGTGGCGCAGCCTGCGGCAGACCCTGATGGCCGTGCTGCTGGACCGCTACGCCATCGTGGTGATGGTCGGCGCGGTCATCCTGTACTCGTTCTTCTACCCGGCCGCGTATCGCCACCAGGTGGCCGGCGATCTGCCGGTGCTGGTGGTGGATCAAGACCACAGCGCCACCAGCCGCGAACTGCTGCGCACGCTGGATGCGCTGCGCGTGGCGCGGGTGGTCGGGCAACCGGCCAATATCGAAAGCGCCCGCCAGCAACTGGAAGCCGGCCAGGCCGAAGGCATCGTGCTGATTCCGGCAAACCTGGAGCGCGACATCCTGCGCGGCACCCCGGCCAAGCTGGTGCTGCTCGGCAATGGCGCCTATCTGGGCCGTGCCAGCTGGGTGCTGGGCAGCGTGGCCGATGCGCTGGGCGCGTTCGGTCGCGATGCCGCCGTCACCCAGGCCGCCTTCATGGGCGCGCCGCAGGCACCGCCGGTCACCCTGGTGCAGCGGCCGCTGTACAACACCCAGGAAGGCTACGGCAGCGCCATCGTGCCCGGCGTGGCCGAACTGATCGTGCACCAGACCCTGCTGATGGGCATCGGCGTGCTGCTGGGCGGCCGCCGCCTGGCGCTCGGGCGGCGCCTGCGCTTCGACCGCCCCACCCTGCTGGGCATGGCGCTGGGCTTTGGCCTCATCGGCCTGTTCGGGTTGTTCTACTACGCCGGTTTCACCGCCTGGGTGCAGGACTACCCGCGCGGCGGCAACCCGCTGGGGCAAGTGCTGGGCGGCACGTTGTTCATCGCCGCCACCGTGGCCTTCGGCCTGTTCGTCGGCAGCTTCTTCCGCACCCGCGAACGCGCGTTCCAGTACGTCATCGCCACCTCCATCCCGCTGTTCTTCCTGGCCAACCTGTCATGGCCGGCGGTGATGACCCCAGCGCCGCTGGTCTGGCTGTCGCAGCTGCTGCCCACCACCGCCGGCATCAACCTGATGGTGCGCCTGACCCAGATGGACGCCAGCCTGGCCGATGTCCGCCACGAACTGATCACCCTGGGTGGCTTGCTGCTGCTGTACGGCACGCTGGCCTACCGGCGCCTGCATGGCGCAGCGGCGCGCGGCGGCGACTAGTCCTTGCTCTCCTCCGGCGTGTACCAGAACGGAATGCGGTACTCACGGCGGCGATCGGGTCCGGTGCGTTCGCCCTGCGCATGCCAGACCAGGTGCAGGTCATGCCGGCCCGGCGCCAGGCCCTGCAGCGGCAGGTAGCCCACCAGCCCGCGCATTTCCAGATCGCGGCGCTCGAACGGCACGAAGTCGGCCAGCGCCACCGGTTTGCCGTCCAAAGTGACGTTCCAGATCAACGCCAGGCAGTCCACCGCTGCACGTGCCGCCGGCGCGCCCTCGGCGCTGTTCTCGCCACCGGGCAAGGCACTGCAATAGCGCCGTGCCAGCGGATTGTCGCGCTGCGGGCGATGCGGAATGAACAGCCGCAGGCGCGAACTGCTGATCGTGTCGGCCGGAATCATCGGGTAAGCCAGCAGCTGGTCGTGCGTCGAGCGCAGCGATTCGTAGTGCGCACTCAACATGCCGTTGTCCACCGCTTCCTCGGTCAGCACCTGGTAGCGGTTGAACAGCGAGAACTTCACCGAACCGGCCACCTGCACCGCCGCCAGCACCATCGCCACGCCGATGGCCAGCAGGTAGCCCACCATGAACGAGCGCGAGCGCAGGTTGCTCTGGATGGTCAGCTGCATGGTCTGCATCAAGCGCAGCAGCGGCACGCGCTGCATGCCGGCCAGGAAGCGCTGCAGTCCGCGTTCCAGCCGCTCGCTGGGGCGGCCCAGCGCATGGCGCCGGGCGATGGCCTTTTCCAGCATGAAGGGCACGAACGCCAGCGCCAGCAGGCTTGCCAGGCAGGCGCCCACCACTGCCATCGCCACCTGGTCCGAACCACCGGTCAGGAACGCGATCAACATCGCAATGGCCAAGGTCACCATCGCCAGCACCAGGGTGCCGGCCAGGGTCTGCACGCAGATCAGCGTGGTTGAAAACAGCAGCGTGGCCAGCCGGTCGGCGCGCTGGATGCTGCTGTCCAGACCGCCATCGCGCGCGCGCAGGAACGCACGCGACACCGGCCCCATTTTGTGCAGCGCGGCCCAGTCGATGCCTTCGGGGAAATGCGATTTCAGCCCGACCAGGCCGATCCAGTAACCGCGCACGGTCAGGTGCGCGATCAGCGCCACCGCCAGCACGTAGCACATGCCCACCACCGTGCTGAAAGCAAACCACAGCAGCTGGAAGTACATGCCCTCGGTATGCAGGCTGCTGCGCGCCCAGGCATCGAACAGGTAGCCGGGCACGGCCAGCAGGGCAAACGCCAGCAGGCCGGAAATGAACAGCTCCAGCTCGTCCGCACGTTCGCGCAGCCGACTGAAGCGGGTGTTCGCTTCCGGCTCGGCGCTGGTCGATGTGGGTGCGGCCTGCGGCGCAGCAACGGAGGATTCGTTCACAGCGCGTTCATCCTTGGAGGTTGGCGCAGTATAGGGCGCCGCCCGGCCCCGTGGTACGCCCGCGCAAACGAAGAACGCCGGCACAAAGCCGGCGTTCGGGTACTGCAGGTGGAAGGGACTACAAAGGGGTTATCGGTACACGCGCTCGCAGCGACGCTCGACCACGCGGTCGCCGGTCTTGCTCTGGTGGTTGCCCTGGATCTGGCGACCGGCAGCGCCGCCGGCCACGGCACCGGCCACGGTGGCCAGCTTCTTGCCGTTGCCGCCGCCCACCTGGTTGCCCAGCAGGCCACCCACCACCGCACCGGTCGCGGTACCGGTGATGCGGTTCGGGTCGCGCGAGTTGCGCTGCACTTCTACGTTCTTGCACACCACGCGGCTGCCGTCGTTGAACTTGCGGCCTTCATCGCGCGGGCCATAGGTCTGTGCACCGGCAACCGACGACGCTGCCAGAAGGCTGCCCAGCAGCAGTACACGGATCGAAGTATTCATGGCGGTCTCCTGTGTTGCGGTATGGCCCAAGTCTGTCGTGGGCGGTGGCAACCACAGGTGAAATCCAGGTCGACGGCAGCTGAACGACCATGTGCGGTTCAGACAAGCCTTTGCTGCGGTCAATGCGCACAGCCGCGCACCGTTGCGGCGATGCGCGGGCTCTCCGTGCTCGGCTGCAGCGTGGTCAGCGCCCGCGGCGGCTGAAGTAGTGCGTGGCTGGCGCCCGGTACAGCAGATGGGCGATGTACAGTGACACGCAGAACGTAACCAGCAGCGTCAGGAAGCCGATCGGCC
Source organism: Stenotrophomonas sp. Steno-C17 (assembly GCF_056393165.1). NCBI lineage: Bacteria > Pseudomonadati > Pseudomonadota > Gammaproteobacteria > Lysobacterales > Lysobacteraceae > Stenotrophomonas > Stenotrophomonas sp. Steno-C17. The sequence continues at coordinate 7,725 of NZ_JBWJPD010000003.1, forward strand.
CTTTGGCCTTCAGCGTGAACAGCGTGAGCACCGTCGTTTCCATGAAAACGGCGATGAACAGCGGCCGCCCCCATTCCCAGCGCAGAAAAATGCCCACGCCGATGATGATGGCCGCCACGTTGTTGAACAGGCCACTGGCCAGGACCAGCGGATAAGGCAGGCCGAAGTGGATGTCTGCCAGAAGCGTGCGCTGGTACGCGGGCAGGTGCGGGCCGAAGTTCTTCAGGAACAGGTACAGCGCCAGCGCACCGCCCAGCAGCTGATACAGCGCAACCACGTACAGCGAAGGCGGAGCTTCGGCCGGCTCGGTCACTGCGCGCCCAACAGGTGTGTTTTCCTGCGTCATGGTGCATCTCCTTGTGAAGTCGTGTGGCGTCCATTCCATCCGATCGCGTTGCATGGCGCAGTCGGTCAAGGGGCAGCGTACACCAGTGCAAGGCAGGCACGCAGTCGGAACGCATCCATCGTCGTTTGGACTTCTGAAGGTCTGCGACCTTCAGGCACTTCGCTGTTTGCCCCGTATACGACGTTGAGATTCTACTGCCGCCCGCGAGCCTCGGAGCCCGCCGCAACCTCAAGCCGTCACACACATAGCGGTCACGATCTGATCGGGCTCGTCCTCAAGCGGCACACCCCACCCCGAAATCTCAAGGGACCCATAGGCGTCATCGGTATAGAACCACTCTTCCGCCTCGTCAAAATCCAACCTAGTAAAATCAAGAAAACTCGAAGCCAGATCACCCAAACCTATTGATTCTGCCGTGGCCCCGCGATAAGAGTGGCTTTGGACCACATCACCCGGCAGTCCCAAGGCATATACCTTGATGGACCGAACAGTCCAGCACCGGATAGAAATAGAAAGAGCTGCAGTACGCCCGCTGCCGTCATCGTGAGGCAGAGCGAACAGCCAACCTCCATTCCCATGCTCATCCAGGACGCGACTCTGCAGCCGAAGCTCTGGGCCGCGCGAAAACCTGTACAACATCAATTCCGCATCAACAAGATACGTAGATATAGCCATTTCTACATCATAATACGAAGCAAGCAACGGTATGCCTGCCAAAGAAACACCCGGCACAACAGGAGCATCCCACAGAACAGAAAAACCACCAGGAGTATTCATTCTGGAATCCAATTACGAGAAGAAGGATTACAGTCAATCTTCCTCAACCCTGTAAATTCGAGCATCTCATCAAGCACCCACCTTAAAGGTAACGCGAACCAGCGCTGCGCTATTCATTTTGAATGACTGCCTGGTGCAATCTATTGACTTGCCGCAGACATCGGCTGGAGCCTCCACGACATTTCCAGGAATTCCCGCCTGCCCTGCGAAGCCTTCGCGCAAGGCGGCCCCTGAACATGCGCCGCCTTCTACTGACTGGGAACCAAAAAATCTGACGCCGTATATGCACACCGCCCACCCATTCGCCAGAACTCAAAATAAGCAACAAAATCCACATCAACCTCAAACAGCGAAGAGCCAATCTACCAGGCCAGGCAGTAGTCCGTAGCCAAGCCGTAAAGCGCTTCGAAGATGGCGTAGACGTGATCAGCCTCAGATATCCGACTCTCTCTTACCAGACCTCCAATCTGATCAAATAGCCAACAACCAGGAATATCCTCCCGAAGCACCGAATCCAGATCACCGGCGGCGCAGCAGCGGAGTGCTCTTTCAACAACCCCAGAACAAGAGACTACTCACATCCACACCTCCTCAATACGGTGGACGCGAAGGAAACAGACTGGCGTCAGCCGGCCCTGAAAACCAGGCAGCTGGCGCTGACCCATCCCCTGCCGATACCGTCAGGAGCCACCTCGGCAGCGCGACCATCGACTCCGCGCAAGGGAGATCGAACGCTCGTTGGTGGCGACCCATCCGCCTTCGCGGAACCAAGGCAGCAGCATGATCGAAACCGTCTAACAAAGCCCCAGAATCACAAGGTCGCCTTTGAACTGCGTCGCCTCTTCAACTGGCAAGGCATGCAACTCAGACAACAAATCAATATCCATAATTATTTCATTTATGGCATTAATGTGATAACCCCTGACGCCCGCGGAAGACCTCCCAGCAGACAATACAAGAACCAACACCTCGAGCATTAGCCTCTCAATAGGCAGATCAAATGCACTCTCAAACTCATCGTATGCATAACCTATCTCACTCTCCCCATCGACCCATGGGCTTTGATTTCTAAGCTTGTTCCCACAATAAACATAACAAGCGTCGAACAGCAAATTGCGAATCTCACCATAGCTCACCCGCTCATCCACCACGACTCATCCCTCGCCAAGCAAAGCATAAAAACTTGACTATATATTGTGCCGACAACCATAACACCCATAGCGAGAACTTCAACGGCCGCCCACTCGACGAATGCCTCAACGAACAAGGGTTTCCCACACTGCTGCACGTCCGCACTCAGATCGAATCCTGGCGGCGGAAATAAAACAACGAGCGACGTTCCCAGGCGATTCAACTGCTCCACCGGACCACGCGCACTGAATGGGCCGGTTCCGTTGCGGTCATCTGCTCTAGGTACTTGTCTGTGAGGCTCGCCGAGTAGTCCCTCTGGTTATGCAGATCGCTTAAGGTAAACGTCTCCGCCGTCGGCTCACTGTTGCCCGCATTCGTGCTGGCAGCGCCCGCTGGCCGGATCGCTCGCGGGGTTGGCGGCGGCGAGCGCCCACTGGAAGCGCGGCGCCTCATCGCCCTGCAGCACGATGTGATCCACGCCTACGCAGGGTGTTTCCTGCGCAGGCAGATGATCGCCAGACGATTCCTCGCTGCGCTCAAGGCGAACGTCGATTTGGCTTTCCTGTTGCTCACGCAGGACACGTTCACGCGCCTGCCGGCGCAGCAGTTCCTGCGTACCGGGGTCGCCCCCCTGTTGGGCGGCCACATTGAAGGCCATGCCAAGCAGCACCAGCCACCCACCACGACGGCATGCATGCCGCCCCTGCTTCTTCCCTGACTGCACTCGCTGTTCCTGGTATTGGCGCCGCGCGCCGCCCCTGCCCGGGGAATGGCAAGAGGGACACATCGGCCTGAATCGGGTCCGCCGACGCTCACGCGACAGCACGCTACCGCGCGAGGCGCACGGGAGCGGAAGCGTTATCGGCCACCGCCGCAATTTCTATAGGAAAATGTTCAAACGGCTTGCGATGGGTGCAGACAGCGCGTGGCACGGGCCAGGCCCCTCCAGCGGGCCGGCGTCCCCGGCCGGCGCTATAGTCGGCGCATGACATCCCCCCTGCAGATGGATGGCGCCGCCATCGTCGACATTCCCAGCTTCTATGCCGAGATCAACCGGGTGTTCATGGCGACAGAGACCTGGCAGCTGGCGCACAGCCTGGATGCACTGGACGACCTGCTGTACGGCGGGTATGGCGCACTGGCCGGCCACGCCACCCACACGGTGATCTGGCATGACAGCGAGCACAGCCGGGCGGCCCTGGGCAGGGCGGCCACCCGCGCCTGGCTGCAGGCCAAGCTGCAGCACCCCGGTATGTTCAATAACGACCGCATCGTGCAGCAGCTGGCCGCGCTGGAACGTGGCGAGGGGCAGACCTACTTCGAGATCGTGCTGGAGATCTTCGCATCCCATCCGCACATCACCCTGGTGCACGCGTAGGACAATGCGCGGGCAAGGCCGGCAGACGAAGCGGCCCCCTGCCCCCACCGGTTACCATGGGCAGCCCTGTACCCGTCTCCGCCCTGCGGCCTTCCCGCGGCGGATACCCCTGATCCACGAGCCCCATGTCCAAAGACAAGTCCGCCGAACACACCCCGCTGATGAAGCAGTTCTTCGCAGCCAAGTCCGACTATCCGGACCTGCTGCTGTTCTTCCGCATGGGCGACTTCTACGAACTGTTCTACGACGACGCCCGCAAGGCGGCGCGGCTGCTGGACATCACCCTGACCCAGCGCGGCAGCTCCGGCGGCGCGCCTATTCCGATGGCGGGTGTGCCGGTGCACGCCTACGAAGGCTACCTGGCGCGGCTGGTGGCGCTGGGCGAATCGGTGGCGATCTGCGAACAGATCGGCGACCCGGCGCTGGCCAAGGGCCTGGTGGAACGCAAGGTGGTGCGCATCGTCACCCCCGGCACTGTCACCGACGAGGCCCTGCTGGACGAGCGCCGCGACACCCTGTTGATGGCGCTGTCGCGCAGCAAGCAGGGCTATGGCCTGGCCTGGGCCGATCTGGCCGGCGGCCGCTTCCTGGTCAACGAAGTGGAAACCGACGACGCGCTGGAAGCCGAACTGGCCCGCCTGGAGCCGGCCGAACTGCTGGTGCCCGACGAAGAAAACTGGCCCGAGTTCCTGCGCCAGCGCACCGGTGTGCGCCGCCGCGCACCGTGGCTGTTCGATGCCGATAGTGGCCGCCGCCAGCTTCTGGCTTTCTTCAAGCTGCACGACCTGAGCGGCTTCGGCATCGACGACAAGCCGCGTGCCACCGCTGCCGCCGGCGCCCTGCTCGGCTACGTGGAAGAAACCCAGAAGCAGCGCCTGCCGCACCTGACGTCCATTGCGATGGAAACCGCCGGTGAGGCGATCGCGATGAACGCCGCCACCCGCCGCCATCTGGAACTGGACACGCGGGTCGATGGCGATACCCGCAATACCCTGCTGGGCGTGCTCGACAGCACGGTCACGCCGATGGGCGGCCGCCTGCTGCGGCGCTGGCTGCACCGCCCGCTGCGCCTGCGCGAGGTGCTGGTGCAGCGCCACCATGCGGTGGAAACGCTGATCGACCGCGGCAGCGATGCGGACATCCGCGAACAGTTCCGCCGCCTGGGCGATCTGGAACGCATCCTTACCCGCGTGGCGCTGCGTTCGGCGCGCCCGCGTGATTTTTCCACCCTGCGCGATGGCCTGGGCCTGCTGCCGGCCGTGCGCGAGGTGCTGGCACCGCTGGATTCGCCGCGCCTGCGGACCCTGCATGCCGCGCTCGGCGAGCACGACGAATGCGCGCACCTGCTGGCCAGCGCCATCGCCGAAATGCCGCCGCTGAAGCTGAGCGATGGCGGCGTGCTGGCCGATGGCTTCGATGCCGAACTGGACGAGCTGCGCCGCCTGTCCACCCACGCCGACCAGTTCCTGGTCGACCTGGAACTGCGCGAGCGCGAGAGCAGCGGCATTCCCACCCTGAAGGTGGGCTACAACCGCGTGCACGGTTACTACATCGAAATCAGCAAGGGCCAGTCCGACCGCGCGCCGGTGCACTACACCCGCCGGCAGACGCTCACCAATGCCGAGCGCTACATCACCGAAGAACTGAAGGCGTTCGAAGACAAGGTACTGTCCGCGCGCGACCGTTCGTTGTCGCGCGAAAAGTACCTCTACGAGCAACTGCTCGACACCCTGGGCGGCCAGCTGGAGCCGCTGAAGCAGTGCGCCGCCGCGCTGAGCGAACTGGATGTGCTGGCCGCCTTCGCCGAACGTGCGCAGGCGCTGGACTGGGCGCGCCCGGAACTGCAGGCCGAGCCCTGCCTGAAGATCGAACGCGGCCGCCATCCGGTAGTCGAGGCAGTACGCGAACAGCCCTTCGAACCGAACGATCTTGACCTGCACCCGGACCGTCGCATGCTGGTCATCACCGGCCCGAACATGGGCGGTAAGTCCACCTACATGCGGCAGAACGCGTTGATCGTACTGCTGGCCCATATCGGCAGCTTCGTGCCGGCCAGCCGCGCCCTGATCGGCCCGATCGACCGCATCCTCACCCGCATCGGCGCCGGCGACGACCTGGCCCGCGGGCAGTCCACCTTCATGGTGGAAATGGCCGAAACCAGCTACATCCTGCACCACGCCACCGCGCATTCGCTGGTGCTGATGGACGAGATCGGCCGCGGCACGTCCACCTACGACGGCCTGGCCCTGGCCGATGCGGTGGCACGCCATCTGGCCTACCAGAACCGCTGCTACACACTGTTTGCCACCCACTACTTCGAACTGACTGCACTGGCCGACGAGCAGCACGAAGGCGGAGCCAGTGGCATCGCCAACGTGCACCTGGATGCGGTCGAGCATGGCGAAGCGCTGGTGTTCATGCACGCAGTGAAGGACGGCCCGGCCAACCGCAGCTTCGGCCTGCAGGTGGCCGCGCTGGCCGGCCTGCCGCGCGCCACCGTGGCACAGGCGCGGCGCCGCCTGGCCGAACTGGAACAGCGCGGTGGTGAAAGCCACGCGGCCGCCGTGGCCCCGCAGGCGCTGGATGCACCGCAGCAGTTCGGCCTGTTCGCCGCGCCGTCGAACAAGGCGCAGGAAGCGCTGGCAGCGATCGATCCGGACGAGCTGACCCCGAAGCAGGCGCTGGAAGCGCTGTACCGGTTGAAGGCGTTGCTGTAACGGCGCCCGCCCGGGCGCCATGAACCCTTCGCATTGCCGTCGTGTACCCGGCGTTATGCTCGGGCGGTCCTTCCTTCACCGAACGGAGACCGCCATGAATACCCAATCCCTCGCCGCATCCCTGTTCCAGCAACTGCAGCAGGGCCAGGGCCTGCAGCAGGTATCGCAGCAGCTTGGCCTGGACAGCGCGCAGACCAGCCAGGCGGTGGGCAGCGCCCTGCCCCTGCTGCTGGGCGCCATGGGCCAGAACGCCAGTGAGCCGCAGGGCGCGCAGTCGCTGCTCAATGCCCTGCAGCGCGACCACAGCGGCGGCGGCGGCGGCTTCGACCTGGGCGGCATCCTCGGCGCGGTGATGGGCGGCGGTGGCAGCGGTGCCACCGACGGCGCCGGCATCCTCGGCCACGTGTTCGGCGGCCAGCAGCCGCAGGCGGCCGCAGCTCTGGGCCAGAAGACCGGGCTGGACAGTGGCACCTCCGGCAAGCTGCTGGCGATCCTCGCCCCCATCGTAATGTCGTTTTTGGCCCAGCGGTTTGCCCAGCAGGGCAATGCCACTGAACTCAGCAGCGCGCTGGGGCAGGAAGCGCAGAGCGGCGGCGGCGGCCTGGGCAGCCTGCTGGGCGGCGCCCTGGACCAGGACGGCGATGGCCAGTTCGGCGCTAGCGACCTGATGAAGCTGGGCGCAGGCCTGTTGAAGCGCTGATCGGCCACGACCGTCCTAGCCAGACGGCACCATAGGTCACCACTATCGCATTGGTTGAATCAATCGAATTTACCGATCATCAGGCCCTGCCTATCGTGGGCTTGAATCCGATTCCCATTTCGCCAGCCCACAGGTAGATACCCATGAAAAGCGAAGCCAAGTGCCCCTTCAACCATGCCGTGGTCGGTGACGCCACGACCAACCGCGACTGGTGGCCGAACCAGTTGCGCGTGGACCTGCTGAACCAGCATTCGGCGCGCTCCAACCCGCTCGATGCCGGCTTCGATTACGCCAAGGCGTTCCAGGGCCTGGATTACGCCGCCCTGAAGGCCGACCTGAAGGCACTGATGACCGACTCGCAGGACTGGTGGCCGGCCGACTTCGGCCACTACGGCGGCCTGTTCATCCGCATGGCCTGGCACAGCGCCGGCACCTACCGCATCGGCGATGGCCGCGGCGGTGGCGGTCGCGGCCAGCAGCGCTTCGCTCCGCTCAACAGCTGGCCGGACAACGTCAGCCTGGACAAGGCCCGCCGCCTGCTGTGGCCGATCAAGCAGAAGTACGGCCAGGCCATTTCCTGGGCCGACCTGCTCATCCTCACCGGCAACGTCGCGCTGGAATCGATGGGCTTCAAGACGCTGGGCTTCGCTGGCGGCCGCCCCGATACCTGGGAACCGGACCAGGACGTGTACTGGGGCCGCGAAACCACCTGGCTGGGCGGCGACGTGCGCTACAAGCACGGCTCCGAAGGCGTGCAGGAAGACCACGGCGTGCTGGTGTCCGACGATGATGCCGACGGCGATGTGCATTCGCGCAAGCTGGAAAACCCGCTGGCCGCGGTGCAGATGGGCCTGATCTACGTGAACCCGGAAGGCCCGGACGGCAACCCCGACCCGGTGCTGGCCGCGCATGACATCCGCGATACCTTCGGCCGCATGGCCATGGACGATGAAGAAACCGTCGCCCTGATCGCCGGTGGCCACAGCTTCGGCAAGACCCACGGCGCCGGCCCGGCCGACAACGTCGGCAAGGAACCGGAGGCGGCAGGTCTGGAAAACCAGGGCCTGGGCTGGGTCAGCAGCTTCGGCAGCGGCAAGGGGGGCGACACCATCACCAGCGGCCTGGAAGTGACCTGGACCCGCACCCCGGCGCAGTGGAGCCACGATTTCTTCGAAATCCTGTTCGGCAACGAATGGGAACTGACCAAGAGCCCGGCCGGTGCCCACCAGTGGGTGGCCAAGAATGCCGACGCGGTGATTCCAGACGCACACGATCCGTCGAAGAAGCATCGCCCGACCATGCTCACCACCGACCTGTCGCTGCGCATGGACCCGGCGTATGAAAAGGTCTCGCGCAGGTTCCTGGAAAACCCGCAGGCCTTCGCCGATGCCTTCGCCCGCGCCTGGTTCAAGCTGACCCACCGCGACATGGGCCCGCGCGCGCGCTACCTGGGCCCGGAAATTCCGGCCGAACAGTTCATCTGGCAGGACCCCCTGCCGGAAGCGCAGCACCCGCTGATCGACGCCAAGGACATTGCGGCGCTGAAGCAGCAGATCGCCGCCAGCGGCCTGAGCGTGGCCGAGCTGGTGTCCACCGCCTGGGCGTCGGCCTCGACATTCCGCGGCTCGGACAAGCGCGGTGGGGCCAACGGGGCACGCGTGCGCCTGGCCCCGCAGAAGGACTGGGCGGTGAACCAGCCGCAGCAGCTGGCCAAGGTGCTGGCCGCGCTGGAAAAGGTGCAGGCCGCGTTCAACGCCGGCAGCAGCAAGCAGGTGTCGCTGGCCGATCTGATCGTGCTGGCCGGTGGCGTGGGGGTGGAACAGGCCGCCAAGGCCGGTGGTCATGACGTCAGCGTGCCGTTCACCCCGGGCCGCACCGATGCCAGCCAGGAACAGACCGATGTGGAATCGTTCGCGGTGCTGGAACCGGCCGCCGATGGCTTCCGCAATTACCTGAAGGGCGCTTACGCGGTGCCGGGCGAGGCGCTGCTGATCGACAAGGCGCAGCTGCTGACCCTGACCGCGCCGGAGATGACCGCGCTGGTCGGCGGCCTGCGCGTGCTCGGTGCCAACGCCGATGGCGGCAAGCACGGCGTGTTCACCGCGCGCCCGGGCACGCTCAGCAACGACTTCTTCGTGAACCTGCTGGACATGGGCACGCAGTGGAAGGCCACCGGCCGCGAAAGCTACGAAGGCCGTGGCCGCGGCGACGGCGCCACACGCTGGACCGGTACCCGCGCCGATCTGGTGTTCGGTTCCAACGCCGTGCTGCGCGCCCTGGCCGAGGTCTATGCCAGTGCCGATGGCGAGAAGAAGTTCGTGCAGGATTTCATCGCCGCCTGGACCCGGGTGATGGAACTGGACCGCTACGACCTGCACGGCTGACGCGCCTGGTAGGTGCCAACCTTGGTTGGCACATCCCAATCGCCCACCAAGGTGGGCGACTACCGTGAACGCATCACCATCGCGCCTGGTAGGTGCCAACCTTGGTTGGCACATCAAATCGCCCACCAAGGTGGGCGACTACCGTGAACGCATCACCATCGCGCCTGGTAGGTGCCAACCTTGGTTGGCACATCAAATCGCCCACCAAGGTGGGCGACTACCGTGAACGCGCCACCATCGCGCCTGGTAGGTGCCAACCTTGGTTGGCACATCAAATCGCCCGCCAAGGTGGGCGACTACCGTGAACGCACCACGATCGCGCCGCTACAACGCGTCCAGATCACCCAGCGCGCGGATCAACCGCCGCGCGCGCTTGTCCGGCTTGTGCTCCGGCGGCTGGAAACCATCACGGGCGGCGATGCGCAACGCACGCTGCTCGGCGCGCCGCGCCTTCGATGCTTCGCTTTCCACATACAGCTGCTGCGCCACCGGCGCCGGGCCACGCTGGTCGCTGATGCCCAGCACCTGGATCTCGAAATGTTCCTCGCCACGGTCCACCTGCACCTGCTCGCCCACGCGCACCGCGCGTGAGGATTTCGGGCGCTGGCCGGCCACGCTCACCTTGCCGGTTTCGATGGCCTGCTTGGCCAGGCTGCGGGTCTTGAAGAAACGGGCCGCCCACAACCAGATATCCAGGCGGACACTGGGCGGCAGCGGGGAAAGCGCATGCATCGGCGGAAACTACTCCGGGGGTCGATTCAAGGGACGCGGGTTGCCCGGGTCGACCCGGCAGCCGGTGCCGCCGATCAACGGCTTCACACCAGAGGCCAGGTCCTGGCGTTGGCTGCCCACCAGGCATTCGGGTCGGTCGGTCGGCCGTATCTGGGTATCGCCCAGGCGGTCGTCCATGGAACATGCGGGCAGCACGGCCACGATCAAGGCCAGCGCGATCCCGCACACCCCCTGCTGTTGCTGATGCATTGCCACACCCCGCAAACCGGCTTGGTGCTAGTGTGCGCCTCCCGGCATTCGATCTCCAGCCCATGGCCAAAGCGCCGCTTGACCTGACTTCCGGCCCGATCGGGCGCAACCTGCTGCTGTTCGCGCTGCCCATCCTGGCCGGCAACATCGCCCAGTCACTGAATGGTTCGGTGAACGCGGTGTGGGTCGGGCGCTTCCTGGGCGAGGCCGCGCTGACGGCCACCGCGAACGCCAACAACATCATGTTCTTCCTGATCGGTTCGGTGTTCGGCTTCGGCATGGCCGCCACCATCCTGATCGGCCAGGCCATCGGTGCGCGCGACATCGGCCAGGCCCGGCGCGTGGTCGGCACCAGTGCCACGTTCTTCATTGGTCTGTCGGTGGTCATCGCCATCGCCGGTTGGTTCCTGGCCCACCCGCTGCTGGAAGCAATGGGCACGCCGGCCGCCTCACTGCCGCTGGCCGAGGCCTACCTGCGCGTCATCTTCCTGGCCATGCCCACGTTGTATGCGTTCGCCTTCCTCAGCGCCGCGCTGCGCGGTGCCGGCGATTCGCGCACGCCGTTCCGCTTCCTGCTGGTGTCGGTGGTGCTGGATATCGCGCTGAACCCGGTGCTGATCTTCGGCCTGGGCCCGTTCCCGGAACTGGGCATTGCCGGCTCGGCCTGGGCCACGCTGGTGTCGCAGACGCTGTCGCTGGCCGGCTTGCTGCTGTATATGCGGCACAAGCGGCACACGCTGTGGCTGGGGCGTGCCGACATGCACCTGTTCAAGCTCGATTTCACCATCCTGCGCGCACTGGTGGTGAAGGGTGTGCCGATGGGCCTGCAGATGGTGCTGATCTCGCTGTCGGTCATCATGCTGATGACCATGGTGAACCAGTACGGCACCGACACCGCGGCCGCCTACGGCGCGTCGCTGCAGTTGTGGAACTACGTGCAGATGCCGGCCATGGCCATCGGTGCGGCGTGTTCGTCGATGGCCGCGCAGAACGTCGGTGCGCAGCGCTGGGACCGCGTGCGCGGCACCGCGCGGCAGGGCGTGCTGTTCAACTTCCTGCTGACCGGGGCACTGATCCTGCCGTTGGTGGCGCTGGACCAGTATTCGCTGGCGCTGTTCCTGCCGCAGGGCAGCGAGTCGCTGCAGATCGCCCGCCACCTGAACCACGTGGTGATCGGCTCGTTCCTGTTCTTTGGTGTCAGCTTCGTGATCTCCGGCGTGGTGCGCTCCACCGGTGCGGTCATTCCGCCGCTGCTGATCCTGGCCGCCTCGCTGTGGGGCGTGCGCGTGCCGTTCGCTGAATTCCTGCAGCCCTACTGGGGCGCCGATGCAATCTGGTGGAGTTTCCCGGCCGGTTCGCTGGTGTCCATGTTGCTGTCGCTGGCGTATTACCGCTGGGGTGGCTGGCGCAAGGCGCGGATGATCACCCCGCCGGCCCCGGCCGAAGTGCTGGCCACGCCCTCGGAAGTTCCGGCCTGCCCGCCCTCGCCGGTGGCCGACCCGGATGCCGTGACCCGATAGCGCGGGACTTGGCCCGGCGCTACCGCTCTACTTCGCCGCGTTGTGCTTGGCCGCAGCGCGGAACAAGGCCTTCAGCGCGGTCGCGTCGGGCATCTCGCCTTCGTGGATGTCGATCGCGCGCCGCGTATTGCCTTCCAGGCTGGCGTTGAACAGGCCCTTCGGGTCGGGCAGCGCGGCGCCGTGGGCGAAGGTCAGTTTCACTGCCTGCTTGTAGGTTTCGCCCGTGCACAGGATGCCGTTGTGCTCCCACACCGGCGTGCCGCGCCATTTCCAGGTTTCCTGCACATCCGGCAGCGCCTGGTGGATCAGCGCGCGCACGCGGGCCAGCGTATCGCCGCGCCAGTCGCCCAGTTCGGCGATGCGTGCATCAATCAGTTCAGAGGCAGGGCGTGCTTCTTCGGTGGCTTCCGCAGCTTTTCTGGGCATGTCTGCACTCGCACGGTACGGTGGGAATGGGAAACTACATCCGCGCGCCCGGCAGCGCACGTGCCTTCTGCAGCCAGTCCAGCAGTTGTGCGCGGTCCAGCACGGCGTCTTCATACAGGTGCAGATAGCGCGTGGTGGCCCGCTTCGAAGGCTCGGGCGGCTGCGGCTGCAGCAGCGCGCCGTGGAAGAACGCGACCTTGATGTAGCGCGTGCAGCAGTGGAAGCTGAGGAACCAGCCCTGCCCTTCGGCCACGCCATACATCGGTGAATTCCAGCGCACGGCCTTGTGCACGCCGGGCACGGCCTGGGTGATGAGGGCATCGAGCTGCTCGCCGAACGCACGCTTCCAGCCGGGCATGGCGGCGATATAGGCCTGCACCGGTCCATCACCATCGCCCTTGGCGATCTGCGGGTTGCCGCCGGACAACAGCTTCGGCGCAGCGGGTGCCGATGGCTTGGAGGGCATCGGCTCAGTCCCTCAGCGTGGCGAGGAAACCGCGCCAATCGGGCAGTTTGCGGCTGTTGCGCAGCGAGCGCATCAGCGCGGCCATCACCAGGCCGAACAGGGCACCGGCCAGCAGACCGGCGGCCAACAGCAACGGCAAGGGGCGTTCGCTGCCCTGCCAGATCAGCACCCACATCAGGCCGGTCCAGAACAGGCCGAACAGCAGGCCCTGCATCAGCGCATTCACCCCGAAGCCGGCCAGGATCGGCGGCGGCAGGGGCACGCCCAGGCGCCACAGCGTGCGATGCAGCAAGGGTGCGGCCTGCGCGCGGGGCAGGCCCTGCTGGTCCAGGTAGCGCAGCGCGGCCTGGATGCGGGCCGGGTAGCGCGGGCTGATCTCATTCATGCCCTGATCGTGGCCGATCCGGCAGCACAAACGCAAACGGCCACCCGAAGGTGGCCGTCGCGGCAACAACCGAAGTTGTTTATCAGGCCTTTTCGGCCAGACGGGCAGCCTTGGCGGCAGCAGCTGCAGCCAGGTCTTCCTTGATGCGGGCAGCCTTGCCTTCCAGGCCACGCAGGTAGTACAGCTTACCGGCGCGGACCTTACCACGACGCTTCACTTCGACCGAGTCGATGATGGCGCTGTGGGTCTGGAACACGCGCTCGACGCCGTAGCCGTGCGAGATCTTGCGCACGGTGAACGAGGAGTTCAGGCCGGCGTTCTTGGTGGCGATCACAACGCCTTCATAGGCCTGCACGCGCTCGCGGCTGCCTTCCTTCACCTTCACGTTGACGACAACGGTGTCGCCCTGGCTGAACTTCGGCAGTTCGCGGGTGATCTGGGCGGATTCGAATTCCGCGACGATGGACTTGTTCAGCTTGCTCATGGGTTACACCGATTCTTGTTCGGGTGGGCGTGTCGTTCTGACAACGTAGGCTCATGCAGTCACGGAACTGTGCTGCACGTTTGTTGTGGGTACTGCGCGCGCCGGCCGGGGCTGGCGGGAATTGGCCATGATAGCCGATAAAGCCAGCCCTGCGCTAGGGGCTGGCCTTGTGTTTCTGGGCCTGGCGGGCCTGGTCCAGCAGCTTGCGGTCGGCCTTGCCCAGCGCCTGTTCATCCAGCAGGTCCGGGCGCCGTTGCGCGGTACGAACCAGCGACTGCTGGCGGCGCCAGGCGGCAATGGCCGCGTGGTTGCCCGACCGCAGCACGTCCGGCACGTCGCCCAGCGGGTGCTGCGCCGGCTGGCTGTAATGCGGGCAGTCGAGCAGACCCAGGTCGCCTTCGAAGCTGTCCTGGGCCGCCGATTCAGCGTCGTTCAGAGCGCCGTCCTGCAGCCGGGCCACGGCATCGATGATGACCGCCGCGCCCAGTTCGCCACCGGACAGCACGTAGTCGCCCAGCGAGATTTCTTCATCGACATTGGCTTCCAGGAAGCGCTCGTCGATGCCTTCATAGCGGCCACAGAGCAGGACCATGCGCGGCAGCGCCGCCAGTTCCCGCACCTTGGCCTGGGTCAGCGGCGCGCCCTGCGGGCTGAGGTAGATCACCCGCGCCGGGGTCGGGTCGGCGTCGCGGATCGCCTGCAGGCAGGCCTGCAGCGGTTCGATCAGCATCACCATGCCCGGGCCACCGCCGAACGGACGGTCGTCCACCCGGCGGTAGTTGCCTTCGGCGTAATCACGTGGGTTCCAGCCGTGCAGGCTGAACAGCCCCTTCTCCTGCGCCCGGCCGACCACGCCCAGCCCTGCGGACTGGGCCAGGAAGTCGGGGAACAGGGTGATGACGTCGAAGCGCATGCTCACACTCAGAACTCGGGGTCCCAATCGACCACGACCAGATTGGCCTCGAAGTCGACCGATTTGACGAAGTCCGGCAGCACGAACGGAATCATCCGCTCGCGGTCGCCACGGACCACGACCACATCGTTGGCGCCGGTGCTGAATAGGTGCGAGACCTGGCCCAGGGCAACGCCCTCGACGGTCTTCACGTCCAGGCCTTCCAGATCCACCCAGTAATACTCATCGGGCTTCGGCGGCGGCAGCGCGCTGCGGGCCACGTAGATCTCGGTGCCGTGCATGGCTTCGACCGTATCGCGATCTTCGATGCCCGGGAACCGGGCCACCAGATGCTTGCCGCTGTCGCGGCCACGGGCGCCTTCAAGCGTCGATTCCTGCCCGTTGGGGCTGCGCAGGATCCACGGCTGGTAACGGAAAATAGCGGAACGCGGCTCGGTCCAGGACTCGAGCTTTATTTCGCCGCGCACACCAAAAGCGCCGACAATCCTGCCCAGCAGGATGCGGCGCTCGTTATCTTTCATCTGCGTTCAATCAGATGGGCCGCGCCAGAGCGCGGCCCGTCAGGATCAGGCCGCAGCGGCCTGGGTCTTGGCCGCTTCCTTGATCAGGTTGCGGACCTTTTCGGTCGGCTGGGCGCCGTTCTTGACCCAATGGTCAACGCGGGCCAGGTCCAGCTCGATGCGCTTCTCGCCGCCCTGGGCGACCGGGTTGTAGAAACCAACGCGCTCGATGTTGCGGCCGTCGCGCGCGCTGCGCACGTCGGTCACGATGATGTGGTAGAACGGACGCTTCTTGGCGCCGCCGCGGGTCAGTCGAATCTTGACCATGGTGTTTTTCCTATTGCCCAGTCGCCGGAATGGCGAGGTAAGCGGGCGATTATAGCGGCAGATGGCGGCTGGGCCAACCCCATGGGTGACCCGCCTTCACGGTAGCGCCGGGCCACGCCCGGCGGGACGGCACCCGACCGCTGCGCTCGCGGGGCATGGCCCCGCGCTACCGCTGTGTCGCGTCTTTCTGAAGCACGTCCCACGCCACGTCCGCCAGCACCGTCCTGCCCTGTTCAGCCAGCGCCTGCGACCCCGGCAGGGCGTGCCCATCAATCGCGTCCAGCGCCCACAGGCCACTGGCATTGCAGGCAAAGGCCGCCTTCACATCGGCCAGATCGGCCAGCCGCAGGGGCTGGATGGCCTGCGCGCCGGACCAATGCCGCTGCAGCAGCGCCTCCGCCGTTCCGCGCAGGGCCGGCGCCTGCGGCCAGAGCAGCCGTTGGCCATCGTGCACGGCCAGGTTCCAGGTACTGCCTTCGCTGATCAGTCCATCGGCCGTCACCAACAGCGCATCGTCAAACCCTGCAGCGAGCGCGGCGCGGCGCTGGGCGAACAGACCGAATGTTCCCACATGTTTGAGATGCGGCCAGTCGCGCTGCCAGACCACGCTGCGTACCCGTTTCGGCGCCACCAGGGCCACCGGCGCCGACACCGCCACCAGTACGTCCACCGGCACGGCGGCCAGCGGATTACGGAAATCGAAGCGGCGCGAGAACACCGTCACCCGCAGCGAGGCGTCGCCCTGCCCCGCCTGCTGCAGCGCCTGCACCATCCAGGCCTGCACCTGGCGCACGTCCAGTTCGCTGCCGAACAGCTCGCGCGTGGCCTGCGACAGCCGCGCCAGATGCAGATCCAGCCCCTGCACGGCATGGCCACGCACCTGCAAGGAGGTGAAGTGGCCGTAGTTCACCAGCGCCGGCAGCAGATCGTCGGCCTGCGCGGGCTGGCCATTGCAGGTCACGGTCACCGCAGCAGGGCCTGCGCGTCGCGCCACATGTCGGCCAGCACCTCGGCGGCTGGCCGCGCCGGTGCCATCCACGCCGACTGCCCGGCCCAGGCCTGCATCGCCGCCAGATCATTGCGCTGCGCCGCCTGCTTGCGCATCGGCGCGGTCAGCCCGCGCTGCACCGGGTACGGGCGCGGCGGTGGCGCAGCATCGGCCGCTGCCGCGCGCACATAGGGCGTGGCCAGGCCGCGGCCCAAGCGCCCGCTGAAGGCGCGCGTCGGCCAGGTGTCTTCGGGTTCGGTCACCGCCAGTGCATCGGCCCAGGCCGGGGCGATCGCCGCTTCGGGCGTGCGCAGGAAGGCGGTGCCGATCTGCACGGCGCTGGCGCCCAGGGTGAGCGCGGCCGCAATGCCACGACCGTCGGCGATGCCACCGGCGGCGATCACCGGAATCTGCAGATGGTCGGCCAACCGCGGCAACAGCGCGAACAAGCCGACCAGTTGCCGTTCGGCCAGCGCCGGATCGAAGGCGCCGCGATGGCCACCAGCCTCCGCCCCCTGCGCCACCACCGCATCGGCACCGGCGCCCTGCGCAGCGCGTGCTTCGGACAGCGTGGTCGCGCAGGCAATCCAGGCAATGCCGGCGTCTTTCAGCTGTTGCACGTGGCGCGGCGACAGCACGCCCATGATGGTCGAGGCCACCGCCGGGCGCGCGGCCAGCAGGGCGGCGAACTGTTCATCGAAATCGGCCGGGGTGGCATCGGCGGCACTGGCCGGCACCTCGGGGCCCCATTGGCCCAGGAAAGCGCGGCTGGCGGCTTCGGCGGCCACGTCGCGGGCGGGCGCCGGGTCGGGCAGCCATAGATTCACCTGCGCCGGGCCGACAGACGCGGCGCGGAAACCATCCATCCACACGCCGATATCGGCCGCCGAGGACAGCACCGCGCCCATCGCGCCCATGCTGCCGGCATTGGCCAGCGCCGCGGACAACGGCACCGGGCAGGTGCCGGCCATCGGTGCCAGCAGGATCGGAACGGAAACCTGGAAGCGCCGGCAGAACGCCTCGACGCGGGAAGTGACAGCAGACATCAGCAGGGCGGCCCATCGTTGCAGACAGGCCCCCATGGTGCGCGCAGCAAGGGGGTAGAGTCGAGCTTGCTCGACTGAACCACGCGCTACGTAGAGTCGAGCTTGCTCGACTGCTGCTGGCCCCTCAGTCGAGCAAGCTCGACTCTACCAATGCACGGCCCCAGCAATGCATCAACGTACCCGTGCGTGATCCCAGCAATGCATCAACGTACCCGTGCGTGATCCCAGCAATGCGTCGACGTCCACATGCATGGTCCCAGCAGTGCATCGACGTAGCCCTGCATGGTCCCAGCAATGCATCGACGTACCCATGCATGGCCCCGGCAATGCGTCGGCGTACCAACGCATTCACCCACCCACGCATCACCCCATCAACGGAACGGCAATCCGCGGCCGCCCATGGCGCCCATCATGCCCTTCATGCTGCGCATCATGCCCTTCATGCCGCCGCCGGCCATCTTGCTCATCATCTTTTCCATCTGCATGTACTGCTTCATGAGCTTGTTGACGTCGGCCGGGGTCACGCCCGAACCCTTGGCGATGCGCGCGCGGCGCGAGCCGTTCAGCAGGTTCGGGTTGCGCCGTTCCTTCTTGGTCATCGAATTGATGATGGCGATCATGCGCGGCACTTCCTTGCCCTGGCTGACCTGCTGCTTCAGGTGGTCGGGAATGTTGCCCAGGCCCGGCAGCTTGTCCATCAGGCCGCCGATGCCGCCCATGTTCTGCATCTGCTCCAGCTGGTCGCGCATGTCGTTCAGGTCGAACTTCTTGCCCTTGGCGACCTTCTCGGCCAGCTTGGCAGCCTTGTCCTTGTCCACCTGCTGCTCGACCTGCTCCACCAGCGACAGCACGTCGCCCATGTCCAGGATGCGGCTGGCGATACGGTCGGGATGGAACACATCCAGACCTTCCGGCTTTTCGCTGACACCCACGAACTTGATCGGCTTGCCGGTGATGTAGCGCACGCTCAGCGCCGCACCGCCACGGGCGTCACCGTCGGTCTTGGTCAGCACCACGCCGGTCAGCGGCAGCGCATCACCGAAGGCCTTGGCGGTGTTGGCCGCGTCCTGGCCGGTCATGGCATCGACCACGAACAGGGTTTCAGCCGGGTTCACCGCCGCGTGCAGGGCCTTGATCTCGGCCATCATCGCTTCATCGATGGCCAGGCGGCCGGCGGTATCGACCAGCAGCACGTCCACGAAGGACTTGCGCGCATCGTCGATGGCCGCGCGCACGATGGCTTCCGGCTTCTGGTCGGCGCTGGACGGGAAGAACAGCACGCCCACCTGCTCGGCCAGGGTCTTCAGCTGCTCGATCGCGGCCGGACGGTAGACGTCGGCCGACACCACCATCACCTTCTTCTTGCGCTTTTCCTTCAGGTGCTTGGCCAGCTTGCCCACGGTGGTGGTCTTGCCGGCGCCCTGCAGGCCCGCCATCAGGATGATGGCCGGGGCGGGAACATTGAGGTTCAGGTCGCTGGCTTCAGCGCCCATCACCGCGGTCAGCTCGTCGCGCACGACCTTGATCAGGGCCTGGCCCGGGGTCAGCGACTTCAGCACTTCCTGGCCGACCGCGCGCACCTTGATGCGTTCGATCAGGGCCTGCACCACCGGCAGCGCCACGTCGGCTTCCAGCAGCGCGATGCGCACCTCGCGGGTCGCCTCGCGAATGTTCTCCTCGGTCAGGCGGCCACGGCCACGCAGGCGCTCGATGGTGCCGGAAAGGCGCTGGGTCAGGGACTCGAACATGCGGCGCAACCTGTCTGAAAGCGGGGGACAATAAGGCAGACAGTATAGCGGGTCCGCCCCGGTTCCCGGGCTGCGACGCTGCGGCCGTCGCCAGCTTACCGGGGGTATGCGAAACTGCCACGATGACAATCGTTCTCATCGCGATCCTGCTGTACCTGGCCGCCAGCGTCCTGCTGGTGCGCGCGCTCGGCCGCGACGAGGCAATGGGCTCGCCCACCTGGCTGTGGCCGGCACTGCCGGCCATGCTGCTGCACGGCGGCTACCACGTGCTGGTGGCGCTGCGCACCAGCGGCGGGCCGGACATGCATTTCTTCGCCGCGCTGTCGCTGGTCGGCCTGGGCATGGCCTGGCTGACCTCGCTGGTGGGCGCGCGCGGGCGCATGTCGGCGCTGGGCGTGGTGGTGTTCCCGCTGGCGGCGCTGCTGCTGGCGGTGTACCACGGCTACGGCCACGCCCCCAGCAAGGTGCTGGGCTGGCGACTGGCCAGCCACGCCTGGCTGGCCCTGCTGGCCTACGCCACGCTGAGCATCGCCGCACTGCTGGCCATCATGCTGTGGCTGCAGGAACGCGCCCTGCGCCGTCGCGAATTCCGCCCGTGGCTGCGCGCCCTGCCCCCGCTGGCCGACCTGGAATCGCTGCTGTTCCGGGTCATCACCGTGGGTTTCGCGCTGCTGACCCTGACCCTGGTGACCGGCGTGCTGTTCGTGGACGACCTGCTGGCGCAGAAGCTGGTGCACAAGACCGTGCTCAGCGTGCTGTCGTGGATCGTGTTCGGCGTGCTGCTGGTCGGCCGACGCCGCTACGGCTGGCGCGGGGTGAAGGCCGTGCACTGGACCCTGAGCGCGATGCTGTTGCTGCTGCTGGCGTTCTTCGGCAGCCAGTTCGCGATTGAACTGGTGTTCGGGCATACCCGATAAAGGCGTGCCGACCAACGGCCGGCACCCACCGGAGATGCGTGGATGCCGTCAACCGTCAGGGCACAGGCTGGGCAAGGATGCCGCGCACCGAGCGCCCGCTCTGCGTGATCACATCATCCACCTGCCAGCAGCCCTGGCCCTTGCGGACCATCGGCAGGCGGGTCACATACGGCTTTTTCCACACCGAATAGCGCAACTCGACCTGGCCGACCGTCGCTGACGTTGCGTTCCAGGCGTAGCGTACCGGGCCCTCGATGTCGCCATCCTGCGCATCCAGCCACGGGTCCGAATCGATCGTGCAGATGCCTTCTTCGCGCGCCTGGCAGGCACGTTCTTCGCGCAGCGCCTTGCCGAAGGCCGCGCTGACCAGCGCGCGCGGCGCATCCAGCACATAGCCCGCATCGCCGGAGGTGGCCTGGAAGAACGCCCGGGCCACGCCCACGGCATCCTCGCAGGCCGGGGCGGCCTGCGCGGCGGGGGCCAGCAGCAGGCCGGCGATCATGAACATCCCTGTCTTTCGCATGTGTTTCATTCCTTGTGTAGGGGGCAACGCCGGGCATGGCCCGGCGGGTACGCGGCGCGGCGGGCTTACAGCCCGTACCGCTCGATCACATCCAGGTGCGGCTGGCGTTCCTGGTCGCAGGCTTCGGCCAGGCGCAGCCAGCATTGCGGGTGTTCCCACTGCGCGGTCTGCTGCTGCAGGAACCGATGCAGCGCCAGCGGCGGGTGATCCTGCGGCTGGGCCACGGTGAACAGCAGGCCCGGCAGCGTGCCCTCTTCCGCGTCCGGGTCGGTCACGGTGTAGTCGGCACGGCTGTGCCCCCACGCCTGCCAGCCCTGCGCCTGTGCCGCTTCCACCAACGCATCCCACGCGGCTTCGCCGGGGTGTGCGCCGTCGATCAGCCAGCTGCGCGCAAAGCCACCGCGCTCCAGCACGTGCACCTGCGCATAGGTGGGAATGAAGTGCTGGCGGGCCTCTTCGTCTTCCGGCGCGGGATGCACCAGCGCGGCGTCGAACACCACCCAATCGCCCACCTGCTGGGCACGGTTGGCCGGTGCGTTTTCCACGATGCGCGCGGTCACCGGGCCGGTGCGGCGGGCGTAGTACTCCATTGGCTCACCCTGCTCTTCGCTGCGGATGATCACCCAGCCCCACGGCTCTTCCACCACGCCTTGCTGGCTGGACAGTTCCATGCCGATGGCCGCGGCCGAACGGCGCACCGCATCCCAGTCGCGCGCGGCGCTGGCGGCGCTCATGTGGTCCCAGTGCGCGGCGTTGGGATCCTCCTGCAGCTCCACCAACTGCGCGTAACAGGCCTGCGCATCGCTGAAGCGGCCGGTTTCCATGTACATGCGGGCCAGCGTGCCACGCGCGCCGTGCGAGCCGGGCGACAGTGCCAGCAGCGCAGTGGCGGCCTGCTCCAGCGCCGGCCAGTCGGACACCCTGCGCGCACGCTGCACATCGCACCAGTGGGCGAACACCGGCACGCTGCTGCGGTACACATCGGCCAGCTGGCGCAGGCCCTCGTCATCGCCCTGCTCGGCCAGCCAACGCATCAGCGTGTAGGCCGCCGGACCGTCTTCCTGCAGATGCGCGCGCACGAACTGCCACAGCAGCGCGCGCGCTTCGTCCTGCGCGCCACAGGCATTCAACGCCGACGCCGCCACTTCGGCCAGCGCCTCGTCGTCGGGGCACTGTGTATGGCCCTGCAGCAGCCACTGCGCCTCGCGCTCGGGATCGCGCGACTGGTTCTGCTGGCCCTGCGCTTCCAGCCACGGCAGCAGTTCGGCGGCTGGCACCGGCAGCGGCGCGGCCTCGGGCAGTGCGTCGATGCGTGCGGCCAGCGCGGCCACCTGTTCGGCCGCACCCCGGTCCTGGCGCAGCTGCGAAAGGTGCGTGCGCGCCAGCCGCAGCTGCCGCTGCGCGACCCAGCGCGCGCCGCGCTGCAGGGCCAGTTCCAGGCTCAACGCGGCCATTTCGATCACCAGGCGGTGCGCGCCCACGCGGGCGAAGTGTTCGATGATCGTGTTGAAGCGCGTGCCCAGATCCCAGGTGTTGCGCGCCGGATCACGCTGGCACAGGATCGCCACCGTGTTGGCCCACATGCGCCACGTATTGGGGGTCAGCTCGCTCCACGGCACCAGCTGCTGCAGCGCTTCTTCGTCGCGGCCCAGTTGGGCCAGCGCCCAGGCACGCGACAGGCGGCGCGGCACGGTGCAGTTGGCCGGCTCATACTCGCCGGCGGCTTCCACTTCGGCTTCGCGCTGCTCGATCAGCACCAGCGCTTCGTCGGCACGGCCGGTGGCCAGCAGCACCTTGATCTGCATTTCCGGGAAGCTGTCGAACACTTCCTTGCCGCGCGCCTTGATCGCATCGGACTGCACCTGCAGGTAATCCAGCGCGTCCTGGCCGCGGCCATCGTCCAGCAGCGCATCGGCCTTCTCGCAGCTCAGGCACTGGAAGCAGGCCCAGCTGGGGTCGATGCGGGCCAGCGTTTCATCGCACACTTCAATGCGCTCGGGCACCCAACCCGGGCCGTCGATGTTGCCGTAGCAGGCGGCCAGATCCTGGGTCACGCAGATCGACTGCGGGCAGTCCAGGGTGTCGGCACGGTGGGCGCGCTCGAACAGCGCCACCGCGTCGCCCAGTGCGCTCTCGCCTTCCAGACGGTTGCCCACGCGGTTGCGCAGCGCCCAGTGACCGACGTAGACATCCACCCAGGGGTTGTCCAGCGCCTTGCCCAGCGCGCGCGCCTCGGGCAACAGTGCATCCACGCGATCGACCTGCAGTTCACTGACCTCATCGGCCAGGCGGGTCAGCAGGTGCGCGTTCTGCGCCTGGCCGGCATGGCGCAGGTCTTCCTGCAGTTTTTCGACCCAGTTCCAGATTTCCATGATGTGTAACGCTCCTGTCTAGCGAAGGCTGGATAAGAAAGTGAGCGGTGCTCAGCGCAGCATCTGCTGCAGGGCACCGGCAATATCGGCGAAGGCCCCGTTCAGATCGGGGGTGGCGGCGCTGGCGTCGCGCGCCAGCGGCCGCCCCTGTGCGGACACGATGATCTTCAGCGAACGCAGCAGGCGCGCTGCAGCAGGGGCCTGCGCATGGCCGGCACGCTGCGCCTGCAGCAGCGCCTGCACCGCCGGGTTGTCCAGGTTCACGTACAACCGCGACGGCGCACGCGATTCAATGCGTGCGGTGAACTGGCGCGCCAGGCGCAGCGCGGCCATCGACACACGCTTGTCGTTCTCATCGTCTTCCAGGCGCTGTTTCAGCTCGGCCTCGCGGTCGGGCACCACCACCACCGGCAGCGCCTCGGGGCTGAAGCGCGCCGGCAGCAGCTGCTCGCCATCGCCCAGGTGCTCGCGCAGCCACGCCAACTGCGCCTGGTCCAGGCTGTCATCGCTGCGGAACAGCGCGCGGTTGCCCTGTTCGGTGCCCAGCTCCACCAGGCGCAGGCCCTTGGCCTGGGTCCAGCGGCGCAGGAACGGCACCACGGCGTAGCGGTGGCCGTGTGCCACCGGCACGCCCATGGCACGGAACAGCATCTCTTCGAAGCCGCCGCCGTTGTCCAGGATCACGTGCACCGCGCCGCGCGCCGGCAGCGCGCTGGCCGGCAGATCGCCCTGCGAGGTCGGCACGCGCACGTGTTCCAGCAGCAGGTCGAACAGACGGTCGTCGCACAGCGCCGCGCCCAGCAGGGCCTCGTTGTGACGGCTGAGCACGCGGCGCCAGGCTTCCGGCTGCTGCCGCGCCACGTCGGCCAGGCCGTCAATCAGCGCTTCCAGCAGCGCGTGCTGCACGGCGCGGTAATGATCGTCGCGCTGCAGGTCCTCGCGGCTGGCGGTGGGGGTCAGGCGGGACGATTCGATCACCCCGCCGATGAAGCCGGCCCACGGCGGCAGCAGGTCGCGCGCATCGTCGTCCAGCAGCATGCCGCGCACGAATACCGACAGGTTGCGGTTGTCGCTGGTGCCGTAGGTGGCGCCGTCCTGCACCCACAGCAGGCCGGTGGCGTCACTTTCCGCATCGGCGCGCAGCGGCATGGTGACGATGGGCTCGAAGTCGTGTTCGAAGCGGGCGGCAAACTGCAGCGCCTGGCGCCGCGCCTGCACCGGGTGCAACGCCACCTCGCCCTGCCCGCGCCACGGCGGCGGCTCGGGGTTCAGCGCCTCGGTGGCGGCGCCGATGAAGATCGGTTCGGACAGCAGCGCGCAGTAGCGGCCCAGCACCTCGTACAGACGCGCCTCGTTGGCCAGCGGCAGGAAATCCGGGTGCAGTTCCAGTTCCACTTCCGTACCGACCGCACGCGCCGGCACTTCGCTCACGGTGTACTGCTCGGCGTTGCTGGACACATACAGGTGGCCCAGTTCCGGCGTCTGGTACGACGTGGTGCGCACGCTCACCCGCCGCGCCAGCACGAAGGCCGACAGGAAGCCCAAGCCGAACATGCCGATCAGGCCGTCCTGGTCGTCACCGCCCTGGCGCAGCCCGCGGGTGTAGCCCACGCCCACCGTGGCCAGGTAATCGTGAATTTCCTGGCGGGTCAGGCCGGCGCCGGTGTCGATGATGCGCAGCACACCGGCCGCGGCATCGACCTGCACATCGATGCGCGACGGCAGCTCGCCAGCGGTCTGTTCGATGCGGCGGCGGATGATGGAATCGTGCGCGTTCTGCACCAGCTCGCGCAGCGCCACCATCGGGGTGGAATACAGGTGCTTGCCCAGCACCGTCATCAGTCCATTGAGATCGACCCCGGCCCGGCGGATTTCGGCGGCGGGGGTGGTCAGCGTCGGGTCCTGCATGTAATCGGTTACTCCTTGCCACACAAGGCGCCGCGGGGCGCCATCGTCGAGCCGGGAAAACTAGCACAGGCACGCTGACCGTTGCTGTGCCGGGCGTTGGATTCCGCGCCACGGCGGGGGCCAGCCCCGGTAGAGTCGAGCTTGCTCGACTGCTCCCCAGCACCCGGTAGAGTCGAGCTTGCTCGACTGCTCTTGCCTCGACGCGGAAAGCAGTCGAGCAAGCTCGACTCTACAAAGGCACACCCGGCACATCGCAGCCCGTCGTTCCAGGCAAAGGCACACCCGGCGCATCGCATCCCGTCGTTCCAGGCATTGGCACACCCAATCCCTCGCAGCCCATCGTTCCAGGCAAGGGCACGCCCGGCGCATGTCGCCCGGCGGGATGCCTCACGGCTTACGCCGCGTCAATCGCTTCGGACAGCCGCTCCACGGCAATCACTTCCATACCCTTCACGCTGCCGCCCTTCGGCGCGTTGGCCTTGGGCACGATGGCGCGCTTGAAGCCATGGGTGGCCGCTTCGCGCAAGCGGTCTTCGCCGTTGGGCACCGGGCGGATCTCACCGGACAGGCCCACTTCGCCGAACGCAATCGTCTTTTCCGCCAGCGGCCGGTCCTGCAGCGACGACAGCACCGCCAGCAGCACCGGCAGATCGGCGGCAGTTTCCTGCACGCGAATGCCACCGACGACGTTCACGAACACGTCCTGGTCGCCCACCAGCACCCCGCCGTGGCGGTGCAGCACCGCCAGCAGCATGGCCAGGCGGTTCTGCTCCAGGCCCACGGCCACGCGGCGCGGGTTGGACAGCGGCGAGGCATCCACCAGCGCCTGCACTTCCACCAGCAGCGGGCGGGTGCCCTCGCGGGTCACCATCACGCAGCTGCCCGGCTGGTGCGCGCTGCTGCCGGACAGGAAGATGGCCGAGGGGTTGGACACTTCCTTCAGGCCCTTGTCGCCCATGGCGAACACGCCCAGCTCATTCACCGCGCCGAAGCGGTTCTTGAACGCGCGCAGCAGGCGGAAGCGACTGCCGCTTTCGCCTTCGAAGTACAGCACCGCATCCACCATGTGTTCCAGCACGCGCGGGCCGGCAATGCCGCCCTCCTTGGTCACGTGGCCGACCAGGAACACGGCGGTGCCGGTTTCCTTGGCAAAGCGCACCAGCCGCGCCGCGCTTTCGCGCACCTGGCTGACCGACCCCGGTGCGGCGGTCAGGGTTTCGGTCCACAGGGTCTGCACCGAATCGGCCACGATCAGCCGCGGACCGGCCTTGCTGGCGTGCTGCATGATCGACTCGACACCGGTCTCGGCCAAGGCGTTCACGCCGTCCAGCGGCAGTTCCAGCCGGTGCGCGCGGCCGGCGACCTGCGCCAGCGATTCCTCACCGGTCACGTACAGCACCGGCAGCTCGGCGGCCATCCTGGCCACCGCCTGCAGCAGCAGGGTCGACTTGCCGATGCCCGGGTCGCCGCCGACCAGCACCACCGCGCCCTCCACCAGGCCACCGCCCAGCACGCGGTCGAACTCGCCAATGCCGGTGCTGACCCGGCGGTGCTCGGTCTGCTGCACGTCCTTCAGCGCGGTGATCTTCGGCGGATCGATCTTGCCCACCCAGCCATTGCGGCGGGCCGCCGGGGCCTTCGCGGCCGCAGCGCTTTCCAGCACGATTTCCGACATCGAGTTCCACGCCCCGCATTCCGGGCACTGCCCCTGCCATTTGCTGGAATCGGCGCCGCATTCGTTGCAGACGTAAGCGGTGCGGGCCTTGGCCATCGGAAATCCTGCGTGGTGAACGGTGAAGGAGGATAGCCGAGCGCGGTCGCAGGCGCTGCGACAGCCCGCCCCCGGCACGCCGCCTACACATCTCCAAATACGAGATGAACATCACACTTTTTAACTGCTAAGGTTCAGCCCCCTGCCGCCGCTATAGTTCGCGGCTTCATGCCTGCCCTCCCCGCTTTCCCTGAAGGACCCGCAATGACTGGCACTTACAGCCAGAGCCTGGTTGCTTTCTCGCTGTTGGTGGCCATTCTCGCTTCGTACACCGCCCTGGACATGGCCGGCCGCCTGGCCACCGCACAGGGCCGGGTGGCCCGCTGGTGGCTCATCGGCGGCGCATCGGCCATGGGCCTGGGCATCTGGTCCATGCACTTCATCGGCATGCTGGCCTTCAAATTGCCGATTCCGATCGGCTTCGATCTGGGCATCACCCTGTACTCGCTGGCGGTGTCCATCGCCGCGTCGGCCTATGCCCTGTGGCTGGTATCGCGCCCGGAACTGCCGCGGCGGCGCCTGCTGGCCGGTGGCACGCTGATGGGCCTGGGCGTGGCCACCATGCATTACCTGGGCATGGGCGCGATGCGCATGCAGCCGGGCATCGACTACGACCCGCTGTGGTTCGCGCTGTCCATCGCCGTGGCGATTGGTGCCTGCACCGCGGCACTGTGGATCGCCTTCCGCCTGCGCCGCGAAGAGCAGCGCACCCTGCACTTGCGCGTTGCCGCATCGGCAGTGATGGGCCTGGCCATTGTCGGCATGCATTACACCGGCATGGCCGCCGCCAGCTTCCCGGCCGGCAGCCTCTGCGGCGCGGTGATCGACGGCGGCATTGAATCGCACTGGCTGGCAGTGCTGGTGATCGTCACCACCCTGGGCGTGATCGGCATTGCGCTGGTGGCGTCGCTGTTCGACCGGCAGATGCGCGTGCGCACCGGTCTGCTGGCCGAATCGCTGGAAAAGGCCAACGACAAGCTGCTGCAGGCCGCCCTGCATGACCCGCTTACCCAGCTGCCCAACCGCATGCTGCTGCAGGATCGCATCGAGCAGTCAATCGAAAAGGCGCGCCGCCGCGGCCATGCGCTGGCGGTCATGTTCTGCGATCTGGACGGCTTCAAGGCCGTCAACGATGCCTACGGGCACCAACTGGGCGATCGCCTGCTGGTGAAGATGAGCCAGCGCGTCAGCGCCCTGCTGCGCCCGCAGGACACCTTCGCCCGCCTGGGTGGCGATGAGTTCGTGATCGTGCTGGCCATCGACGAACCCGACGACGCGGTGGTGGTGGCCGAGCGCATCATTGCCGCGGTGGCCGAACCGTTCCTGATCGATGCGGCCGAACTGCAGGTCAGCGCCAGCCTGGGCATTGCGCTGTACCCGGACGATGCCACCAGCGAACGCGAACTGATGGCCCATGCCGACGCCGCCATGTACCACACCAAGGAAGGCGGCCGGAACGGCTACACCTTCTTTACCCCGTCGATGCAGGTGAGCGCGAACCGCCAGCTGCGCCTGCTGCAGGACCTGCGCCGCGCCACCGAACGCGGCGAGCTGCTGCTGCACTACCAGCCCAAGTTCGTGGCCGCCGGCACCCCGGCGGTGGGCGCTGAAGCACTGCTGCGCTGGCAGCATCCGGAACTGGGCATGCTCAGCCCGGACGTGTTCATTCCCATTGCCGAACGCAGCGGGTTGATCCTGCCCATCGGTGACTGGGTGCTGGACCAGGCCTGCGCGCAGCTGCGCGCCTGGCACGATGCTGGCCAGCACGAATGGACCATGGCGGTGAACCTGTCGCCGCTGCAGTTCTCCTCGCCGGCGTTGCTGGACAGCGTGCGCGCTGCGCTGCAGCGGCACGGCATCGCGCCGGAGCGCCTGACCCTGGAGATCACCGAAACCACGGCGATGAAGGACGTGGAAGCCAGCCTGGTGATCCTGAACGACCTGACCGCGATGGGCGTGCATATCGCCATTGATGATTTCGGCACCGGCTATTCCAGCCTGCTGTACCTGAAGCGCATGCCGGCCACCGAACTGAAGATCGATCGCGCGTTCGTGCGCGAGCTGGAGCAGAACGCCGAAGACGCGGCCATCGTGTCGTCCATCGTGGCGCTGGGCCGTTCGCTTCAGCTGCAGGTGGTGGCCGAGGGCGTGGAGACCAAGGAACAGCAGGATTACCTGAGCGGGCTGGGCTGCGACCAGCTGCAGGGCTACCACCTGGGCAGGCCGATGGCTGCCGACGAGTTCCTGCGCAAGGTCGGTTGAACCGCGCGGCGGTAGCGCCGGGCCATGCCCGGCGGCGCGACCGACGGGGTCGGATCCCTTGCCGCAGGCAAGGGCTCTGACCCCATCTGCATCGCGCGCGCTGCCATCCACGCATGGCGTGGATCTACCCGCCGGGCATGGCCCGGCGCTACCCATTCACGAGCGCAGGAGCGGCAAGGCCAGCGGGGTCGGATCCCTCGCCGCAGGCAAGGGCTCTGACCCCCACCCTCCGCCAACGAAAAAGGCCGCCCCGAGGGGCGGCCTTTTCGTGTGTGGCAACGTCGCGAAGACGTCAGTGCATCATGTGCACGTTCATGTTGTGCATGACCCACAAGGTGCCGGCCACGATGATGCCGATCACCACGACGGTGAAGGCAGCAGCGTTGACGTTCCAGCGGCTTTCCGAAGAACGGTCCAGGTGCAGGAAGAACACCAGGTGCACCAGCATCTGCAGCACCGCGGAAACCGCGATCACCACACCGCTTACGGTGCGCGAGAAGTCGCCCGACATCACCACCCAGAACGGGATGACGGTCAGCACCACCGCCAGCACGAAGCCGATCAGGTACGACTTCACGCTGCCGTGGCTTTCGCCGCCGGTGCCGTGGTCGTGTGCATGGTTGTCATGTGCCATTACAGCGCTCCATTGAGGTAGACGACGGAGAACACGCCGATCCAGATCAGGTCCAGGAAGTGCCAGAACAGGCTCAGGCACGCCATGCGGGTCTTGTTGGTCGGGGTCAGGCCGTACTTCTTCAGCTGCACGAACATCACCAGCAGCCACAGCAGGCCGGCGCTCACGTGCAGACCGTGGGTACCGACCAGGGCAAAGAACGCCGACAGGAAGGCACTGCGGTCAGGGCCGTAGCCCTGGTGGATCAGGTGGTTGAACTCCCACACTTCCATGCACATGAAGCCGAAGCCCAGCAGCCAGGTGATGGCCAGCCACAGGTACATCTGGCCCACCTGCTTGCGGTGCATGGCAATCATGCCCAGGCCGAAGGTCAGCGACGAGGTCAGCAGCAGCGCGGTTTCCCACGCCACGAACGGCAGCTCGAACAGATCCTTCGGGGTCGGGCCGCCGTCATTTCCGCCCACCAGCACCACGTAGGTGGCAAACAGCGAGGCGAAGATGAGGCAGTCGCTCATCAGGTACACCCAGAAACCGAAGACGGTATTGCCGCCGGTGTCGTGGTGCTCGTGGTCGTCATGGCCATGGGCCGCCGCGTGCGCGGCGTGCCCGTGGCTCAGGGTCGAGGTATTGGTGCTCATGCCTTCAGCTCCGACTTCACCAGGCCCTGGGCTTCCAGGTGCTTGCGGTGTTCGTTCTCGATGCGTTCCACCTCGGCGGCCGGGACCCAGTAGTCCACGTCCTGGTCGAAGGTGCGGTAGATGAACGTGGCGATCATGCCGACGAAGCCGACGATGGCCAGCCACCAGATGTGCCAGATCATCGCAAAGCCAAACACCAGGCTGAAGGCGCCGATGACCACACCCGTGCCGGTGTTGCGCGGCATGTGGATGTCGGTGTACTTGGCCGGCTTCGGCCAGGCTTCACCACGCTGCTTGCGCTCCCAGAAATCGTCCAGTTCGGTGACTTCCGGCAGGCTGCCGAAGTTGTAGAAGGCCGGCGGCGAAGAGGTTTCCCACTCCAGCGTACGGGCATCCCACGGGTCGCCGGTCAGGTCGGCGGTCTTCTTGCGGTCGCGGATCGACACAGCCACCTGGATGATCTGGCACAGGATGCCGGCACCCACGATGAAGGCACCTGCGGCAGCCACCAGCAGCAGCGGCTCGTAGGCCGGGTTCACGGTGCTCTGCAGGCGACGGGTCATGCCCATGAAGCCCAGCACGTACATCGGCATGAAGGTCACATAGAAGCCGATGAACCAGCACCAGAAGGCGCACTTGCCCCAGAACTCGTTCAGGCGGAAGCCGAACATCTTCGGCCACCAGTAGGTGATACCGGCGAACATGCCGAACACCACGCCGCCGATGATGACGTTGTGGAAGTGGGCGATCAGGAACAGGCTGTTGTGCAGCACGAAGTCGATGGCCGGGATCGCCAGCATCACGCCGGTCATGCCGCCGATGGTGAAGGTGACCATGAAGCCGATGGTCCACAGCACGGGCGTGGTGAACTGCACGCGACCGCGGAACATGGTGAACAGCCAGTTGAAGATCTTCACGCCGGTGGGAATGGAGATGATCATCGTCGTGATGCCGAAGAAGGCATTGACGTTGGCACCCGAACCCATGGTGAAGAAGTGGTGCAGCCACACGATGAACGACAGCACGCCGATGCAGGCGGTGGCGTAGACCATGCCCTTGTAGCCGAACAGCGCCTTGCGCGAGAAGGTCGCGATCACTTCGGAGAACACGCCGAAGGCCGGCAGCACCAGGATATAGACTTCCGGGTGGCCCCAGATCCAGATCAGGTTGATGTACAGCATGGCGTTGCCGCCACCATCATTGGTGAAGAAGTGCGTACCCAGGTAACGGTCCAGGGTCAGCAGCACCAGGGTGATGGTCAGCACCGGGAAGGCGGCGACGATCAGCACGTTGGTGACCAGCGCCGTCCAGGTGAACACCGGCATCTGCATCAGCTTCATGCTGGGGGTACGCATCTTCAGGATGGTAATGAAGAAGTTGATACCGCTCAGCGTGGTACCCAGGCCTGCGACCTGTAGACCCCAGATGTAGTAGTCCATGCCGACGCTTGGACTGTATTCGATGCCCGACAATGGCGGGAACGCCAGCCAGCCGGTGGCGGCGAATTCACCGATCCACAGCGACAGCATGATCAGCACCGCGCCCGCCACGAACAGCCAGAAGCTGAGCGAGTTGACGAACGGGAACGCGACGTCGCGCGCGCCGATCTGCAGCGGCACGGCCAGGTTCATCAGGCCGGTGATCAGCGGCATGGCCACGAAGAAGATCATGATCACGCCGTGGGCGGTGAAGATCTGATCGTAGTGGTGCGGCGGCAGGTAGCCTTCCGAACCGCCCACTGCCAGCGCCTGCTGGGTACGCATCATGATGGCGTCGGAGAAGCCGCGCAGCAGCATGACGAAGGCGACGATCAGGTACATCACGCCGATCTTCTTGTGGTCCACCGAGGTGAACCACTCCTTCCACAGGTAACCCCACAGCTTGAACTTGGTGATCAGGGCCATCACGCCCAGACCACCCAGCACTGCACCGATCAACGTCGTCAGGACGATCGGATCGTGGGGGATCGACTCAAGAGAGAGTTTTCCCAACATGTTCATTCTCCCGAACCCGCGTGGCCGGCATGGCCTGCGTGTTCGTGTTCAGTGGCATCCAGGTTTTCACCCGATTCCTTGGAATCATGCGCGTCACTGGGGGTGTGCCCCTCGTGCGCTTCATGGCTGGCAGCATCGGCGGCGGCCGCACCGGCATGCGAATGCTTCATGCCGTAGTGCTGGTTGTCGCCCATGTGCTTGGCAATGACCCAGTCGAACAGGCCTTCTTCGGTCTTGCCGAAGTAGGTGACCGGGTACCACTCGGAATTCTTCGCATCACCCAGGGCCTTGAAGCTGGTCTTGTCCAGGGTCTGCTCGCCGGCACGCACCTGGTCCAGCCACTGGCGGTACTCGGCATCGGTTACCGAATAGGCGGTGAAGTGCATCTTGGCGAAGCCCGCGCCGCTGTAGTGCGAGGACATGCCCGGGAATTCACCGGTTTCGTTGGCGATCAGGTGCAGCTTGGTTTCCATCGCTGCCATCGAATAGATCATGCTGCCCAGGTGCGGAATGAAGAACGCATTCATCACCGTGTCCGACGTGATCTTGAAGTTCAGCGGGGTGTTCACCGGGAACTTGATCTCGTTGACGACCGCAACCTTCTCTTCCGGATAGATGAACAGCCACTTCCAGTCCAGCGAGATCGCCTCGATGGTGACCGGCTTGACGTCCGATTCCAGCGGCTTGTACGGGTCCAGTGCGTGCGACGAACGCCAGGTCAGGACCGCCAGCACCAGCACGATCATGCAGGGGATCGACCACACCACCACCTCGATCGCCGTGGAATGCGACCACTTCGGCTCGTAACGGGCCTTGGTGTTGGAAGCGCGGTACTTCCACGCGAAGGTCAGGGTCATGACGATGACCGGGACGACGACCAGCAGCATGAGCACGACAGCCGTGATCAGCAGGGTCTTCTCGTCCTGGCCGATCTGGCCCTTCGGACTGAGGATGGCCACGGCATCGCAGCCGGTGAGCATCACCAGCAGTGCAAGCAGCAGGCCCGGGCGCAACCAGCGCCCAAGGGTTTTCAACGGAATCATCGGTCGATCCAATTGCGAGGGAATGCCGTTCCCCGTCCTGCCCGCTCCGGCAAAAGCCGGTCCCGCCTGTGGTTGAGACAGGCAGTGAGGTGGGGTCGAGTCAGCCTTTCAATTTTAGGCCGTCACGCATCATTTAAGAAAGGCATTGACAATGATCCAGCGCAGGAATCGGCCGGATATCGCTGCGACACGTTGTCGCACCGCGCGCAGGGGGCCGGATTCGGCAAAGCAGGCTGAACGTGTTCAGCGTACTTGAACCGAGCCGCTGCCGCACCAAGACTGGGTGACTGACGCCCCCTCTTCGCAAGGATGCCTGATGAATGCCCTGCTGCGCTGGCTCACCACGCCCACCGTGCGGCGCACGCTTGCCCTGCTGGGCGCCGCGCTGGTGGTGCTGCTGGCCTGCAACCCGGAACTGGCGCCGCTGCTGGGGCTGGTGGATGTGCTGGGGCTGGACGTGCTGGCGCTGCTGCTGGGCGCGCAGCTGCTGGCCACCCTGCCCTGGCTGCGGCTGCAGGCCGGGCGCGGGCTGCAGGTCGTGGGGCGCCTGGCCTGGGGCGCACTGGCCGGGGCGGTGGGCGGGTATCTGCGGCAACTGGCACCGTTCTGTCGTGATCGCCTCGGGCCGGGGCTTCGGGTTGGCCGGGCGGGCTGACCTGTTCGACGCTGGCTGGGTGGCCCTTTGAACCGGGCCTGATGGCAACCCGGCCTTGCCGGGCGGGCGTTTCGGGCTGCGGGCCGGCGTGCCAAAATGCCGCCGAAGCGTAAAACATCCCCGCATTGACGCAATCTGCCCTTGGCAGCGGCTCGCGGGCTGTGCACACCATGGCATGCCACTGAAAACGAGTGGCCGGGTCGGCAAACCCGATGTCTGACGAGTGTTTACGCTTGCCAGTCGGCGCCACCTCTGCGTGGCGCCGGCTGGCAATCCGTCCGCGTTCTATGGCGGGCGGTGCGTGGGGGTGCGTGTTCGCATGCACCCGCCGGATTCGTCAGACCCGGTTTTTGCCGCCACGCACCGTCCGCCACCCCTGCGGTGGCGCTTTGTGTTTTGCACGGAGCATCTGCCATGAACGCATCGGAATTTCCTGATCTGAACGCCCGCCGCGCGGCGCCTGCTGCCGACGCCGGCGGCGAACCCGGCACCGACCCCAGCACCTTCACCCCACGCTGCGGCGTATCCAGCGGGGCGCGGCCGCCGATGGCCAGCCCTGGCCCGAACGCGCGATGCCACCCGGCCGGCGCCTGCAACTGGCCGACGCCGATTGCGCCCTGGCCGGTCTGGCCACCGTGCAGCAGATGCTGTTGGCGGCCGAGCGCACCCGCCAGACCGCCCAGCCCGAAGACACCCTGGGCGATCGCAGCACGGAAGGGCTGCTGCTGGCCTGCATCGCCCTGACCGCGCATGCGGCCAACTGCCTGCAGGTGCAACCGTAGCCCGGGCCGCGGCGGCGTCCATTCCCTCCACGGTGGTGATGCTGCTGGGCCTGCTTGCCGGCCATCTCTATCTGCCGGAACCCGCACTCAGCGTAAACAGCTACAGCAAACAGACCGTGCCGGACTTTCTGTTGATGTGGCAGCAGGCCGCGCAGTTTGCACGGGAACGGGATGCCGACGGACTGCGGGTCAGCCCCGCCGCGCGCGGGGCGCGGCATTTCGAAATGTATGTGGGGGATACGCCGGTATTACTGGTCGATAATTCGCCCAAGCGCATGGTGATTATCGTATTTGACGATTCACGGCAGCAGGTGCCGGACCTGTGGGAGCTGGAACAGCAATGGTGGAGGGCGATGCGCCAGCGCGGTCAATTCGTGCGGCGCGGCGCGGACGGGTGGGGATAGGTGGCGAGCAGGGAGAGCAGGGAGAGCAGCAGGTGCTGCTCTTCGGCCTCGCGCCCTTCTTCCACGGCGTGCAGCGCCAGCCAGGCAATCTCCTGGCCCTGCATATCAAGCGCGTGATGCGCCGGCTGCAGCGCCAACAGAGGAATGGCCTGCAGCGGCTGCAGCCGGCCTTCATCCAGCAACCGCTTCACCCACGCCAGATGCAGCGCAGGGAACGTCTCGGCCAGTGCATATCCCTGCACCAACCACTGCGCCGCGCGCAGCAACGCCGCAGGGTCGGCATGGCCCAGCCACGCGTCGAGGTCGGCCTCGATGGGGCGCGGCACGGACATCTGGCCGCTGTAGTACCGCTGCAGGTGCGCAGTGTGTTCAACAGCGTTGCTGCCACTGCCCCCATCAGAGAGCAGGTACGCCAGGAACTGCTGGGTTTCTGTATCCATCGCGCGCGTCTCTGCAACCTGTGGCCGGAGGCCTTACTGGCCCTTCGCCTCACGCGGCGGCGCGTACTCGAAACGCATCTCCCGCTGTCCCTCACCCACCACCGGCAATACCGGATCGGCGCCGGTGCAGCCCAGACGCAGCTGGTCGCGCGCGGCCGCCGGCACCGTGCCGCAGCCACCGGAGTTGCTGATCTCCAACTGCGGCAGCAGCACCGACGCAAAGGTTTCTACCTCGCCGCGCGCCGCGTTGCGGTTCGCTGTTGCCGCCAGCACGCTGTAGCGCAGCTTGATGGCATACAATCGGTCGATGGCGAGCAGCATCACCGAACTGTAGTCCTTGCCATCGCGCACGAAACCGAAATCCAGCACGCTGGCCTCAACAGTGGCCGCTGTGCCCGGTTGCGCCGCAGCGGCCTTCAACGGCACGGTACGCACGGGCGACATATCATCGCGCCCGGCCACGGATGCTTCTCGCGCCTCCAGCAAGCCCTTGCGCTCGCCTTCCAGCAGGGCCGAACGCTGTTCCTGCTGCAGCACCCCCACCGGATAGAAGTACACGTCAATCCAACCGTCCTCGCGGCCGGCCTGCTGGTAGCGCACCGATGCACCGCCCGCGACATCGTCGTAGCGACGCTCGCCCAGCGCTTGCCATTGGCCTACCTGCAACGGGTAGACCACGCTGGTCGCACGCAGGAAACCGCCCAGGAACGGCGACGGCGCACGCGTGCCCTGCCCCACCGCTTCCGGATTGAGCATGGCCGTATTGTCGCTGGCGCTGCATTCGGCCTTCACCACGGGCGCCAGATGCGCGCGCAACGTGCCGGCCTTCTGCTGCGCAGCCAGCGCATCCATGGCCGCAATCCGCAATGCGGGATCGGCCGCGACGAAGGACGCATAGGCGCGCAGCGCGCTCTGCACGCCGGCTACCTGCCGGCTCAGTTGATCGTCGTCGTTGTGCGGGTCTATCTGAAACACCAGGTTGCCGAAGCTCTGCTGCAGCAGCAGGTCGATGCCAATCTTGCTGGCGGCAGGATCCTGCTCGGGCAGGTCCATCACCGGACAGATGGTGACGGTGTAATCCGGCGTTTCCGCCAACCACCGCAGCATCGACACGCGCAGTTCCTGCGCGCCCGGCTGCTGGGGTGTTGCTTCCAGCGACTGGGTGAGGCGCACGAAGTTGGCCGCGTTGATCGGTTCTGCGGGCGTGGCCGGCGCCGGCGGGGATTCGGCTGCGGCCCAGGCCGGCACGGAGAGTGCCGAAGCCACGCCGATGATGGAATATGCGGCCAGACGATGCAGTGCGTTTGTCGATGCCATGGTCTACGGTCCCTGTAACCGCGCGGCGCGGTGTCAGGGGCAAGCGTAGCAGGCGGTGGCGGTGGGTGGTGTCTGGCGCCCACGGGATGATGGGGCCGCCGACGATTCCCAGCCGGCAACCCGTGCGGATGAAGATCGAATACGGTGCTCATCCCCTACACTCACGAACGCGCCTTGCGGGTGCTTCCTGCCCGCCCCGTTCACCCACGGAAGACCCCCATGCCCGGATTGCACATGAACGCAAAGAGCCTGATGGCGGCTGTACTACTGACGACGGTCCTTGGCCCTGTGCCCGCCGACGCGGCCAGCCCCAAGGCCGAGCCCCCGGCAGATGTCAGCGGCACCTGGTCGGTGGAATGGTGCGACCGCACCAACCCCAAGCTGGACTGCGGCGGCTTCAACGTAACCCTGGTCCAGGAAGGCGCCCGCCTGTGCGGCGACTTCGGTGGCGCCCTGGTCAATCTGCGGCAGATCGACGACGGGCAGGTAGTGGGGACCGTCGTTGGCAATACGGCCGTGTTGGCCGTGGAAAGCGGCCGCAACGGATCCATCAGCCTGGTACGCGCGGAGCGGCACGGCGACACGCTGGACTGGCGCGTTGTGGACAGCATCCGCAAAGGTGACAACGGCGATACCGACGTCATCGCTCTCAACGATGTCTTGAAGCGGAAGTCTGGCCCGGCGCCTGAAGGCACGAAAACGTGCCGTGGTGCTACGGACAATCTCGACGAGTGAATGCCGGTCTTGCGCAGGCGAAAGGCCGACGGGGCTGCGCGCTGTGCGCTCGGGTGGCGGCTCAGCCCGCCTCATCCATTGCCACGTAGACGTACTCGTGCGCTGGAAACTGCCACGATTGCGCATCTGTGTCTCCCGGAAGGTTCAGGCACATCGCTCCGGGGGCATCCAGCGCGACAGCGGTAAGCGTACGGCCATCCGAGAATTGCAGGCGGATTCCGGCGTCAACGATCAATCCAGCGCTCTTCCAGCGAACGATCTCGGTACGTGCAACGCAGAGACCTTTCGGAAGCTCGTGGATCGCAGATGCGCAGGCGAGATCCGCGGTATCGCAGGCCAGAACCTCGACGTTGACGCTCCCGAACGCCTTCCATCGCTCAACGACGGTATTCGAGCATGTGATTTCGATCGACACATCAGAGCTGAACTTCAAGATCACCTGCCAGGCCATACCCGCCGCCTGCGCCGCAGGAATCGAATAGCCCAGGAGCAGACGCCCCTGTAGCAAATCAGCAAGCTCACCCGGCTCCGCCCCCGCCAGTTGGATCGGCAGATAGCGCACATCATCGGGAAGAAGATTGGGCGTGGTGTAGGACTT
Source organism: Stenotrophomonas sp. Steno-C17 (assembly GCF_056393165.1). Classification (NCBI taxonomy): domain Bacteria; kingdom Pseudomonadati; phylum Pseudomonadota; class Gammaproteobacteria; order Lysobacterales; family Lysobacteraceae; genus Stenotrophomonas; species Stenotrophomonas sp. Steno-C17. The sequence continues at coordinate 45,935 of NZ_JBWJPD010000003.1, forward strand.
CATTGGGTCTACTTCATTCGCCTGAATGTTGCCGCGCTCAACGCCCACCGGCTTCGGGCATGGCTTGGACCGGCCAAAATTTCAGTGTCACTTGCCGCCCGCACCACAACCCGCTGCGTAGCCAGGCACGACCTCGGCCAATGCCTGGGAGATTTCATCCAGCCCGATGCCAGCATCAAGAGCCTCAAGAACCAGAAACTCCGCCGCATACCCATCAAGCCCGCCGGACCGCGCCAACGCACTCCACACCAACCGATCGATTGGATTTCCGGGCCGCGAGTCCTCCCTGCTGGACCAGAACACGCCGAGCCACTTTTTGTACTCGGCGTCCTGCCCCATCACCCAGAACTCGCGAGCCGCGTTTACTGCAGCCAACCGCTCGCCATCAAGCCGGCCACCAAGCCGATCGCACAATGCGAGCGCAAGCCTGGCGCGAGCGCTCTCACAGTTTTCGAATCCGGCGACATCGAGCAGCGGGTCAAGCCGATCGATCAACTGCCGCAGAGACCCATGGGTGGCTTGATCGCTGTTCATCGCATCACTCAGGAAGGAAGGCATCTTCAAAAGGACCCTCAACGATCTGCCCCCGCCACACCCCCTCCCTCCCTGGATGAAGGACGATGATCCTGGCATTCAGATCACCGTCCGATCCAGTCAAGAGCATTCCTGCCTCGAGCACGAGATGTTGCGCTTCCAGGTCCTGCAGCGTGCCCACAAGATTGAGCCTCAGGCAACCCTCAGGATCCAGGTTATTGAAGTCAACAAACACTCTCATCGTGCACCTCCATGAACTACCACAACCGCCCCCTCTTCCTGGCAGGCCAAGCCGGGATGCACCACAACGCTCTGCGACCGAGCTTGCAGGCCAGAAGGGGCGATCAGCATCGTGCCCTAGATGGACCGGTTCGCCGGTACGCTGCCCGCCAATGCCGTAGCGCGGGTAATGCAGCCCACAGGACACCCTTCTGTTGCCTCCGACATTAGCATCGCTGAAGGTCACGGGCGGCACGGGCTATCGTATGCAGAAGTAGGGGTGAACAGAAAACGATAGTGAACGCGCAGGGTCTGCTGCGATGACCTCCGCATCGCCAAACGCCGCATAGGCGATGTTTGCCCGCAAGGTCTGGCCCGGTTGCAAGCGAACCTCGCCGCATCCGCCAGGGCAGTAAGCTGTCATAGCAACTATGGGATGCCGTGTGCCACTGGCCGCGGTCAGTACTGCTCCCTCGTTCCCCATGGGAAAACTACCGTCTTCGGCAGGCCAGCTGTCCTTCGACAAGCACAGAAGTCGGCTGACGGAAGACGTCAGGACTACCTCGTATCGCTTCTGCGTAGGGCTATCAATCAAGGAAAGGCTGAAATCCCCCGGGGCAGCATGCCGGAGTGGACCAAGACAGGCAGTTGTCACCGTGCACAGCAGGGCTATGGCAAGAGGCCCCCTTCTCCTGCCTGATCGATTGCGTGCCAAATCAGTTCAACTCCGCAGAAGTACTTGTCCGCTCAATGGCGTGCTCGAGGTCCCGAACCACGCCATCTGCCAGACGGAAATCCAACACACGTCCGGATTTCGCATGCACGTCTCCATATACAGCAAATCGCCCAACCGACCGTCCATCATACGTGGTGACGTAAGACGCCATTCCATCGAATCCAACGCCCAAACGCGGCCCGTCCGCACTTTCGTTCCTGGCAGTCATAGTGGAAATACCCATCAAAAATAATAGTAAAAAGTAGAAGAGAGGCCCGCAGTGAAGTCGATAGCTTCAACACCAGCGCTCGATGACCCGCCTTCATTTCCGAATCACTTCCACGAGTACTCCGAAATGTTTCTCCTGGTTACATCGTTGTTCCACACGCCCCCTCCAAGATCGGAAATCGCCCACACCCTTACGCTCACCCTCGCACCGGGCCGCTAACCGACACACGCACCAGATTACCGGCCACAATCAGCGCCAGTGCTTCTTATCAGTCCCGCAGCCAGACCAATCACCATAGGCTCGGCCGCCCATCAAGAAAGAATCGACCTCGAACCAACGATCTTTTCCGTCAGGGGTCTGAGAGTAGTTGCCACACAGAGCAACAACGCCCCCTTTTCTTCGACCGGCCTCCAACACCAAACCTCGTTCGTAGAGGACGGGCGCATGACGATCCGCATTTGTCGAAAGCAGCACCGGAATCCCGTCACCAGTGGAATGGCATTCATTGATCACGAGCCCATGCTGACTTGATGAAATACACCCTTCAATCCTCAACCGGACCCCACCAAGCGACTGACCAGAGTTCACCATTTCCTCAATGGAGATATGTTGGGCGCGCCCCTCATCTCTGCTGCATGCGCTCGTTAGGCACAGTACTGTCGCGCAGGTCACGAACGAAAGAATGGCAGCGGAGGATGAGATCAGTGTGCGCACGGGCAAGCCCCTTGGAACGCTATTCGTACGCATGATAGCCGCAGCCTCTGAAGCCGCGGCATCGTAAGGTTCGTTGTCGTAGCGTTTGATCAGGTTGTCGTCGGCATCGCGCTCAGCCACAGCGGAACCCAGAGCGTCCGTGGCTGTGATTTCCGTTGCCGCACAGGCGGCAGAATGATGATCAACGTAACACGTTTCATCCCGGCACGACGCGCTTTATCAGATGCAGACATCTGCCAGTATTCGGCACAAGCGTCATTTGGGTTGCACTTCGGTAAGCTTAGCGACACAGACCCCTGCCGGCCACTTCTCCAAGTGGCCTTGCAACCTGGAATCGAACATTCCCGTCACCACAACCCTTCGCCCCTTGGATGAATAGAAGGGCGACATCCCGCCCAGCCATAATCCCAACTCTGGCCTTGAATAGCAATCGGGCGTTTCGTAAATTGCATTCATCTCGAACGCCGCGCAATAGTACCCCTCCACGGAAACAAGTCTTCCATCAAAAGATGTTGGATCCGCTATGGCGTCCGAAATCGCTATCGCCGTCGGGACTTCCGGAGGCAGCTGACAAGCCTCCGAGTTCAGGGCCTCCACTACAGCAGCGGGTTCATTCACTGCCGATGAGCAACTCGTCAGCACCAAGAGGATCACACTGGAAGTTCGAACGTTCATTCAGAACCCTCTCAAACCTATTTCCCGCAGCCAGAAGACATATCAGAACTACATTTCACACCTTTGTCGTAGTCACGATAATACTGCCTAGCAGGCTCTCCGAGCTCCCTACCCACTTGACGTTCAACGGAACTCGCACGATTTTCCTCGCGATCCACACCATTCTTTTGAATGTCCCGCTTGGCCTTTGCAAACTCCCTTGTACCCACGCGATCATGTTCGGCAGCATGCGAAATTTCATGAGCGCTATTGACAGTAGGAGGCTGCACCTCGCCAGTTGAGCTAAGCTTGATTCCCAATGATGGATTTAACCTTATGGTCCTGGTGTCGGTAACGTAACCCGGCTCTAGATCATTTCCCATTACGATAGTATAGATCTCAGAAGATCTTTCGAGTTGCTGCAATTCCGCGTGAGCGGTAGGCGACATTACGACTCCCATCATGTGCAAACGGCCTCGTCTTTCACTGACGCCTTGCAAGTACTCATACACGACCTCCCTTCCGTCAGGATCTTTGAACTTGTACGGATTCCCATTCGCATACCGGTACCGATTGAACTGCCTAACCGGCTGCTCATACGCCGTCACCGGGTCCACCGACAGGAACACGCCCAACTGCGGATCCATGTACCGCTGCTGCATGTAGCTCAGCCCAGTGGCGGAGTCGCTCACATGCCCAGTGTACCCCGGGCCATCCGTGACCCGCCCACCTACAATGGCGCCATAAGGCTCGTAAGCGTAGCGCTTGATCACGTTGCCATTGGCACCACTCTCGGCCACAACCGAACCGAGCGCATCGGTATGGATGTACGTGACTGTCTGGGCCACCACCGGGATAGACAGGACAAGCCCGACCACCAGAATGCAGCAACGCAACGCGACGTCCGTCAGCAGCTTCCCGGCACGGCCTTCAATCCCTCCAAATCGGGCAGGCCGTCCGCCTGCCTGTATCTCGATCCTACGCATTCTTTCAGTCCTTGAGCGGCATCATGAAGCATTGCCGGGTACGTTCGGTCGAACAATCGACGGGGCGCAGAAGCAACTATCCGCCAGCGCTGAGCGGACGAAGACACCCGTGCCTTCAAGGAGGCGGTGATGCGACTGGCGCATCACCGCCCGCGCTTCACAATGGCGTGTTGATGGTTTTCTGCGGGAAGGGCGGCGCCGAGTAAGGCGAGCACCCACTTGCGTTGCATGCCTGCACGACATGCGATGCGGCGCAGTAATACGACCCCGCACGCGTCAGCTCATAGTTCGGCCCGGTGTACTGCACTTGGCCCGACGGGGCCGCCATCAGCCGATAGCTGGTTGCACCCGGCGAAACAGTCCACCGCACGCTGCAACTGACCGTCAACGTCGTACCCACGCGCCGTTCGGTTTTTGCCGAGTACATGATGGACGGCGTCTGGGGAATCGGCGCAGGAGGAATGTAGAGCGATACGATGTTCGAGTAGTCGCTGCAGCCTGCCTCGTTGCAAGCCTTCAAACGGAAGGTATAGGAGCCAGATTCCAGGCGCAGTACAACGGCCGACAGTCCTCCACTGTATGAAACGCGCACCCAGTCACCACCGTTTGTGGACTTTTCCAGATCGTAGTTGTGGCTGCCACCACCACTTGCCGCTGACCACCTGAACACGTAGCCATTGGCTTCGTCAGCAACCGGTTCGGACAGTGAAGGCGGATTCGGACGTTCGATCACATTCACTGAAACAGTACTTGAATAAGGCCCCGCACCCGAGCCGTTGATTGCGCGCACGCGATAGCTATACAACCCCATCGGTTTGCCAGCGAACGCTCGTGCGCCCAGGTCATTTTCCTGCACCGTGACCCATCCGCCCCCGTTTGCACTTTCCTCCAGCAGATAACGCTCAGCCACCGCAACACCGGTCCAGGTAACCGTGTAGCTACCGTTGGTCGACTTGGCAGGCACGCTGATGTCCGGCGCAGTTGACGGGGGATACTGGACAACGATGCTCGCCTCCGCACTCGCACCGCTGCAACCGCCAGCATTGCACGCCGTGACACGGTAGGTGTAGACGCCCGCCATTTTCCCCGCAAACACGCGCATCGCGCTGGAGGCCGCGTGCACCTGCTGCCACGTGGCACCGTTTGCGCTTTCATCCAGGACATAGCGGTCTGCACCGGGCACCGTCGACCAAGTGACCGTGTACGCACCATCCGCACTGCGGGACGGCAGGCTGATTGCAGGAGCAGCGCCCGGCGGAACGACAACCGTGACCGAGGCAATCGTGCTGACGGCGCCGCAGCCACCCGCATTGCAGGCCGAGATCCGATACGCGTAGCCACCCTGCGGCTTGCCACTGAAGACCTGCGACGTCGTGTCCGCTTGCAGGAGCACCGCCCAAGCCCCACCACCTGCACTCTCTTCCAGCCGATAGTCCACAGCGCCAGTCACGCGCGTCCAACTGACTACAAAGGATCCATCGGTTGACATGGAAGGCGCACTGAGCACCGGCACCCCAGACGGCGGCAACTGCACCCGGACGCTGGCCTCGGCGCTCCACGCGCTGCACGCCGCACTGTCACAGGACCTCACTCTGTACTGGTAAGTTCCGGAAGCGTGGCCCGGAGCCGTCCAAACTTTGCCAGACCCACTGTAAGCCGCCTGCCAATCCGCGCCCGGACTGCGTTGCTGCAGCTCGTAGGTGGCAGCCGCAGCAATTCCGCTCCAGGACACCTGGTAGTCGCCACGCGAACTGAACTCCGCCAAGGCCAGGACGGGCGTGGAAAGAACCACCGGCCCGGCTACCTGCGCAACAAGACTGCCATTGAGATAGATGTACTCCGTGCCTTCGCCGGCGCTATCCTCCTGCCTGCGAAGCACGCCATCCATGCTGTAGAACGACAGCCTTGCAGAACCATCGGGACGAATGTTGGCCACACGACGGCCATGGCCATCGTAACGGTACTGCTCGAGATCGAGGACCTCGCGCAAACGATTTCCAAGATCAAAGCGGAACTGCATTCCGTTCTTGCTCTTCAGATTTCCGCGCACGTCATAGGCTAGACCCATCGTCGTGGCGCCATCATCGGCACGAATGTTTGTGAGGCGATTACTGCCGTCATACCAGTAGTTGAACTGACGCACCCCCGCCAAGTGCGCGCTGCGCAGATTGTCGATCGCGTCGTACGTGTAGGTCGCGACGCCATCGCCACCGAACGAAGGGGACTCCGCGCGGGTCAAGCGATCCTGGCCGTCGTAGCCCATCACCCGCGTGCGCCGCGCATCAAGCGCGTCATCAATCCGGCTGACATTGCCGACGACGTCATAGGAATAGCCATTATCGAGCGCCGCGCCCTCCTGCACCCGGGCCGGCAACTGTCGCGCATTCTGCTGCATGCCATGCTGGATGCCATTGCCGTACGCGAAATTCCGCATACCGCCGTTGGGGTAGTAACTGACATCCACCGCGTAGCTGCCCGCGCGCGTGGGCTGGCCGAGCGCATTGGGCGCGTAGTCAACAAACAGGCCGCTGGGATAGCGAACGCCGGACATGTCACCATTGGCATTGTAGGCATAGCCGATGGACCAGTTGTGGCCTTCCAGCTCACCACCGGTTTCACCAGTGATCAGTCCACGCCGGTTATAGCTATAAGCGTTGATGACGTCCGGGGCGGAAACCGCCTTGGTGATGATCTGGTCAGGCTGACCTGTGCTTGTGTACCGCCATGACTGGTTCCCGTTGCCGTCTGGGAACACCAGACTCCGCAATCGATTGCGAGCGTCGAACGTTCGGGCCACACGGTGTTCCTGGATACCCGTGACGAGACCGTCGGCATGGCAGCTCGTGGATGGATCGAGCCCCGTTGCTGACCAGGTCATGTTGCCCGCACCGTCATAGCCCATCAGGGTTACACCGGTCTCCGGCTCCCGTTGACTGCACAGTCGCCCGCTCCCGTCATAGCTGTACGCACGCGTGACGGTCTCACCACCATTCACTGCGCCCTTGGAAATGGTCAGCGGACGATCAAACGCATCCCTCGATATGCGCGTAACCACACCTTCCGGGCCTGCCACTTCTGTAGGCACCTGATCGCTGGGTTCGTCGTACACCTGGAAGCGCGTCTTCACCGAACGGCCATCGGGGCGCGTGGCAACGGAAAAACTACCCTGCGCATCTGATCCGTAAGCCGTAACTGTGCTAAGCAGACCAAGCTCACTGTCTGCAGCGTGACGCACAACGCGCCCCGTCGCATCGTACTGCGTCCACACTCCAACATCCGGGTTACTGGTTCCGGACGGGTAAGATGCAAACACTGTTCGCCCTTCGTGATCGTACTCGAACCCGGTGAAGCGCTCCGTTCCGGAGGCATTGCTGGCATCGAACTCGCGCACCAGCAACGGGCGCCACATCGCGTCCAGATAGCTGATCTTGCGTGCATTGCCCGTTTCCACGGTATATCGCCAGTGCCCAGGCGCCACGCCGTACTCACCCACCCCAACCCTTTCCAGGGTTCTCAGCACTGGATTCCAGGCGACGGCATCTCCATCCGCGAAGCTCGATCGAACGAGTCGACCCATGGAATCGTACTGGTAGGAGGTTGCATAGCCACCTTCGTCAATGGACTGGACCACCAGACCCTGGTCATCGACAGTGGCCGACACCGTCGCGCCATCGGGATAAGTGACGCTCTGCGGAACCCCCCGCTTCCACCCGCCGATCGACGTCATGTTGCCATTACCGTCCCGGACCGCTGACACGGTGCCGTCGGCCCGATACTCGATGCTCTGCACTACGCGCCCAAACTCTTTGATCACCGTTGGCGCGGCACTGGCGTTGTACGTGGTCTCGTAGAAAGGCACGCCATTGACGGCCACGCTCCGGGGCTGTCCCATCACCCATTTGGATACGTCGTCGTGATACTGCGTATCTTCCAGCTTGATGGGGGTACCCGCCACACTACTGTGCTTGCTCACGCGCACCGGACGCGCCAAGCTGTCTAGCTGCTCTGCCGACCAAACGAAGTCCATCCCGTCCTGTGTGATGGTCCTGGTCAGTAGCGGCCTATGAAGTTCAGACGGAAATCCCGCTTGACGGTAACGCGGGCTCAGTCCCCAGCGTGCAGGATAGGTGCCGTCAGCCAGCGAAAGGTCATAGCGACGCTGCTCTGATCTCGCGATTCCACCCTGTGCATCGCGCAGCACCGTGCTGAGCAGCTTCCCTTCGTTGTAGCGATAGGAATTGCCGTATCTGTACGTTGTGGAAGTCCCGTCCGGAGCCGTGATGGTTGTTGACTTTGAACCCGCACAGTCATCTGAAGTGCACAGCGGCGCGGTGCACTCAGCCACTTCAGGCGGGCAGATGGGGAACCGCGAATCACCGGACAAATACTGGTAGCTACTACCTGCGGTGTACGCGTAAGCCCATCGCATGGTGCCCAGGCCGAGGCCGGACAGAACCTTCTCCGAAAGCGAAAGCCCATAGTGGGCAGGGGGAATCCACGCGATGTCATCGCCCCTGTTGTTGGTCGGTCGTGTCACGTTCTTGCAGTAGAGCGGCACGTTGCTGCGCCCATGGAGCGTTATGTCCACGGTGAACTGTGCTGCCAGCCCTGTTGGGTGCACCATCGTGCCGACGAAGGAAGTAGGCCCAAGGAGGTCACCTTGGCGCGAACAGTTGCGAGTATTCTGATCACCCGGCTCGCCGACTACATACTGGATCGTCGCCCGACCCAGACCACTGAAGTTGATCGCCCACTCGCTCTGATCCGGCAGGCGCACGCCGACCAGCGTTGGTTTCGATCCATCGTTGGCATAACTGTAGTTCCAGACCCGGCCGTTCGCCTCGACCTGGCTGATGTTCCCGGAACCATCGTAGCGCACTGCAATCCAACGCCCATCACTACTTTCGATGCGCGTCAGCCGAACGCTTTCACTCCAGCCGTTGGAATAGGTATACGCAACCCAGTTCCCGTACTTGTCCTCGACGCGAGTGGGATAGAGGGAGTTCTTCTTGCGCGGAATCCGTCGCTCGGTTGTCGTGGCGAGCTGGGAGACGATCATCGCGGTCTGCGAAACCAAGGAAGGCTCAGCGTCCTGGGCCATCCAATTGAAGTGGTAGCGGTTGCCATTGGGAGCGACAGCGAGGAATCCCTCGCCCGAGCCATTGGCCAGAGAAGGCAGACAGGACAGACGGATGTTGTCTCCGGCCGTCCAATAGTAAGGCGAGCCGTCGCCAGGCACAGGAATATTGCCTTGGATGTAGAGAAGCTCGCCACCGCCTTCAGGCAACTGCAGCGTTACACCGTCCCAGTACTCATCCGGCATTACATATTCAGTACCCACCTGGATGGGCATGGGGCGCGCGTCGATCGCCCGCGCTACCGAGCATCGTCGCTGAGGATCCCCCGTCGCTGAGCCTGTCCAGTCGGGCGCAAAGTCGGCGGACAACGTAGGCAGGCTGATCTGCCAATCTGCCATCGCGAACGAACGATAGAAAACCCCCGGAATCGGATTGTTTCTGACAGAGAACGATCGTTCGAATCGCACCGGCAACTCGTTGTTTCCAGCCAGATCTACGTCCGTGGCCTTGAACGACACGCCCCCCATATAGGTATCGACTTCTTCGCCGAAGGCATTACTGCCAACCACACTGGGATCGGAAGCGCGCCCAACGCGATTGCCATACTCTTCCCAGACCTTTCGCTCCTGAGCGTGTAGGGGGCTCACTTGAAATGCGCACACTACTGCCACCAACGACACGACGGTCCCAAACACACGTCTTGTGAGAAATCCCTTCAAAGTGGTGTCCCCGATCAAATTGCCAACGAAATGGCGCAGAGGCGCCCCCCCCCTACCAAGACGGAAGAATCCGCCCAAGCAAGATGGAAACCCTGCCGCGCGCTAGACCATGCAGTCAGCAGGTGCAGGACCCGAGGTGACGCCCCCCGTCGCGGCTTCTAAGCAGTTCACAGCGCTGACGACCATGTAGGAGCCGCTGCAGCGGGAGTACGGGCCGATCGCCGCAACGCCGCCTTGAATACTGCGACATACCCCGGTACGGCTGAATCAGATCCACCAGCCGCCGTTGTCGATTTCCTAGCTTGAATTTCCTGCTGGGTGTACGCACATCCCCGCTAATCCCCCCTGACCAGCACATCTTTCCAATCCCTGAAAGAGCCTTGAAGCAAGGCCGCCTATTCATATCACAGGATTCGCCGCTTTAGGCAGGAGACTTGATATCTGGGTCGATAGCGACAACCGGTGTCGTACCAGGCGTCATGGTGGCCATGAATGCGCGAGCTGGCCATTGATCCAGCACCCTTCAGCGCCCACCGCCGTGGTTCACCAAAAGTCACGAAGCGGGCCCCGTGTAGCATCAGTGAAGAAGCGGGTTTCATGATCGCTGGCGGGCTCGTAACCACAGAGGACGTGACTGCCGCCCGTGCACCCCAGAAATTCCAGGGAGGCATGATGCAATGCATCCAGGCCATTCAGCGATTCGAAGTGCAGCTCACAATCCAAGAATGATAGGGAAATATCCGCATTTTCTTGAACCATGAACACCTGCACGAGAGGACTGACTATTGTCATACCTCCAAACTCCACTTTATCCAAGCTAAAGCTGATCGCGCCAGGGTTCGGCGACGCCCCCTCAAGAATCTCGAGCACGCGACCTTGCCAAGATGCCAGATCCAGACCTGGACTTTCACTAGCGGCGACAGAACTCAAGACCGACTTACTCAAGAGCAAGCCGATGGATTCATCCAATCGATCTATTACAACGCCTTCAAAAATAAGCTCGATCAATTCACTCATTTATCAATGGACCCCTTGAATGTCCCATTCATATTCAGGCGCACACCCCGCCAATTTTCGAGTGATCTTTCGAGGAATCTAGCACCATCTTGATTGGCCACCTCTTGAATTCCCCAGGACCGCGCAAAATATCCCGAAAATGCTTCACCGCCTGATCATCCATGTCCGCATGGCTCCGCCCCCCCCAAACTTCAGGATTTCGGCGTGCATGCTTCGAGATCCTCCGCCTCTACCAACCATCAATACAAACACCCGTAGGCCGACCATCACGCCCCTTGACTTGCTTTTTCCAGGGCGCCGATTCCGTAATTTCCACGAGCTACTATCGAGATCAATCCAGACCACTGATTATTTTGATAAAAGCTGCCACATCAGAACACTTATCATCCAATGTGACACCAAATTCTTCTACTGAGAGTCGCGTCAGCTCCTCCCCACCACAGTTACCCGCAATCGCACTGATGAATTCTGCTCGACCGCCCACCAGAATTGTCTCGGGATCAAACCACAGCAGCATCGATCGATCAGCTGGTACCAAGTAGTACTCCGGAAAGAAACCCAAGCAGCCAAGAAGATCAACATATCGACCCCACCCATCGATATCGGCCTACGGAAACACATCCTCTCCCGACCTCATTGTTACCGCAGGTACAAACCACAGCGGCATCGCGCCTCCCGCTTCGAGCTGGGTTATCAAGGCATCAAAGATGCTTTTTGCCGCCCCCCCAAGCCCATGAAGATCACGATTGAATAACAACCCTCACCATGTTTAGCCTTTGAAAGGGAGAACTGGGAACTGCTGATCACTCAGCAGTTTCTCCACCTCATTGAGATCAACGCAATTCGATTCCTGATTCATTGACCTTTCTTATAGCGCGTGGCTTGAATAAATTCACTTTCTTCATCACGAATTCTAATGGTGGGCGCACCTTTGTGATCACTACCGAGCTCAATCAGTCCAGACGCTGGAAGTCGAATGTGACCTTCCTGGTGCAGCGGGATGGGACCGGCGGGAAACGCCACTTCGCCACTGCAACCAGAGCTGCGCGCTCATAAGCAGCATTGTCGACCCTCCCCCGGTCCAGCCCTTCAAACTGTGAGCGAGTGATGACGGGATTTGTCACCCGCCCATTCTCTTCAACGACGACGGTCGCCACGACAGAGCCTCGCACCTGCATCTCAGTCGCGGCGGGAACGACCGGCGCAATGGTCTCCACCGGACTGCTTGCCGCTTGGCAAGGCCCAAGGAACTCCTCACCGGCGCGACATGAAGCACTGGACAAGGCCAACGCAAGCATCAGAACGCGGTCCATTCAACACTCCCGATTGCTGGTGGGGGAGCAGACATTAACAGTGCCGTTCGTGTCGCTGTAGCTCTTCCGGGCAGGTTCCCCCAGCTCACGGGCGGCCCGGGCCTCCACCCCCGTTGCCCGCGCATCTTCCGAAGATACACCGACTCGGATCTGCATCACGCCGTTGCTCTCCGAGTTGGATTGTGGCGCAACAAGCGAAGCGTGGAAAGCGGACAACCCGACCCGATCATGCTGGGCAGCATGGCTCACCTCGTGACCGCCCCCCAGAGCAGGAGGCTGGATCTCCCCGGAGGATTTGATGCGAAGTCCAGAGGTCACGTCAATGCTGATCATTCTTTTGTTCTCGTCATATCCAAAATCACCATTGCGATTGAACTGTATGGTGCGGGGCTCATCGGATAGGAGAATCTGCTTCAGTTCAGAGCTGATGGTTTCTGACTTCATCCAATGGTTGAGCGAGGTAGCACCATCACGCAGCGTCGCATCGCCTTCAAATGCGTACTTGGCGATTCGTCCATCTGGATCAGTGAACTTGTACGGATTCCCGTTGGCATACCTGTTCCGATTGAACTGCCCCACTGGCTGCTCATACGCCGTCACCGGATCGACTGACAGGAACACCCCCAACTGCGGATCCATGTACCGCTGCTGCATGTAACTCAGCCCAGTGGCCGAGTCGCTTACATGCCCTGTGTATCCGGGCCCATCCGTGACCTGACCTCCCACCACGGCACCATAGGGCTCGTAGTCATAGCGCTTGATGCGTTGCCATTAGCATCGCTCTCGGCCACTACGGAACCAAGTGCGTCCGTGTGGATGTAGGTGACGGTCATCTGGGCAATTGCGGCTGGCGACACGCCAGCGCCGATCATCAGAACGCTGCACAGCTAGGCGCCTAACGCTCCCGACTTTCGAATTGGACGTTGAAATCCCCTGAAGGGGGAAAACACACCGCTTGCAGTTCCCGCAAACCTGTACATCCTTCCAATCCCTGAAAGAGCCTTGAAGCAAGGCAGCGCATTCATAGCACAGGAGTGCGAGGTCAGGAAAGTTGGTCGGAGCCGGTGACCCTGACACGACAGTCGGTGTCGCAAATTGCGCGATATGCAGAGCACTTGGGGGGGGGGACGGAGTTGCTGGCGAATGGCTCGGCCGGAGTTTCCCGAATTGCCAGCCGTGGGCTTGCACTACTGGAGAACCAGCATTCCGCTGGGCATGGCCCGGCGCTGGCGATTCCTGCGCAAACAAAAAGCCCCGACCTGAGCCGGGGCTTTTTTACAACTGGTGCCGGAAACAGGAGTCGAACCTACATTTCATCTCAGTCCCGGGTCTGTCGGTCCAGCGATATCTCCGGTTCCGACCATCCTGTCCAGACTCTCCTCATATACCTCACCATCTTCAATGTAGAGCTGGACTTCGTGGTCGGATGATAGCCGGATGTCCAGTACCCATACTTGCGGCGCGCCAGCAAGCGCATCGCACAGATCACCCGTCGACACCTCTAACGGCCTGTTCACCATCCGCTCTCGAAGATGACCCAAGGTCGCTTTTGACTCCGCTTCCGAAGGGACATCCAAATTCGATAGCAGCCAAATATCATTCGCGCTGAAGTTCTCTCTTAATGCCTCAACCACCCTGTCTCCCGTAATTGGGAAGCCCCAAGCGTTTACGGTCATGACTATCCGCCTCCGTTAAGCGGCCGCGCGGGTCCGCGTGAAGGAGTGCCCCCGGTAGCACTCGGCTCGTAAGGATGTTCGTGCGGGTTCGTATGACTGCCTGGCCAGCCGTGGTCAGTAAAATCAATAGTCTTTACCGGCCTCCCGTGACCGTCGAATTCTCTCGCCTGGTCGTACTTTCCATTTCTACCATCTCGCTGCCCCAGTTGCGTATGCGGGCCAGCCGCGTCCGGTTCTGGTGCAGGCTTACCATTAGGCTTCGCGGGCAGTGGTCAGTCGGGAAAACCATTAGGTATTGGCTGCCCGTCTCGCCACCGCCGAACTGTATCCCGACCTGCGGGACGTTCAGTGGGTCTCGAAGTTGGCCTTCAACTTGGCCCGCTCTCGCGATTCCCATCGGATATATCCTCACTGCGCTGGATGTTTCCACCGGGGTTGGGAACCGGGATGGGAAGGATGTAAGGGGCCGGCGTCGGGATCGCCTGCCGTCCATCCAGATCAGTGAACTTGTACGGATCCCGTTGGCATACCGGTACCGAGTGAACTACTCAACCGGTTTCTGATACGCCGTCACCGGATCAACAGACAGGGAATCCCCCAACTGCGGGTCAATGTGCCGCTGCCTTAGTTAACCAGCGGAGCGGAAATTACCCGTAACGATGCCGCTATCCGATTCAGGCCGCCAGCACGTCGACGACTGGAAACGCGAAGAATTTAAGATAGGGGGCTGGCTCAATACTGAAATCAGCCGACTTCACCCTCCAGTCGTTTGGACACCCCAAGAAAATCGCACCTCGGCGACCGTACAATTCATCGCGCAGCAGACGATCAAGGCCATCCATGTCTGCATCAGCGAGAAAGCGTTCGATCCTATGCTTTTCCTGCGCAATAATATTGATCACAAAGTAGACTCTATCCTGCAAGGGTTTGCTGAAGTCCGCCTCCACACAGATCGCGTAGAAGTATTGACCATCATCTTCCATGACTTGCTGCAACTCACCGTCGTACCATTCCACAATCAAGTCGATCTTCATTTGTAAACCTCATTGAACTTCTGAGCCACTTTCTCCGTTACTGGCTTAGGGAGTTCCACAGTATGGTGGTTCGGATTGTTCCCGGTTTGAGTTGTATTGAACGCGCTCTTTGCCTCCGCCTGATCGGCAACCCGGTGTTTGATTCTATCTGCCGCACTCACCCTCTCCTGCGCTTTGACCGAAACCCCATACGGGAACCCGGCCTTCTCCGCTTTGACGGCTTGAGCTGCAAGCGACTCAGCGCTTTCCGCGCCCTTTCCAAATCGGACAAAGAACCCTGCCGCCTTGACCCCGCTCTTTCCACCCGGGGCACGGGACATCACCGCGCCCACAATCATGCCCTTGAAATCGCCATTCAAGGCGTCTGCAATAGTCCCCAACGGGCTTCCGATCGTGTTCAGGACCCGACTTGGCTCGCCTTTCCAAGCCTGTTCAAACTCAGCCTCCGTCATGCACGCCCCCGTGCTTGTATAGCAGCGGCCGTCAGGGTCCTTGAACCTGTAAGGGTTGCTCGCAGCGTAACGATAGCGATTGAACATTCCGACAGGATTCTCGTGAACCGTCACCGGATCCACCGACAGGAACACACCCAACTGCGGATCCATGTACCGCTGCTGCATGTAGCTCAGGCCAGTGGCCGAGTCGCTCACATGCCCTGTGTACCCGGGCCCATCCGAGAGCTGACCACCCACCACGGCACCATAGGGCTCGTAGCCATATCGCTTGATCACGTTGCCATTGGCATCGCTCTCGGCGACAACCGAGCCCAAGGCGTCCGTGTGGATGTAGGTGACCGTCGTCTGTGCCATTGCGGCTGGCGACACACCAAGGCCAATGAGCAGCACGCAGCAAAGCCAAGTGCCAAATACCCCCGACTTGCGAATTCGATCTTCAAACCTCCTGAAGCGGGTCGACACACCGCCTGCAGTTTCCCCGAACGTGCGCATCCTTCCAATCCTTGAAAGTGCCTTGAAGCAAGGCTGTGTATTCATAGCACGGGAATGGCCGGCTGCGGTTTCCGGGTTACGTGCAGGGCGCGGCGCCAAGCGCCCGGGAAGCCGGAAGGGCTGGCGGGCTGCGAGATTCCGAAAATGGGGGCTGCCAGCCATGGGCTGGCACTACTGGTGGGCAAGCATTCCGCAGGGCATGGCCTGGCGCTACCAGGGCACAAAAAAAGCCCCGACCAAGGCCGGGGCTTTTAATCAAACATGGTGCCGGAAACAGGAGTCGAACCTGCGACCTACGCATTACGAATGCGAACGATTCTCATCTTAGTCATTTAAAAACAATGACTTATTGCACTCCAGGGAAAATATTGGGAAACTCCTTTCCTCTATCCAGGGAGTGAGCGAGTGGCCCGTCCCAAAAAAACCGCCCGCACAAAGGGCGTCTACGACCGCGGTTCGGCGTTCCAAGTGAAGATCAAGCGCAAGGATGCAGCGGGCAACCTGCACGCCATCAACCGCACTTTCCCTTACAGCGAAGCGACCCGAGCCAAGGCCCTCGCCCAGGCCGAGGCGTTCGCTTCTGCAGAGCGCGCCGCGCTCCACGAAGAGAAGCAACCCGCCTCCAACCTGATGAGCAGCCAGAGCTTGGGGGTCTGGATCGAGCGCTACATCGCCGAGGTGCTCTCACTCAAAGCCAAGGATGGCAAGAAGAAGTCGGGGGACAACGATGCGCGCCTCTTGCGCCTGCTCGCCAAGCGCTTCCCCGCCACCTTCAGCAAGCCGGTGGACAAGCTCACGCCCCAGGACTTCGCCCTCGCCAACGGCGGCATGGCCCGGTCGTTGGAAGATGACTACTACCTCGCCCCGGCCACCATCACTCGCCAACTCGCCGTTCTCTCCAGCGTCTTCACGGCAGCGATCAAGCGCTGGGGCTTCAAGATGGACAACCCCATCCACGCCACGCTCAAGCCCAAGGTGAGGAACGAGCGCGAGCGGGTGGTCACTGATAAGGAGTGGGCGGACATCCTGACTGCCCTTGCCCCCATGTCCGCGGCCACCCGAGGCGCCATTGCCTTCCTGCGCTGGACCGCGGCCCGCCGCAGCGAAGCCATCAAGCTGCGCTGGGAAGATTTGGACTACAGCAAGCAGCGCCCCGAGGCCACGTTCCGGGACACCAAGAACCCCAAGGGTGGCAAGCCCATCCATCGGACCATCTTCCTCACTCCTGAAGCGGTTGCGGTGCTGGACACCCTGACCAAGGAGCTCCACGCCGCCAAGCTGCGCAAGGATCGCATCCCGCCCTCTCCCCAGAACCCGCCCGCCGTGCGCCCCAGCTCCGGTTTTGTCTTCAGCTTGGACGAGGGCAAGACCTCGATTGCCTCGGACACGCTCACCCAGGCCTGGGGACGCGCCCGCGAACAAGCGGGGGTGACCGACGCCACCCTGCACGACCTGCGCCACACCCGCATCACCGAGCTGGCCAACTTGCTGCCCATGCACCAAGTCATGCAACTCTCGGGGCACAAGACCACTCAGATGCTGACCCGTTACTACAACCCCGACATGCAAGATTTGGGCGAGCTTTTTGAGGTCACGAAAGCAGCGGCTGCAAAAGCCCAGCGGGACTACTTGAAAAAGACGAGGAAGAAAAACGGCAGTTGACTTCACCCTTGTGTGTGCTATGGCTTGCAACGGGGCAGGGTTTCTTACTCCTTTTCCCTGCCCCACTAAGCCCCCGAGCTGCAGGTCTCCTCCCCCGGTCGTTCGGGGGCTTTTTGTTTTAGCCCGCTTGCGCTTTCCCGAAAATCTACTACCCCTGAAAGCATCTATTGATCTTTCTGGGAGGAAAGCATGCAGCCCCGCTTTACCATCGCCGCCGTTCTGGCCTGTCTGGCTTTGGCCGGTTGTTCGACCGTTCAACCCAAACCCAAGCCCAGCAGCCCCTGGGTTTTCCAAACCCCGAAGCCGCACGGCGCCATTTACCGATTCTTCCACCCGAAAAGCGAAAGGGCGTGGAAAGGGGTTTCCCCAGCGCTGCGGGAAAAGGTCGAAGCCGTCCAAGCCCAACTGGCCGCGGAAGGGTTTGATGTGCGGCCCGTGGAAGGCTACCGCTCCCCCGAGCGCCAAGCGGCCCTGCTTGCCTCCGGATCTGGCGTGACCAGCGTTGGGGCGTTCTCCAGCTGCCACAACTTCGGCCTGGCCTTGGATGCCGCCGTGTTCGTCAACGGGGAGCCCAGCTGGAACCTGGACGATGCCCATGTAATGGCCGGCTATCAACGCTTTGGAGAGCTAGCGGAGATCGTGGGGCTGAACTGGGGCGGCCGGTGGACCAGCCCGAGAGACTATCCCCACGTGGAGCTCAAGCAAGAGTGTGGCCAGGCCAAATGGGCCTACCGCCAGGGGCGCAAACCGGGCGCGTTTCCTTCGGTGACCGGGGAGCCCTCTTCGGAAGTGCTGGCCCGGGCGCTGGCGCCGGCTTGGTGCCCTGCGGGAATGGAAACGGCGTGCTTGGCTTGGGGCAATGAAAACCGGATGGCCTGGAACTGGACGCTCCCGGCGCGGGTTTGTTTTGCAACTTTCCCTAACACCTTGAAAAAGATCACCTGATCGACTTGCGGAAATGAAATCGCCTGCTATGGATGAAGTATCAATCCATACTCGGGAGGGTTTCCATGTCTTCGCTTCGCATTTCGATCTTAACGGCTTTGATGGGGGCCTCGTTGTTTGCCTCCCCATCGTTTGCTCAAACCGCCACGGGAACCGGGGCCACGGCTTCGGAACCCAACTCGACGGCGACCGGGGAATACGCCCAAGCCTCAGCCCCGAATGCCACTGCAACGGGGGCCTATGCCAATGCCTCCGGGAACGGGGCCATCGCCACGGGCGTTCAAGCCAACGCCTCCGCAGACAACGCCGTTGCGGTAGGCACGCTGAGCTACGCCGGGGGCGAAGCGGCCATGGCCTTGGGAGCGCAATCTGCGGCTACCGGTGTTAAATCGTTGGCTCAAGGGGTGCAGGCGCAAGCCAGTGGGGATCTTTCCATGTCCTTTGGCTATTTCAGCCGTTCGCGGGGCAATGCATCGATTGCTCAAGGCACCTTGGCAGAGGCAAACGCTGACCATGCCATCGCCATAGGCACCTCTGCCGTTGCCGATGCATTTCAGTCACTTGCGTTAGGCGTTGGGGCTGAAGCACGCGGGCAAGACTGCGTTGCCCTGGGCTCACATAGCCGCTGCTGGGCCAGTGACGAAGTCAGCGTGGGATCCACGTATGAGGACGGGGGCCAGAGCACCCGCCGAATCACGAACGTTCGAGCCGGCACCTCAGACACCGACGTCGCAAACCTCGGACAGGTCCGTCAGGCGGCCCAAGCGCTGGGCGGCGGTGCCACGTTCGTCAACGGCAACTTTGTCGCGCCCATCTATCAGTTCCGCAGCGGTGCCACGCATCAAACCGTGGGAGCCGCATTGGACGATCTGGACGGACGCGTGACTTCGCTTGAGCAAAACCCAGGCAGCGGCTCGGGCACGCCAGGCCCGCGCGGCGCGGATGGGTTGAGCGCTTACGAGGTGGCCTTGGCCAACGGCTTCCAAGGGAATGAACAAGATTGGCTGGCAAGCCTGAAAGGGGAGCCAGGGGTCCAAGGGCCTGCCGGCACCGATGGGGTGGATGGAACCGCCGGGACCGGCGCGGGCTCGACTGTAAAGGCGGGCAAGAACATCGAAGTCACCGAGAGCGCGGATGGCACCCAAACCGTGGCGGTCAGCGACAACGTTCAACTGTCTGACGCGGGCTCGGTCCAGGTCGGCCAGACCACGGTCAACGCCCACGGCGTGACGGTTCAGGGCGGCGCTTCGGTGACGACTGCGGGCGTCAACGCGGGCAACCAGCGCGTAACCAGCGTGGCTCCGGGGCGCATCGAGCGCGGCTCCACGGATGCCGTGAACGGTGGGCAGGTCTACGAAATGCAGCAGGTGTGGGATGACCGTTGGATAGATACGGACCGCCGCCTGCGGCATCAGGATCGCCGCATCAACGGCTTGGGCGCACAACTCGGCGCGATGAGCCAGATGGCCACCGCTGCGGCCCAGAACGGGGGCACGGCCGTTGGCCAAGTGAACCTGAATGTGGGCGTGGGATTCTCGGGGGGCAGTGCCGCAATGGCCGTGGGCTGGGGTGCTCGGGTGTCTGAAAAGGTCAGCGTCTCGGCGGGCCTGTCCTTCGGCTCTGGCAACAAGCCAGTGGCCGGGTTCGGGCTGAGCATCAACTTGGGGCGCTAAACGATTGCGTGGCGGGAAAAGGAGGTGGTCGTATCTCGGCAAGGGCCCTTTGGGGCCCTTGTTCGTGCCATGGCTTGACGAATCGGTTCTTTCTTTTATGAGTATGTAGGTATACCCATCGATGGAGGACCCTTGAACTGGAAACGCAATCAGAAATACCTGCCCCGCCCACGCCATCTCTACGGGTTGTTCTTTGACAACGGGTGCTGCTACGTGGGGCAGACCGTCGATTTAAAGCAACGCGAGCAGCAGCACCGCAGTGCTCGTGGGGGCTGGCAGGGGCGCCGATTTTCGTTCGTCCCGCTGCCGAGCATGACGGGCACCCAGGCCGATGCCGAGGCTCACGAATACGCGTGGCGCTACAAGGCCTTTCAGCATGGCTGGCGGATCTACAGCAAGCCACCGGGCATTCTTATCCGCGCCCCGCGTCGCCGCACCACGGGTTACATGGAGTCCTTGGCTGCGGGGTATGCGTGGCCCGAGGCGGTTCCGCGCCGCTCGGCGGGGGCTCCGTCGTCCCTGGCTTGGGGGTTCTTCAAATGGCTATTCCTCTACCCCTTCCTTTTCGGCGTGGCGGTGATAGTGCTGCAGGCCGTGGTCATGGCCACCCTGTAAAGCAAAGGCCCCGGCGGGAGCCGCGGGCCGCCCTGCCTGCTGCTCACAACGAGAAGCCCTGCCTGTGTGTCGGGGACTGCGCCGGCAGCTTGGGAGAGGCTTGGCGCGCCCGCCGCAACGGCTCCAGCACTTCCAGCAGCCAACGGGCCTTGCGTTCGCCCTCGCTCATGTGCGGTTTTGGGCGTTCCGCGTGCTCCTTCAGCAGCGCGTCGAGCTTGCCTTGGATGCGCGTTCGCTGAGCGGCTGGGCGTTGAGTGGTGGGGCGTGCAGCTGCCCCAGGGGGCTGGACAACCGGCCGTTGCGGATCGTCTTTCAGTCCCGCGTCGAGCACGGTCGCTTTCAGTCGCTCCAAGCCCAAGCGGGTGTTGAGCTGCTCGACGTCATCGTAAGTGCCGTAAAGCCTGTAGTGACCTTTCGTGAGGCGAGTAAAGGCCACCAGCGAACTGGCGTTGTCCATCATCCCCAGGTTCATAAGGTGGAACACTTCGCGCTTGCCCTGCCCTTGGCTCTTGTGGACGGTCACCGCGTAGTCGTGGACCACCGCCTTGTGCTCGTGCGTGTTCCACACCACCTTGCGCCCATTCTCCTTTGGGTTCTCCGAACGCAAGGTGCCGACGATATCGTAGCCGCCCGAGCGCGACGCTTTGATGGATTGGATGGTGGCCTGGGTGCCATTGACCACACCCAAGTCCTTGCTCTTGGCCGTGAACATCACCCGATCTCCCTCCACCAAGGCCAGATCGAACTTTCGTCCATTGACGCGCCCCTCCACCACCACCTCATCCGTGCCGATCTCGCCGCGTTCTTTTAGGCCTTTTCGAATCCCTGCGTTGAGAGCGCCGACCTCGGCCCGGCTGTGGGCCAGCACGAGCTTGTCGTCCAGCGCCGCTGGATTCTTGAAGTAGTCGTTCACCAGGCGCTCGATGCATTTTTCCTGCGAGTGGGCTTCCACGATGGAATCCATCAGGCGCTCCTTCTGCTCGTCGCCCAGCTCCAAGGTTTCGCGCCGGCTGCGGGTGCCCTTTTTCAGATCGACCACTTCACCGTTCTCGTTTTTGGCGTAGAACCCCATCGCCGTCTCGCGGTCCTCCTGCCGCGCCTGTCGGCGAATCTCGGTCAACTTCACATCGCCCACCGCTTGCTTGGTGAGCTGAAAACCTGACCCCGCACCGATGGGCTGCAGTTGCTCGGCGTCGCCTTGAAGGATGACCTTGGATTTCGCTTTCTCTGCGTAGGCCAACAAGGCTCGGGTGTCGCGGGTGTCCACCATGCCGGCTTCGTCAATGACCAGCACGTCGTTGGGCTGGAGTTCGCGCTTGCCTTCGGCCAGGTCGTGAAGCATCTGTGCCATGGAGGTTGAGGGCATCCCTGACTCGGCCTCCAGCTTCTGGGCGGCTTTGTTTGAAACGCACACCCCCAGCAGCACCATCCCCTCAGATTCCAGCGCTTCCTTGTAGAGCTCGGAAATCGTGGTCTTGCCCGTGCCGGCCAATCCGCTCAAGTTTGCCACCCCGCCACTGCCCCGGCAGATGTGGTTCACGGCCACCAACTGCTCTTGCGAGAGCTGGAAGCCCTTGGCTTTCTGGTAGTCCTCAATGACGCGATCCACCGTGGCCTGCGAAGCGTGGTGCTGGGTCTCATTGGATCGACGGTTGGCGATGTCCACCACCGCTTGCTCCGCTTGCAACATCCATGGCGCGCAGAACCGGTCTTCCGTGTGCTTGCGGGCCAGTGTCTGCCCCCGGTCTTCGTCTGCCAAGCGCTCGGCATTGACCAACACCAGCCTGTTGTCTTGCTTGAACTGTTCAATGCGGGCATGGAGTCCGGCAGCGTCCAGCTTGCCGGCGTATTCCATTCCCAGCACCCGCACCAGATCAATGTCGTTGAACACGGCTTCGTTCTCGTGGAGCAGCTCCAGCAGCTCGGCGTCGCTCTTGTGCTCCACCTTGTCCAGGTTCCCCCGCGCTGCTTTCAACGTCTCTGGCGTCAGCTCGAAGCCCTTCAATGCCTCCTGCCAGTGCTCGACAAGCTCCGTGTAAGTGGGTTCATCCTTGCGCTTCCGCGTGGCCTTGTTCGCCTGCTGATTCGTGACCCCATGCTGTTCTGCGTATTCGAGCAGGGCCTGCCGGCGCTTGCTGAAGTGGTCGATGACGTCCTGGTCGATGCCCGCAAGGCGTGCGTAGGATCGGTTGGTCTCTTTTCCGTCGTCGTCCAGTTCCCGGACGTGCTCGACCTGATAGCCCAAGCCCTGAAGGTTCTTGTAAAGCTCCAACTTGTAGATTTCATCCATGGCCCGGGCATGGCGATAGATTTCGACGGCATCGAACGTCGATTCCTTGCCATCGGCACCCAGCGCCACCCCATAAACCAAATGATGGGTGTGCAGATCCATATCGAGGTCACGCCCGGCGAAGTGCTGGTGGCTGGACCACACCAAGCCATCAACGCCGATCACGTCCTTGCCGCCCTTTCCCCGTCGAGTCTCAACCATCTGTTCCAGCCGGTTCATCGCTTCTGCAGAGGCGGCTTGGTGCGCCTTGAGCACGGCATCGCGCCGCTCCGGCGTTTCCATCGCAAAGAGAATCCCAACGTCTTTTGGCGCTGACACCGTAACGTCGTAGCCGACCCGGTGGCCACCGACCACCACAACCTCGGGCTTGCCCTGGCCATCCAAGACCGGATCCCCGTTCTTGTCCACCTTTGGCCGCACCTTGCCTTTCTGGCCTGCGTTCTGGCAAAGCGCCCTCCCTGTCTGGGGGTCGAATCCTTCGGCCAGCTTGCTCATGCTCTCCCGTGTTACCGCCGTGGACAAGAGATTGAGGTGCGCGGCCATCTTGCCGCCCCAGGCCATGGTGTCCTGCGCGTTCCCGTCTTTGTCGAGGTAATACTCGGTGAGCATCAGATACTCGACCACGGCCGCGCCGGACTTGCTGTCCGTGCCTTGAGCGGTCAATGCGGTGACGTTGAACATGGAGTCCTCCAGGAATGGGTATCCCTTCAGATCTACCAAAACCCAGCGACTCCACAACCCCACTACTTGCGGAAGATGGCTTCCAGCTCGTCGTCTGAAACGGCGCGGAGCTTCGGCGGCGTGGCACCGCGTTTTTGCAGCTCCGCGGCGGCCTGGTCTGCGGTCATTTTCAATACCCGCTGGACCTCTGCTGCGCTGTGCGCGTCGCTCGGGGGCATGGGTTTCCGCTCCACCGGGCGAGCGCCCTCCTCTGTCCAACTCGCCCGCTCCTGCCCATCTCGAACCTTGGGATAGCTCACGCCTGGCCAGTTGAGCAGAAGCGGATCCCCGGTGGTCTGGACGATGGCTCGGATGCCCCAGCCCTCGGAGCCATAGGCGCTGCCATTGCGTGGGCCCAAGTCGTCAGTGAGCCGCCCCGGCGGAACAACGGCTTTCGACTCCTCGTGGACGATCGCCTTGTCATCATGCGTGCGCCACGCCACGGTGCGCTTGCCCAGGTTCCGGGAGACTTTTTCCCGGGTCTCGCCGATTTGGAGATGGCAAATAATGTGTGTGCCGACCAACCCTGAAAAGGCTTGCGCGGTCTTGTCCCCATAGACCCTCTCGACCTGTGACCAATCCTGCACGGCCATGCAGGCCACCACGCCTTTTGAGCGTCCCAAGGCCAGCAACGGCTCGATGTTGAGCTTGCCGGCGGAGGTAAGCTCATCGAAGAAGAACCCCAGGAATCGCCCGGTTTCGTCATCTGGCAGCGAGGGGCCGATGATTTCCGGCACCGCGCAGTTGATCATGGCGGAGATGTAGGCCTTGGTTAGCACCTCATCAGGACCTGATTGAACAATGACCTGCTTGCATCCCGTGTAGTCGTCCTTGATCCAGTCCAGCATGGAGAACATCTGCCCAGGCGTGCGCTCGGGCCATGCCAAGGCTAGGCGCTCGATAACCGCGGTGCCGTTGGCGAGCACGGCGATACAGCTGCTGGTGGTGTTCGAATCGGGATTGGAAATGAGAGCGGCGGCTCGGGGGTAGTAGAGCGACAGTGCTTTAGCCATCGGTTCAGCGGGGCGGGCAACCAACGCGGCCAACTCTGCCCACCCCCAGTTCTTGCCCTTCGTGGCCTGGAGTTCGCGCACGCACCCTTCCAGCAAGGCTTGCGCCGCAGACGCCCAGAATGCGCCGCTGCCCTCCTCCGGGGGGATGATGGATTGAGAGAACGCGGCGGCTTGGGTTTGCGTCGCCACGTCACGGCCCACGTCCCAGATCCAGCTTCGCTTGTCGAACGGGCAGACGATGACAGGGGACTTAAAAATGGCCGTCATGTCCCCCTTAATGTCATAAACGAATGCCTTCTTTTCGAGCCGAATCACCTGTTCCAGCAGGTGCTTCAAGATGACTGACTTGCCCATTCCCACGGCTCCATAGATGAACATGTGACGGGCCAGCAGCTTCTTGCTGACGGTCCAGTCGGTGTGCAATGACAAGGCATGCAGCTCGCCCCGCTGCTCCTTCTTCGTCAGCGAGCGTCGGCGGGCCTCGGCCAGGGCTCGTTCCCCCTGCAGCAGTTCAGCGCCGGACACATGCCAGGTATTTGAGCGCGGGATTAACCCCCGACGCGTCACCCAAGCCGACGCCCACCCGGCCAAGCCCGCCGCGACGCCGACCCGTGCCAACGTGCCAAACGTGGCTTGCTCCTTGGCCACCTCCCAGAACGCCGCGGCAGGCTCTCGGAAGGAGATGGTGCCGGTGGCAAGGTTCCCCAGCGCTGCCAGGCTGCCAGTCAGTGCCTGGCTGTAGTTCATGAGGGTGTGACTGCTGGGCACCTGCCAGCCCAACCAGAGCGCGGCTGAATACGTTAGGGCAGCGATGACCGAACCGGAGAGCAACGCCTGGGGCCAATATCGAACTGGGCGGCTCGGC
The DNA here is from genome assembly GCF_056393165.1 of Stenotrophomonas sp. Steno-C17. NCBI lineage: Bacteria > Pseudomonadati > Pseudomonadota > Gammaproteobacteria > Lysobacterales > Lysobacteraceae > Stenotrophomonas > Stenotrophomonas sp. Steno-C17. Next base: position 71,553 of record NZ_JBWJPD010000003.1, read on the forward strand.
TCGATGCTCGACGGGACCGTCCAGCTCCAGCAGTCATAGACCGTGGACTTGCTCAAGTGCCTTCTCCCGGTGAGCGTCGCCCGGCTTGCGCCCCTCACGATCCAACTGCCCAGGATCCGCGCCTGCAGCCATGAGCTCCAGGCAGCACTGCGCGCGTTTGTGCTGGGCCGCCACATGTAGGGGAGTTTCCCCGCGGGGGTTCCCCAAGGCGGGGTCCGCGCCGGCCTCAATCAACCGACGAACGATGCCGGGGTGGCCGTGGCGCGCGGCGAGGTGTAGCGGCGTCTCGCCGTTGGCGTCGGGCACATTGGGCTCGGCCTGCATGCGCAAACAGGCCTCCACCCCCTTCAGGTTCCCGATCGTGGCGTTCTCGCAAAGCCACGTCTGCCAAGGGGCTCCGTATAGCCCCAAGTGCGGGGCATGCGCATGGGCTGCTGCCAGCACCTGGCTACCATGCATCGTGGTCAGCGCTCCTCCATAGGTTGCCTTGACGTGGTCCGCCGCCAACCGGGCTTGGGCATCGGGGACCTCAAACCGCCGGAGCAGTTGGGCGATGTCCAGAGGCGGCTGAGACGGCACCGGCAGTTCAGGCAGGGCTCGGAGGGCCTGGAGCTGCTTCGCTGCGGAACGGTTCGACTGGACCTGGTCGATGGATTCCCTCAGTTCTCTCAACAGCCCATCCCGCTGCTCGGCCTGGAGCAAGGCGTAAGCGGCGGCCAGGGGCTTGTGGCCCAGCACGCCTGCATGGATGGCTGCGTCGAGCGGGTGAGCGGACAGGTCCGGATCGACCTGAAGAAATGCGGCGTGGCCGCGCTGCCCCAGCTCCACGGAAATGCGGTTGGAGAAACGGCTGGGGGTCATCACCCAGTCAAAGCCCGCGTCGGTCTGGGTGTCCAACCCGAAAACCTGGGCCTCTCGGCAAAACCGCGTGGCCAGGTCCAACACTTCCCGCGCATCGGCGCCCGCGGCGGCCTCGTGATGCTTCCCGTAGAACTGGGCCAGCGTCAGGGGGTGGAGAATGGGATGAAGCAACGGCTCGTGGGGACGATTCAAGAAATCGCCCCCACCTGGGTTGCCTGCTGGGTTGTCATGTTGGGGTTCCATCCCCTTTGCATACCGTCTTTTTCGGTTTTGGCAATCAGCAAGCGATCTTGATGATGAAAGCCGCGCCAACCAAAACCCCGGTTTGTAAGAAAAGCGAGACGGTGTGCAGATCCATCTGCTCCAAATCCTCCCTCAACCAGGCCATCATGCCAGCAACCCTGCCACGTTGGCGGCCACGTAGCTCACCACCGAAAACGAAAGCAAGGTGATCAGCAGGTTCCCCACGTTGTCCACGGCGAACTCGTAAGCATCGGCAAAAATATACATAGGGGCCTCCCCCGGTTGTGTTTGACTGATTACAGTCAACCACATCCCATAAAACTGGCAACCCTAAAAATCTCGATTGATCGACACTTTTAATGTTTAGTCAAACATTTTTTCTCTCTTCCCCAGATGATCAACCCCCACTCCGCTTTTGACGTTTGCTTTTATGGGTAGATCGATCCACTCACAAACAAGGGAACGTGCCTAACAAAAAGGGCCCCGAAGGGCCTTGTGTGGTGTGTTTACTGGCGGAACACATTGGGTTGGCGCTCGCGATCTTGCTTCTGCCAATCGAACTCTTCCTCATAGAGGCGCATCTTCTTCTGCTCGGCCAAGGCCGTTGCGGCAAAGGTGGCTCCACCCCACTTGCCCGCGCCGTATTTCGGAAAGTCCACCTGCACGTCTTCGCTACGCTGGCGCTGCTTGCGCCACTCGTCCAGGCGCATCATGGGAATCTCCACCTGTCCCGCGCGTTGCTGCTCTTCCTTGGCGCGCTCAGAGGGCATCTGGCTCACTCCCTGGCGCTGCTCGATGGTCTTCACCAGCTCCTCTTGCTTGCTCGCCATCCGCTCTTGATGCTTCGCAATCTCCGCCGGATCCGACTTCCGAAGCCACGTTCGAATGTCTTTGCGGGTCTCTTTGAGACCAGCCTCCAGCTCCGCCATTTGCTTGTCATACGCCGCCCGCTGCTTGATCAGGAAGAGATTGGGTCGCCCTCTCACCTCCATTTCATGGCGCTGATTGGCCAAGTCCGCTGCTCGCTCCTCCAGCGCCACCAGCCGCTCCGGGTCCAAACGTCGCTCCATGGAGCGCTGCATGCGCTCCACTTCGGATTTTTGCTCTTGGGCCTTCCGGTCCAACTCCGTCCATTTTTCTGCGACGGGCTCCTTGCTCGATGCCATATGAGCGCGAAACTGTTGATCTTTCTCGTGATGATTGTTCATTGGATTGTTCATTGCTTGGTCTCCTGCTGTGGGGATTGAAGGTCTTTGGAGCGCGCCTCGCGCTCCTTCTTGATGGCCGCAACCACCTCCTCGACTTGGCTAAGTGGAAGGAAGGGGGTGTTGCACACGTCGGCGCGACGAACGCCAGCCCGGTTGAACCAAAGAATGGCTCGCCCCTGCTGGTTCAGCAGGCCGGTGAACTCGGCTTGCGAAAACAACGGTTGGGCCTCGCGGTGACCGGACGCCGGCACCTCAATGTCCTTCACGGCGTTAACCCCCGTGAGCTTCTGGCCGGTCCAACGCATCTTGGTGACGGGGTCGATATGGGTCGCCACCAAGCGCCCAGCACCCGCCCTGCGCAGTTGCTTCATGCCAGCCGCCATGGGGTGATTCGGGTCGAACAACGAGTTGTCCAGCGCCATCTCGATCCCACCGGAGTAGTCCAAGCCAACGGCCTTCTGCTTGAAGGAAGTCATTTCTTCAACGCCATAGCGGCTGGCCGCATAGTCGTAGCTCTTCGGGGTGGTGCGCTGAAGAACGAGGTTCTGGAAGCTGCCCAAGAACTGATCAGCCGCATCGCCAGGCAGCTTCACCCGAATGCCGTCCACGTTCTGAGTGGCATAGATGCAGCCCATCTTCGTTGAGCGGCAGATCGGCAGGATGATCTGGTCCTCGCGCCCAATGAGGTTCTGGCACTCGTCTTTGATCAAGATCACCGGCAGCTCGCCGCGCCCGCGCCATTCTTCTTCACTGACTTCGTTCCGCAGCTTGATGCCGTTGTTCAGACGCTGGCAGATGAGGTTCTGAACCAACACGCCGGCAGTGCCGTGGCGCGTGTCGGGCAGGTTCACGCCCATGGAGGTGCCCTTGAGCATCTGGCCCACGTCCACTTCGCCTCGCTCAATGCTGTGCCAGGGCACGCCGTTCTCGTCCACCAAATACTTGCCGCGCATCAGAGGATTGATCCGACGGTCCACGTTGGCCATGAAACTGCCGCGGGTTTCTGCCGGGTAGGTCGGCCACTTCTTGAGCACGAACTCAAACGACATCTGAAGCAATGAGCCGCCGACGAGAAGGTCCGGGTGAATGGTCTTTTGAGCCGTTTCCAGCCGAAGGTCCCAGTCCTTCTTGCGGGCCGCAAAGTCCTCATCGCTTCCCAGATGCATGGGTTGCACGCCGAGGAAGTTGGCCGCCGCCAACAAGCTTTCACCGGGCAAGCTGCTGGTCTGCGTGGTGCGAATGTCGTTGATGGCGATGAGAACCTTGTTCAGGCGCTCCAGCGTCCACTGTCACTCGCGCTCCTTGGAAAGCTCTTGCTGGCGAATGGCCATTTTTGCTTCCAGGTCGGCGATCACCAGATCGATATCAGCACCATCCCCGCCATTGGCCACCTCAGCATCTTGCTTCTGAAGCAATCCTTCGATCTCAAGCTCCAGGCCAAGTTTCTCTGCGGCATCCAACGCCCGCATCTTGTTCTCATGGTTGTGGAGCGCTTCCAGGATGACGGTCGCGTGGTCGATGATGTCCGCGGACATCCCCTTCCAAATATCCGTCTCGTCGTCTTCCATGCGAGTGTTGGTCAGCGCAGCCTTCACGCCTTGGGCATCCAGGCCTTCAATCATGCCCAAGTGAACGCCGGTCTCCACCACGTAATCCAACATGCCGCGAACCTCGCCAGCGAGCGCGCCCTTGCCGCAGAACACCGCGAATGCGCAGGGGTAGCCCGACTTCATGATTTCGGCCATCAGCCACCGAATGTAGGACGATTTCCCCATGCCGCTTTCGGCCAAAATCATGGCGTGCATGAACAGGTCATCGACGCTGATGCCTGCCGGGGAACCGGCGTCGTAGCAGAACTTCGCCCCTTTCTTCTTCAGGTGGCCCGTCGCCGTGCCCCAGGCAATGAATGGGGTTTTGTCAGCCAAGGCTTTCCGAACTTGGTTTTCCAAGGCTTCGGCCGTCGCCCGCTCCATCAACCCTTGCTTGCCAAGGTTGAACCGGGAGCTTTGGGACTGAAGCGCCAACGTGCGCTCTTTGTAGTCCCGCGAGTAGTAGACAAACCCGTATGCACCGGCCATCACGAACCAGGCGAAGCCGCCGATCACCGGAGGGAAGAGCGTCGAGATCAGCAGCGCAACCATGCCAACACTGCTCCAAACGACAAAGGCCTTCAGACGTGCCAGCCTTCCGCCCCACGCTTCCTGATCTTGCTCCACCGGAGCAATCAGGCAGTAGAGGAACCCGGCCACGAGATAAAGGGTCAGTGCCGTCATGGCACCGTTCAACACGGTGTCGCTGGTCCAAGCTGCCGTCCCCAGGCCTTTGATGAGCACCAACGGCAATGCAAAGGTCAGGAAGAACGCCCGCAGCGCATCCGCGGTCCCCTCGCTTCTCTGAATGGCCCTCACGTAGGGGACGACGACCGGAAGCAGCAACCACCCCAAGATACCGACGTAAGGGATGGCGGTGAGAGCTGAGATCAGCGCACCGAGGATGGGAAGCGCCGCATACATCAAGAAGAGCGCCGTGCTATCTCCCCCTTGGAACTTGTCCCTGGGCAGCACTCGGCTCTCGATCAGTCGACCGTCTTTTGTCAGCTCCGCGCGGCCCTCCTGATTCTGCAGATCCAATGGAGCCGAAGGCCAGAAGACAGAGAACTTCTCGTCCTTCTCGTCCATCGACTCCGGAACCACGTAGCAGCCGCTTACGGCGTCGTATTCTGCTCCCAAATCCGTGGCGTTTTTCTCACGACCTTTTGGAACCACCAGCCGGCGGCTAGAGACACGATTGTGCGCGTTGACCAGGCCTTGGACGTTCTTGTAGTTGGCCGAGGATTTTTGACGCATGGCATCAACGATCCCTTGAGGCGCTCCGCGCAGCAGGATCCGATGCTTGAGCTGGTTGGCAAGATCCAACAGGCTGTAAAGATTCAATCTCATTTCAGTTCCTCCTGGCCCAACTCATTCCAAATCGTGCGGCACCGCACAATCGCATTGTTGGAATAGTCGTTCCTTTTCCATTTGTCCTCGCACTCAGCGCGAAGCGCGGCAAGTTCCTCCGCAGTGGCCTCCTTCTTAGAAGGTAACGCAGCCTTTTGAGCAGGTGCCGTGCTCGCTTTTGGCTCGGCGGACGCCGCCGCCCTTTTGGGGCGGGTTTCTTGTCCACTCAAGCGATCCAGAGCGCCGGCAACCAACTGAACTGCCATCCCCACCGGCGATTCAGCCCAGTTGGAGAACGGCACCGCGATCAGGGCGCAACCAAAGCTGACGGCCACTACGGCCAAAAAGGTTGCCTTCGGGATTTCGGCCTTACTGGCCTGCCGGGCTTCCTCTGCGTGCTGCTGCCCAAGGGACCACGCTTTCAGATTGTGCTGCTGCAACTCAATCGGACGATCCTCGGCCAGATCGTAGTAACTGTCTTTGACGGCCTGCGGGACATTTTTTAAACCCAGATCATCAGGACGCCCCAAGAACGTCTCGCCATGCCACCGCATGAAGCGAGAGGTGAATGAAACCCCGGCGCCGCGATACGGCAAGAAGAACCAACCCAACATAAAACCTCCCTTGAATGTAACTACCATTTACTTGTAACCGACCATCTTGTTTGCGCAAGGGGGTTAGTTGATTCCAGCCTTCTTTGCCCAGGCGTCCATGTCGCTTTCTGCCTTTTCCTGCCACTTCGTTTCTTCCCGGGGCTTTTCAGCCGCTGGTTTATTAGCTGCGGGCGTTGCTCCTACGCCTGCCGAAGACGTCGTTTTGACAACCACTGCCCTCGGCCTCTTCACTTCCTCAGGAGCGCGTTTGTCGCCTTTCTTCACCGGTTGAGCCTCGGCCCGTGCTGCCGCCCTGGGCGCTTCTGCGAGAGCAGGCACGGCGCCCTTCTCAACCGGCAACGCGGGTGGCGCTTCGACTGCAACCGGCGCTTGCTCGGGTTCAGGAGCCGAAACAGGGGGCGCTTGCTTAACCTCAGGGACCGGCACTGCCGGCCTTGAAACAGGCGCAGCCACCGCAGACGCAGGAGCCGCAGTGGGAGCGGGTTCGTTTTTCCCGGTGTCGCGAGTGACCCACCAAGCAATCCCCCCACCCAGCACCAGGCAGGCGACGCCGGCCACAACGACGATTGACCAACCCTTCTTGCGGCTGATCGTTGTTGAGGTCGAGCCAGCAGGGGCGGCATGCGCTGGCGAGGGCTCCGGTTGAACCGCTGCCGCGTCCGCGACATGAGGCGCGGGCGTGGACGGGGGCAACGCCTCATCGTCTTCTGTTGCCTCCGAAGCAACGGAAAGGTCCGCCGGCTTCACTGCCTCCTCTTCCGCAAGCACGTCCGGCGTTTTCGGTTCTACGGCTTCTGGTTCGACAACGACCACCGGAACCAGCGGCTCGTAGGCCCGGCTGGGCCCGTCCGGTGCAACCGTTGTGGATTCCGAAACCGGCTCGGGGGCGAACACGTCCATCGGCTGCGCACGGGCGGATGGCTCCGCAGCTTCCTCCCGCTCGGCTTGTTCTTGCTCTTGCTGTTGCTGCGCCTGCTTGGCTGCCGCGGCTTCCTTGCGTGCCTTGGCTTCTTCTGCTCTACGTGCCAAGGCCTCTTGGGTTTCCTTGGTCTTCTCGACAGCCTTCTCCGTCAGCTTCTTGGTCTTGCGCCCGAGGGCACGGCCCCAATGCTTGGCAGCGTTCAACACCTCGCTACCGCCGCTTGGCGTTGTGGGCGGAGTGGTGGTGGCGGGCGAGGGCGCGGTGTCGTCATCAAAAAGCTCGGCCAACTCCTGGAGACGGCGAAGCTCTTCGGGGCTTTGTGGGGTGTTGCTCATCGGGTCCTCCAGGCGTTTAAAGAAAAGATTTGAGCCAGGGGGCTTTCGCCCCCCAGCTCTCGGTTGGCTTAGCGAACGTCAGGGATTGGCGTCACACGAATGAGGAAGGGCTCGTTATCCTCCCCGCATGCCACAACCGAGCGATGAGCAGTCAGCGCCCCACGGCGATACAGCTCCTCCACCGGGGTCGGGCACACCGCGAGGTCCCCGCCCTCAAAGCGGATCGTCAACTGGTTCTTCGAGGCCTTTAGCAACCCGGCGAGCTTGTCCAGAGTGGCAGCGGTCTTTTGGCTCACCGGTTGCATGTCCCGGGGGTTGTAGCGAATCGTCAAAGCGTCCAATGCCTCGACCTGGCCGTCCGCGCTCTGCACTTCCTTAGTGCTGATTTGCGCGTCCAAGCCTGCGGCTTTCGCAGCGTCAGCAACTTCTTTCGCTTCGTTGAGTTGGGCCCGAAATGACGCAACGCCTCCGACCACGCCCCCAGCCAGGCAAGCGGCAGCTGCCTGCTTCTTGTTACCGGTGATGAGGGCCAGGCCACCGCCGGCCAGGCAGCCAATGCCGCCGGCCTTGAAGATGCGCAGCTTGTCGGTCTTCTTCTGGGGTTCGGGCTGGGTGGCGTCCTGGGCAAACGAAAGCCCGGGGGCCAGCAATGCGGCAATGGAGAGAGTGAGGATGAAACGCTTCATGGGTATGCCTCCTTATGAGGTAGTGGGAAAAGGGTTAGGAGCGGTTGGCGTGACGCCGCCAATCCGCACTGGTGTCTGAAGGGGTGGGTTGGGTCGTGGAGCGGGCTGGTGCCTTCTTCGGCGCTGCCTTTCCCGGAACCTCGGCGTCGGGGTCTTGCTGGGCCAGGAACTGGGAAAACGCTTGAAGGGTTTTCACCACCAGCTCCTCGGTTGCCTGGAGCGCCGCGCTCTGCTCGGCTCGCAGGTCCGCCATCAGGCTTTCTAGGGCCATGGCATTCCGGGTTTCGGATTCGCGGACCGTGGCTCGGATGTCGCCCAACGCATCGGACGCCTCCAGCCCCTGAACCACGCCCCGGTTCTTTTCCAAGACCGCCAGGCGCAAATACTTGTTCAAGGAAACGCCTTGCTCTTTCGCGCAATACCGCGCGCTCTCCAACTCATCGGGAGCGATGCTGAAAGATTTGGTTAGAAGCGACGGACGACCCACTTAACCCCCTGCAAAGAAAAATCCATACCCATGGATTAGCAGGAGTTTTTGGAAGCGCAAGTGGGCTAAGCCGATTTTCTTCTGTTTTGCTGGGGTGCCGGCCATTTTTCAGCCGAACGGTTGGCCAAGTTGTTAGCCAAGACTGAAAACAAGGCGCAGCAAGGCCTGGGCGGGTGGAAACGCGCAGCGTTTCTAGCCAAGCCGGAACCCATCGGAGGTGCGACTTGTGTATGGCCTACTCCCTTCACCCTTCGGAAAACCTTGAACGGTGAATGGGCAGCCAACCTCTTTCCCCGCAGTCCCCCCCCAGTTTTCGCTCCACCGATCTTGCGCTTCCGCTTTTCCCCGGTAGAAGTTTAGGAAAGCCCCAATCCTCAACGAACCCGGAGACCCCTATGCCCCTCGCCCCCGCCACGCCCAGCCGCTCAAAAAAGTTTTTGCCAGCCCCCGCAGCCTCCCTCCCCACCCAGCCAGCTCCCCACGTCCCCACCGACTCCGCCCCCCCTGCCTCAAAAATCCGGGACCTCCGTTTTCCCCACTTCCGCACCCTGCCCCAGTTCGTTTTAGTCAAGCGGAGGCCAGCATGGGATCCCGTGAGTGGCTGGGTTCAGTCACGCTGCCGGGGTATTCGGAAAGCCCTGTCTCCATCCGTTTTAGTCAACTCTGCTTGGGGGTTTGGATGGCCGAGTGCGGGGGTTCTCGCGCTCGGTTCGCATACCCTGGAAACACTGACCCCATCCGTTTTAGTCAAGCGGTCTGACCTTGCTCTCGTTCGCTGTCCCCCGGCCTTCGATCAGCGGCTGGGGGTCCAGTGCTGGGCTGGGAATAGATCGGGCAAGCAGGTTATGGGTTTTGGATCGGCGGTAGCTGGGGAGGTTCGACAGGCTCGGCATAGCGTTTTAGTCAAATCTTTTTCAGGCTCCTGCAACGCCCCACTGCCCCCGTTCCGCGATCCGGTTGCTGGGCCTGCGTTGAACGACTGGGGGGTGTTCCGTGCTTGAGCTGACCCCCTTCTTGGATGCCATTGCCCGAGCCGATGCCCCGCTGGAAGGCAAGGCCAACGGCTGGCAACGCAAAGCTGTTTTGGCCGAGTTCGGCAACGCCTGCGCCTTCTGCTCCACTCCGCTGGACCTGGCCTCTCCCAAGTCCTGGACGGCTACGCCACTGGTGCCCGCTCAACTGGGCGGCCCCGCTGGCGTGGTGGAAAACTGGGTGCCTGCCTGCCGTCCCTGCGCTGCTGCCAAGGGCCTGCGCGATGTCGTGAGCTGGTCGGACTGGCAAGCGTCGGCGGACCCTGACCGGGTGGCCTTGCTGCTGGAGCGTCGGCGCTCTGCGTTGCTGTATGCAGAGAACCACTTCACCCCGTTGAGCCCTCACTCCAAGCGTGAGCGCGTGATGGCCCACCTAGGCTCTCGTTTCGACAAGCCCCGCTTCCGGGTCTATGCCTGGTCGGGTGAGGTGGATAGGGAACGGGTGTGCCTGGTGGGCTGGAGCACCCGACACGGGGATCCGTTCGCCGTTGGTGAGGCCCTGCTGGCGTTACGACTAAGGGACGGGGGCGAGGTGCTGTCAGAGGGCCAGACGACCCTTCTGCGGCTTCCGGTGGACGCGTTCCTGGGGGCCGTGTGGGCGCTCATTGAGGCCCATGGGATCGTCGTGCCGCTTGAGGTGCCGGGCGATGGCCAGGTGGACGATGACGACTGGCGGGAGTGCTGGCGCCACCGTGTGATGGACCCGGTGAGCAACCACAAGCGCGTCCCGATGACCGGCGGTCCGGCCCTGCCTCATGCCCCCCGCGTGCTGTCCACGAACCCGGATTCGGTTCGCCGGCTGGCCCAGCTGCAGGCCGCCAAGCGTGCTGACCGGGTGGAGGAAGCCGAGCTGATGTATCGGGAAGCGATGGCTAGGAAGAGCAAATACCTGGAGCGGGTGAAGCGCGGGTTGGAGGCTCCGATGCCGCTGGACGAATACCGGGCGTGGGGGGATGAGGTGAGGCAGTTAGGAGTGGACTGGGCGCGCCTGGAGAACGAGAGCTTGACGCGGGGCGCGTAACGCGCCACAAATAACTACCACCACAAGGCAAGGGATTGCAGATGCAGTTAGAAAAACTTATTCACCTCAGCAAGTTTGAGCTTTCTTTGATGTATGTCAGAGAGATGAGCGAGCACGTCGATGTCGCTCCACTGCTGGCGAAGCCAAACTGGGCTCGCGCCGTATCAGATCCCGCTTCCGTTGCTACGATGGAGTGGAAAGATTTCAACCGCCTACGCAACGGTGCCTACCGAGTCATCTCGAAGCATCTGAAAGAGGCTTCTGAAATCGGCGACAAGATCCGAGACCTAGTCTGCAATCGACTAAAAATCTGCAACAAACTGGGCTTACCTGTCATCGTCTTGGCCAGAGAGGTCGCAGATGCGCTCAAAGATGCCTTTGGAGAAGCAACCGCAAACATCATCACTGCCTTGCTTATTTCCCACGTATCCCTAAGCCTTTTCTGCAAATGTCATTCGAAAGGACACTCCTAGACTGTTATTTGCGCATGATCGTCAAGAACCACCCTGCATAGGGCGTGTTCTTCACCAAGCACCTGTTCCAATCCCCCTCCCCATCGGTCCACCACACCGGGCCACGTTCGCCCAAGCCCGTTTTCGCGCTGTCCACGGCGCGCCGGGCGGCGGCGAGTGCTTCCCCATCCTGATTGGCTTTTGCTGACTTCACGGCACGCCGGGCGTCCATCAGCTCGTGGACCAGTCGCTCCCTCTGCGGCTCGCTTAGGCCCGGGTTGGTGGTTCGCCAGAGGCGCCCGCGGACGATGAGGTAACGGCCGTCTGGTGTGATGAGGGGAGGCATGCTGGGAGGGTATGGGGTGAGCGGTGACGGGGGAGCAGACAAAAGAAAGGCGGCACCCTGGCCGCTCTTGCTTCTATGCCTCCCTAGCCCCCGCCCAACAAAAAGCCCCGGCTTACCGGGGCTCTTCTTAAGCTTCGTGGGCTTGGCTTCGTAGTGTGCCGTCAAAAGCGCACCGGCTGGCGGGCTGCGGAGCTGGCGGCAGGCAAAGCGATATCGAGGCCAATAGCGCGAGTCATTGGCTTGAACGATTCCACCGGATCTTCTTCTTCGTCCTCTGTCGCGAAGAGCACGTTGCCCTTCAGATTGTCACCGACCTCTTCACGCAGAGCAGCCAAGGTTTGGCCGAAGCGGGAGCGAGGTCCCTGATTCCTGGCGTCCACCCTCCAGCGCTCGATCACTTCGAAGCTCTTTTCGTGGCGATGGCCGTTCTTATTCAACTCTTCCATCACTTGATCGAATGAAGTCAAGTCAAAACGAATCGCAGAAAGCATAACAGGATGCCCATACTTCCCACCGCTGGAAGCAGCTTGGGTGATAGCGATAACTTGGCTTCCGTCGGTCGCAAGAGTGTGAATCTTCATAAATATCCTTGTTTGTTTTCAGGTTAGCGGTATTGCCTCCCTACAAATCCAGGTTACGACAGAGCATAAAAATGTAAACCCGAAAGCAACACATTTATTTGACTAAAGTGCAGAACTGACGGGCAACCGCAGAAAACACAAAAACCCTGAAACACCTCACATTTCCCGCCCAGCGCTGGGGCCGGCAGAAACCCCGCCCCCCGCCCTTCCCCCAATGCGCTTTTGCTTTGAGCCACTTTTGCCGTTGCCTTCTCTCTCCTAGATCTCAAAAGAACGCGGCCCGGGGCCGCGCCTGAAAAGCCCCCTCCGGGGAGGTTAGGACATGGGCCGGGGCTTCCGCCCCAGCCACCGCTCAACTCTCCCACATCCCAAAAACCCAGCCACCACCCAAAGGGGCGCCCCCCCCTTTTCTCCCAGCATCGCCAGACTGCAGGCATAAAAAAGGCGACCCTCAGGCCGCCGCTTCCCCTCCCCCGTTTGTTCCCCGCCTCACCTGCTCTGCTCCAGGCACCGGTCAACCAACTGCCGCATCGCCTCGCCCAGCGAGATCCTAGCAGCTCGTGCGTCTTGGATCAGGCTCTTGGCCACCTCTTCAGAAACTTTGGGATCGGGCAGCACCGCGCCGTAGCGCATCCCATCAGGCCCATGCTGGGCACGGACCCGGGGCCCGAACGGCTGGCGGATGTCGGCATGGGCGGCCGCCAGGGCAGCCAATGCACTGCTGGCCGTGAGCCCCTGCTGGCGAGCGAGAGCCCGGAATGCGGCCGCCTTGTCCGGGGCAATGCGAACCGTGGGCAGCCGGCGGGGAACCGGCTGCTTGGGGGCGATGGCGTATCCCTTAGCCATTGATGAGCTCATCCCGGACGTGGGAGCGATACCAGCGGCGGCAGACCTTCTCAAACCCTTCTTGATCTTCGCCCTCGTAGGAATGGGTGTAGCCATTGCTATCGCAGATCTGCTCACCGAGGGTGCCTGGTTGACCATTCAAATCAGCGTAGATGTAGGAACGGCCAGGGCGAGAGAAAGTGATGGTGCGGTTGAGTTTACGGCTATTGATGATGAGTTCCATGATGATTACCTTTTTGGCTTTTTCGGTCAGCGGTATTACCTTCCTATGAATCCAGGTTACGATAGACCCCAAAAATGTAAACCCTAAAACAACACATTTATTTGACTAAAGTATAGAACTGACGGGCAACCGCAAAAGAAACAAAAACCCTGAAACACCTCACATTCCCAGCCCAGCACTGGGCCCGGCGGAAGCCGAGGCCCCACCCGCCTTTCCTCCACAACGCTTTTCCCCATGCCGCTTTTGCCGTTGCTCTTTCCACCCGCCGCCAGCCATAAAAAAGGCGGCCGATGGCCGCCTGTCTTTCACTACCACCCCAGGGATGGCGTAGGACCTGCTCATAGCTCTGCCATGATTTCCTTGTGATCCAACGCCTCGGAAACCTCGGCCAGGGTGGCATACCCGCAAAGACTGTCTTGGTATTTCCCGTCCGAAAGCTCCCACCGCGGCATGGCTTCGCAGTTGTTGGCGGCTTCCATTTTGACGTGGAGCCCAGCTTCGGAGAGTCGCAGTCCCAAACGGGCGGCGCGGTTTTCGAGGGTTTGGCGGCGAGGGGTTTTCATGATGAATCCTTGTTTGGTTTTCAGGTCAGCGGTATTGCCTCCCTACAAATCCAGGCTACGACAGAGCGTAAAAATGTAAACCCGAAAACAACACATTTATTTGACTAAAGTGCAGAAGTGACGGGCAACCGCAAAAGACACGAAAACCCTGAAACGCCTCACACTTCCAGCCAAGCACCGGGCTCGGCGGAAGCCGAGGCCCCACCCGCCTTTTCCCCATGCCGCTTTTGCCGTTGCTCTTTCCACCCGCCGCCAGCCATAAAAAAGGCGGCCGATGGCCGCCTGTCGTTCACTACCAACCCAGGGCTACCGTTGTTTCCTCGCCCGCCCCACAATCGCCTTCCGGACCTGTTTCCGCACCGGATCCAGGTCGTCGGTCGCCGTCGCCACCACCAAGCGCCGCTTGCTCCTTTTTAGTTCCTGGCAGGCCCAGGACGCCAAGGCGATGATCGCAGTGGTGATCACCGGGCTCTCTTCTCCCGTCAAATCCTGGAGCTGATCGCGGAGCTTGGGCGGCACGGTCACCATCGTTCGCTCGGTCCTGACGCCGTTGACGTCCCGGTAATCGAACATCTGGCTACCGCGGCCCACTTCGAGATACACCTTCTTCCCCGACCGAGTAAACGGCTGCTCTTCGCTGTAGTCGAAGTAGGTCTTCCGCCCAGGCGCGTCCCCTGCAGCCACCATCAGCTCTGCCAGCTGCTCTTCGGAAAACTGGTCCAGATCAATGAGCGGCGCATACGTGCGTTGCGGCTTGGCGTGGACCACTTTCGCGGCCTTGGACAGGTCTTTGCGGGCTTTGGCAACGGCGTTCTTGGCGGGGGTCTTCTTGGCAGCCATGAGGTCCGGCAGGGGCAGCATTGGGATGTCCATCATGCATTCCCCCGGCCCGGGTTGGCCAATCTTTTTTGGATAGCCTGACCTACCCGCAATATATCTTCTCGGGCTTTAGCCACGCCCGCGCCGCGCATGGAAAAGACGGTCTCCCCCAGCTCATAGAAGCTTCCCAGCGCAGCGCGCTCGGGGATGACGATGGCCCCGGCCAGCTCCGGGTCTTCCAGCCGCCGGCGGTGTTCAGCCCGCTTGATGTTGACCCGGTTGGCCACCGGCAGGAAGGCCTTGCCCTGCTTCCGGAGGGTCTCGATGGTATGCAGGTAGACGACGTAACTCCCGCCGTCGAGCAGAGTGGGAACGATGTAGAGGTCGCCATCCGGAAGCTGATCTTTCACTGGGGCGCTGGGCGGCAGGTCTTGGATTTCCAAGTCGAACCCGGGGGAGGCCGAACGGCCCACGGTGAATGGGGTTTCGTCGGAAAGCGCGGCCCAGGCAACAGAACAGCAGTGCGGATCTCGGTCGTTCACCAAAACTCGGTGTCGGGAGGCGAAGAGCGCAGCAAGATTGAGCGAAAGCGTCGTTTTTCCAACGCCCCCTTTGAAACAACAGACGACGAGACGCATGATAGAGATCCTTTTATGGGTAGGTCATGCAACACACTAGGCTGCAAACCTAATCCCGCAAGGGCCTCTGCATCCAGAGGGTTTTCGCCGTGCAGACGTCCGGGATTCAGCGACCCAGGCCGCGGCGGGAGCCGTGGCCCTCCCCGCCCCTTCTCCCACGACGCCTTTCGGCGGCGAGTAGCCGCCGGCACGCGCTTCAAACCTCTTCAGCGACCGGTTGCTGAGTCTTGATGAACGCTGGGTGGTAGCGGTGAAGGTGGGTGTTCATCAAATCCGCGGTATGGCGTGCGAACCATGCCTGCATTGCCGGGCACAGAACGCCCCCGCAGGCCTCCGCCAGGCTTCGGCCGGCTGACACCTGGCGCCGCTCCAGCTTCCCAGTGTGCCCCGTCGCACCACGAACCGCTCCCCGATCTGAACCAGCGGATTGGCCCCGGCGTCCATAAGCGCCTCAATCATTGCCGCATAACGCGTCGCCAGGACCGGGTCCGACTGGATGGCCTTGGAATACATGAGGGAGGCGACGGCCAACGCGGTGATACCAGGATCGCCGGCCACGCCAGCGTCCAGGTCGGGCGTCCCCTTGAGTGTGCGCAGCCACCCATAAAACGCCAGCGGGTCGTTGGTTTGGATGGCCCTGATGAGGCTTTCAGTCCCGGCACTCATTGCCCACCTCCCAAAACCCCGATGAGCACCAGGGCCACCAGCACGTAGAACGGCACCAGCACGATGCTCCACCACGCCTTGGAAACCTGTTGCAGAACGCTTCCTTGGCGATGCTCCGCCGGCAGTTGATAGAAGCGCACCAGGGCGCGCCCAGCGGCGATGGGGTTGGCGACCAGGTCCTGGTAGAACACCGTGGTGCCCAGGAGACCGACAAACAGCAGGGCCATGTTCAAAAGGCTCATGCGAAGCGCTCCTCTTCCTTCTTCCAACGCCGCTCATGGCGGGCGCGGGTGGCCAAGCGCTGGATCCTGCGGTGCTTGTCGGCCAGCTGATTGAGGCCATTGGTGCGGTCCAGGAACCGCGCGGCGGTGTGGAGTTGGAAATGCGCCAGGTCGGTGCTGGCAGCAGGCTCGACGGGATGAATCTTCATGTCTTCACTCTCTTTTTGTGGGTAGGTCGGTTTACCCATTAAACCGCTTCTACCACGATCCAACCACATCGCCAACCTTTGTCAACCCATTGATTTGAAAGATTTTTGACTAAAATCAAGAACTGCCGTCAGGGCTTGTCAAAACGCGGTTGTGTCGCATGCTGAAATGCATGACACCGTATGCCCGCCCTCGCCGTTGTTTGCCCGCCCCCGGCTTTGGCCTGGTCGAGTTGCTGCTCGCATTGGGGATTGCCACCGCAATGGGGGCCGCCGCGTTCTGGGTCTACCCCCGCGTTACCACCCGGGTGAAGGTTGCGTCGGACGTCGAGAACGTTCGGGACCTGGCCAGCCGCGTTGATCGGTCCCATGGCGTCGTCGGCTCGTTCCGCGGCGTCAGCACGTTGAACGTGCTTGAAGATGGGCTGGCCCCCACCGACTTCCGCCAAGGCATCGCAGCGACCATGAGCAACGCCTGGGGCGGAGCCGTGACCGTGTCCCCGGCCACGGTGCGCTTGGCGGGGGATGCCTTCACCGTGGGGCTGTCCGGGCTTCCTGCGCGGGCCTGCGTGTCGTTCGTCTCCACCATCGCGGGCGACGCGAACGTGCGGGACGTGATCGTGGGCAACACCAGTGTTTTGTTGGGCAACGGCGGAACCCTGGACGTCCCCGGGCTGGGATTGGCGTGCGGGGCCGATGGGGCCGTGGTCGAGATCGTCTATTACTCGGGCATGGTGGCCGGCTCGTCGGTCGCCGTGGTGCCCACGCTTCCCCTGCCATCCGCGCCCGCCGTCCATGGCCCCTCAACGCCACCCCCGGCTGGACCCGTTTCTAGCGCGCCCAGCGTCAGCAATGCGGTGCCAGGCGTTGCTGGGAGCGTGCCGCCGGGCCCTGGCGTTGCGCCTTCCCCTGCAGTTCCACCGCTTCCGGCCGCGCCCAGCGCACCGGTGCCTCAGCCGCTCCCAACGCCAGTCCCCAGCCCAGCTCCGCCGGCCTTGGTGCCGTGTCGGCAATCGGAAAGCTCGGCGGCCCGGGCGAGCTGTCCGGCGGGCACGTGGGGCACAGAGACGGTGCGCACGCGCCAGGTCTGCGCTCCCGGCGACGTGGATCCAAACTCAGACGCCGCGTGGGAGCATCCCGAGGCGTGGGTTCAAGCCCAGACGGTGGCGGCCGTGACGACGAGGGATTGCCAGGCCTGCCCGGGGACCACCCGTGAGGAACGCGATCAATGGCTCCCCACGTCGCAAGCCTGCCCGTCGGGTCAAACCGGCACGCACACCTGGGAACGGCAGCAGGTGCGGTCGAGGGACGTGTTTACCCATTGCCCGTTTGGCACCACGACCCTGCCCGGCCCCACTTACGGCGGCTGGTCCCACTGGGTGGATACCGGGGCTCGTCGCAACGAGGTCAACACATGCAAGCCCACGGCCGCTCGCTGCAGCGATGGAAGCTTGCAGGTCGTGGCGTGGCACTCGGCCGATGGGCAGGACGTGCCGCCGCCCTCCGGTTCGAGTGGCATCTCCTACTGGTATCCCGACGCGGTGGTGCGCCTGACGCCAGCGGAGAAAGCAAAGCTGGACTGGGCCATCGCCAACGTGCCCATCCACCGGGTGGAGACGCCTGCACCGATGCCCGGCAACTGGCCCGCCAATGTGAGCGAGTCGGCCTTCTACGAAGAGCAATGCAACGCGCTTTCGGACGCGGGGAACATCCGTTATGCCTACTCCTACGATTTTGAGTGCGTCTCCAACATGGGCATGCACTACTGCGACTACAACTGGACCAGCGGCGGCACGTCCTTGGCCGTGTGCCGACAAGCGTGCGCATCGGAGCTAGTGGGCAAGAGCAACAATCCCTATCGCTGGGAGTGGCCCGAGTCGTCGGTGGTGGCTTCGACGCCCTACATCACCTGCACGGGCCAGCCCGGATGCACGCCCAACGGCGGGTTTGGCACCCAGCAAGGGCTGCCTGCGTGCAACGAGCACAACGTCGGCCAGACCGTCGTGTTCAACTGGTATCGGCAGTTCTACAACCCAGTGCGGGTGGACTACCAGGTGCTGACGCTGACATGCAGAGGGCCTAGCTGATGTGCCGGGGACCATCGTCCCCGCCCATAGGTCAGTCGCAGAGATCAAACCTCAACGGCTTGCCATCCCACCGACCATACAGCTCGCCACTCCCCCAATAGCTGACCCGGCCTTCGCTTTCGCGCCGAATCGCTCTGAACACGCCGTTTCCCGGTGTCTGGTCGACCAAGCTCCCATCAAGCACCGGGAGAACATATCCAACCAGGCCATCCGGCGGAGTTGCTTGAGAAGGGATTGGTAAAAGGAGAGCACCTGTCGGCGTTTCTCGAAGAACGATGCAGAAGCACGGGTAGCTGAAGCTCTTCCAGGAAAAGACCAGCGCAGGATGCGTGCCTCGGGAACGAATCTCGTCGAGCAGCGGGCCGAGCGAAGTCATTGCTAGCGCCCTGGCCTTCGCCTTCATGGCCTCTTGGCTTGCCTCCTCGCACCAAGATGCAACGTCCGATGAGTCGGCGAGGATCAGGTCCTTATTTCGGCTAGCAAAGCGCTTGGCGACGTTTCTGTAGCGAGACGTAGTAACAAACAACCCGCCCGCCTTCTCCCGCAGGCTATGCGCCTCAAGGGCTGCCACTGCATCAAGATCTATAGGACGATGCTTGGCGTAACGCTTCGCTTGCACCAGCGTGAGGGCATCACCCAAAGGGGATTGAATCCACATTCGGACATCCACGCCTTCATCGGCGCTGCCCGGTCCGATCTGAGTCCGCCAGCCTCTGGCCGTGAACACGCTGCTGATCAGCTCTTCGAACGCACGGGGACTCAGCCGATACAGGTCATCTGGGCGCTTCGAAAAATATTCGTAGATATCGCCGGAAACATCCGCCGTATCGGCCTCGATCAGCCGACAGGTCCACCTCCAGCGAGCCCATTCGTCGAACCTCTTCTGAAGGTCGGACTCCTGGTCAATGAGGTAGTAGCCGGCGGTGACGTGGTCATCTAGCTCAATGAATACACCGATGGACTCCAATGCCGCGTAGAGCTCCTCGGCCTCGTCCATCCCTTCATTCAAGCAGCGCCCCACCATACCTTCGGACCAGAGGGTCAAAATGGAAGAACCCTCACCCGGCTCAGTGTCGTAGTGATCAAGTGGATCCTTGTGCCCAGAATCACCCCACAGGTCGTGGCGCTCTGCCCATGACTCGGTGATCGCCTTGGCTTGGGCAACCACATCCTCCAGCTCTTGATCCGGCTTGGCCCTTGACTTTCGAGCACCCTTGATACTTTTAGATGAAGTTGCCACGACATATCTGCCGTCCGATAAAGTTGGAACGTATACTCCGCCCAACCGACATCTTTTTCCACATCCTCGGACGCACATGACAATCCTTTTCTTGATTGCGCTAGCCCTTGCGATCCCTACCAGCGGCCTATCTCTACTGGTCTACGGTGCAGTATTTGTAGGGAAAGCCATCCTTAAAGCTAAAGTAAGGATGCAGGAGGCCAACAAGAACATCGCCTTTAAAGCGATTGACAGCGAGGGCCCGAAGAACCTTCCCTCTTGGGTTAAAAACGAGGATCGGCGAGATGAGTTTGTCAGCGCGCTGCTGATGATGGCTCAGCGAAGAGGAGTTCCGGAGGCTTACTTGGGCGTGATGCTCAACACTCGGCAGTCTCTAGAAATCCTGTTGGGCTTCGCAGCAGAGATGGAGAAGAACGGCGCCTCTTTCGTGGAGCAGCAGTCCGGCAGCATCGATTTCGTCTGCCAGATGTGGGATCGCTTGGACGCAGCAAACAAAGCTAAGTTCGCAAGCATTGATCTGACAGAAGAACAGTATCGCAGCCTCCACACGCCAATCGAACGCCGACTCCCCATCAACGCTCCGAGGCGCAACGATGCCCGCACTACCCAAATGATCGAATGGGCAATCGAGACTCTTGGCAAAGAGCCAAGCGTAATCGGAACCGCCTACGACGAGATTTCCTACAGCGCAGTGGTCAGCTACGTTCATGAACGCAAATGCACGATCATTGCGCGAGTGGCAAAGCCCTATGGCGACTGGCTTGAGTTCCAAACGAACGTGCGTGGTCGGTCCTATCAAGTCACACTGGGAATGACACACGAAGGACACGGTTCGGTGCTCACCTCTCATCCCGCCTAAGATGTCAGTCCATGCGCTGGCTCATCGGGCGTCCGGCAGGGCCGTTCTATCCCACGCCCGCTTGACCCACCCGAACACTACGGCCAGCACGCCGATCAACAGCACGCCCCAGAGCCAAGCCAAGTAAAACGCTGCGGTAGCGATCTCCCCAAGCTGGGGATGCTCCGCATACTTGAACCCCAGAACGGCGGCCGCCACCACCGTCACCACGCCCAATCCGCCCCCGAGCAGCGCCCCTTTCAGGAAGCCGTGCTTCCGAAAATACGGCATCCGCCCCGTTCGGACGTGCCAGTCCCAGAGCCGCTGAGCCCGGAGATGGAGCGCCAGGCAAAATGCCAAAAACGCGAAGACGAGCGCACCGGGCACACAACAGACCACGCCGATGAAGAAGTCGCGCTTCATCACCTCCAGGCCGGCCGCC
The DNA here is from genome assembly GCF_056393165.1 of Stenotrophomonas sp. Steno-C17. Classification (NCBI taxonomy): domain Bacteria; kingdom Pseudomonadati; phylum Pseudomonadota; class Gammaproteobacteria; order Lysobacterales; family Lysobacteraceae; genus Stenotrophomonas; species Stenotrophomonas sp. Steno-C17. Next base: position 92,068 of record NZ_JBWJPD010000003.1, read on the forward strand.
AGCCCAACCAGGCCCAACGGGCCCAAGATGACGCTAGGGAGGATCAGCGCGGATGGGCCCGGCGGCGCATACACAACTTGCTGCGGCGGATAGCGGTTCATATGGTCCTCCCCTGTTGGATGGCTGCACGCTTGATCGGGACCGGCGTGCAGTCAAGCGGCGGACTGCGGCCCGTTTAGCCCGCAGACGTCCCTTCGTCGGTCACTTCGACCACTTGCCAGCCCTCGCCCTGCGGGCGGAACAGTGCACGCAGCTTCGGCTTGAGGGTGCTTGGCTCGGGCTTGGTGGGCTGGCCACCGATGGACCCCTGCGCTTTTACCGACCCGCCCACCATGCATTCTTGATCCCCATTGGGCTTCTTCTCGCAGTCGAGATCCAAGCCGCCCGCGTCGGTCACTTCGAACCGCCAAGAGCGCTGGAGGGTTGCCTGCCTCCCCTGCTCGGTGAAAAAGCCTTCCACGACCTTCACCCCGTCCTCCTTCGTGGGGCCCTTGTCGCCAGAGCAGGCCGTCAGGGTCAAAAGTGCCGCTGCTGCGGCCACGATCATTGCGTGCTTCATGTCATGCGTCCTTGTCTTTGGAAGGAGTGATGCCGATGATCTGGGTCTTGTAGCCGATCTCCAGCCGGTCGATTTGGAGAACGATGTCGGGCAGGCCGTTGGGCTTCAACCTGCCCTCCACGACCTTGAAAAAGATTCGATCTCCCGTGGCGTCGCGCCCCACCCGTCGCAGCTCGGCCGCGTCTTCCGGCCTCAATCGCAGCGCGGCGTGGTAGCGCCCGCCATGCTCGACCCCGACCACCGCACTCCCCTTGCCCAACGGCGAAGCGCCGATAACAGCCGTCGGAAGAAAGTCAGGCGAACGGGGATACCAGTCGTGGTTCATGACCAGCACGTAGGCGTGGAGAATGTTGGTGCTGGGGTCGATCTCCACGTCGATGTAGGGCCGCAGGTAGAACGCGTCGGTGGAGGCGATCTGCCGCGCCTTGGCTTCAAACGCAGACGCCGGGTCGCCCTGCAGCCCTACGCGTTTGAACTGGTGCCCCCACGAGCCAATGCAGTGGGTTCGCGTGGCGGGCGTCATGGCCTTGCCAGCCTTGGCCTCGGCGAAGAGGTCTTCCTCGCACATCTTGGAGCCACCCGACGCGGTGGCCGCCAAGCCCCAACGGATACGGGTGTAGCCGTCGAGCACCGGAGGGTCGCCGTCGTCCCAGTAAGTCCCCGCTGGTTCCAAATAGGGGCTCCTTGCCCGTTCACTGACTGTCCTTGGCGTCCCCGAGATCGCCTGCCCGATCTGCCGCAGCAGTCCTTTTGCCTCTTGGGCTTGAGCCCCGGCCGACACCATCAACGCAACCGCGAAAATGCCCCCTGTCCAACGCTTCATGCCCTGCCCCTTGCCGTGGTTGCCTGCAACTTACGTGTCACGTAGAGTCTACCCGGGGCGTAGGTCATCCGTCATCCTGTCCGCATGCCTGCACTGCATCCGTTCAGCCCATGACAGCAGCCCCGTCCGCTCCCCGGGCGATCGTGGCGGCGCGCCTGCGCCAAGCCCGCGAGCTGAGGGGATTGAGCCAACGGGAGGTTGGAGTGCGTATGGGGTTGGACAAAGACACTGCATCCGCGCGCATCTCCCGCTACGAGTCGGGATCGATGTCGATCAGCCTGGAAGCCCTTTTCAAGCTGGCCGAAGCACTGGAAGTGCCACCGGCTTACTTGGTCGCAACGACGCCAAGCATGTCCGAAGCCATTCTCGCCCTGAGCATGGAGAGCGTGTCCCAGCAGTCCCGCCTGGCGGATATGTTGAACGCGCTCGTCAAGCTGCCGACTCAAGAGCGCGAAGCATTCGCCAAACTGCTTGAAGGCAAGTCCACAGCCGCGGCCGAGTAACGCGCGCTGTCGCCTAGTATCGAGCTTTCCTTAAAGCTGCAGATGTTCCACCCCATCACCAACCGCCGGAAAAAAGGCACCCCCAGAGTCGCTTAGGAAGTAGCTTCCGCCCTCACTTGGTAGCAAAGCGAACCGTGGCTTCGCGCGTCTTCCCGTTTCCGCCGTAGGTCACCACAAGTGGGTCGAACCCGCCAAACTTCACCGTCCAAGACTTGTTGCCTCGGCCCTCCGGCTTGGACGCAAACTCAAACTGATCAATAGTTGCAGGCGGATTTCCGCCGGGCCACTTTGAGATCGAATCGGCCAGTAGTCGAGATGGGACACTGCGAAGGTCATAGACCTTCACCTTAATACCGTTTTGCTCAATGGTTGCTGCCGCGCTCTGGCTTTCTGACGGCTCTTCCTCCCCGTCGCCCTCCTCGTCTGGGGTTGAGCGTGACTCAGCTCCGGATCTCACCGGTTCGGAGTTTTGCAAGAGTTCGGGGTTTTCCTTAAGAACCTTTTGGGCAATCTCTGCAACCGGATGCGTCTCTGCAACAATGCCAGCGGCAGAAAAGCGCAGCAAAGGAAGCCCGTTTGCTCCAAATAGGATCAATATCACACCGCCACCCAACAGCGCGGCACTCAACGTCGAGGGCTCGATCTCACGCACCTCAACCTTCAACGGCTTCAAGCTTCCGTCAAGCTCAACCGAGCTTTGCTTGGCGGGATGATAGAAAAGGCCTGCGGCACCCGCAACCATCGCCACACCCAGAATACAAAGCCCCCATCGGAGAAGGGGAGGCATCATTTTTACGGTGGAACTCGGTGCATCTGTCGACATTGCCCAACGTCCTTGATTCGGCCTCGAATCCCCGTTATCGGCCAGCCTTGCCGATCCTTGAGCCCCTCCTCCCTCGCACCTAGCACCAACACCGACTTGCCTCCAAATGTGACCCGCGTCAATATTGAGGAAGGGGGACGGAGCCTTCCTGGCTCTGGCCATTCACAGGGGAAGTGACCGATGGCGAACAAGAATGGGGCCGCTGCGCCCACGACGCTGGAAGAGTGGTTGAATGGCCGCCCAAGCTGGCTGCGCATGGCCGCCGATGGCTTGGTGCGAGACCGGCGCGCCCCGAACGCTCAGGAAATCGACGCCCTGACCGACCACTGCCTGCAAGAGGCGGCCAACACCCTTCCAGCCAAGCATCCCGCACTAGCACCTGGCGTTATTTTGGGAACCCCCACCGCTGGGGCATTGAGCATTGATTCCGTGTCCGAGATCCGCGGGGTGAACGCCATCGGACCGGACGCAGTGCTGGGGCTTTCGAAAAAGGGCATGACCGTTGTCTATGGCAGCAACGGTTCGGGAAAGTCCGGCTACGCGCGCCTGATGAAGCACATCTGTGGCGCTCGCGCCAAAGGGGTCATCCACCGCAACGTGTTCGACGGCGCGGCGCAAGCCGCTTCTGCTCAAGTCGCCATCACCACGTTCAGTGCACTCGACGGATCATCTGCCGCCAGCACCCTTGCTTGGACCGCAGCGTCAGGCCCCCACCCCAAGCTCAATGCGGTGCCAGTGTTCGACTCCGCAACCGCCATGGAGCTTGGCGACACCCCAAGCGAGGCCACCTACCTCCCCCGTTCGATGCGTTTCGTCAGCGCGTTAATCTCCATCGCTGACAAGGTTGGAGAACGTCTGGAAGCCCGAGCGGCCCAGCTCCAGACCCATCTCCCCCCAATCCCGATCGAGCACGGCCAGTCGACCGCGAGCGGCTTTCTCCAATCGCTGAAGCCAACGCTCGATCATGAGGCAATCGACAAGGCCTGCGCCTTTTCTGACCCATTGCTCAAAGAGCGATTGGCCTTGGAGACGGCGCTTGCCCAAGCCAACCCTGCCGTTGCCCACGCAAAAGCCGTTGCGGATCTGGATCGACTGTCCAAGTTTGCCGAGAACATGGGTGAGCTTGCAGAAGCCTTGAGCGACGAGAAAGCGCTTGGCCTGATCACGGCCCGTAGAACCGCTGCGGACAAGAGGCAAGCCGCGACTGCATACGCCACTGCATTCATTGAAGGCATGCCGTTGAAGGGCGTTGGAGATGCAGTCTGGGAGAAGCTCTGGGAGGCCGCCAAAGCTTACTCAATGGGGCACGCTTACCCTCAGCACGCCTATCCACACGTGGACGACGGGGCGCGTTGCGTGCTCTGCCAACAACCCTTGGACGCTGACGGAAAGGATCGACTCAAGAGTTTTGATCAGTATCTCAGTGCGACACTTCAGACCGAAGCCAAAGCGGCAGAGGCTGCCCTCGCAGCCTTGGCGCTGCCCGCGATGATCGACGCATCAAACCCCGCTTGGCTAGCGCAGTGCGCGGCCGTCGGCCTCGACAGCGAGCAAGCCGCAGCGTTGGCGCAGAACATCAACGCCAGAGTCAAAGCGATGGGCAATGCAAGCGACTTGTCGGCGGTTCCTGAAATGGACTGGGCCCCCTGGACCGGCGCGCTCGCCTCTTCCACTGCCACCATCACAGCTCAACGCGAAGCATTGGCCATCTTGTCGGACCCTGTCGGCCGCGCCCAGCAGGAAGCCAGATTGCGGGAGCTCAAGGCGCAGGAATGGTTGTCTGGTCAGGTTGAGCCGATAAAGGCAGAGGTAGAGCGACTCAAGAAGCTGGCGGTCGTGGCGAAAGCCCTTCCTCTGACGAAAACGACCCAACTGACGACCAAAAGCAACGAGATCGGGAAACTGGAACTAGCCCAAGGGTATTGCGATCGCTTCAACGCGGAGCTTGACGGCTTGGGCGGTGGCAGCCTCCCGGTGCGCATGAACCACAAGTCTTCGGGAAAAGGCGTCTACAGCTTTTTCATTGAGTTGAAGGACGCCGCGTTGTCGGTGAAGAACAGGGAGGTGCTCAGCGAGGGGGAACAGCGCATCGTGGCGTTGGCCGCGTTCCTCGCCGATGCCACGGGAGCCGATCGCGGCATCCCGGTCATCTTCGACGACCCGATTTCATCCTTGGACCAACTCTATGAGGAAGCTGTTGCTAGGCGTTTGGTTAGCTTGGCAGAGCAACGGCAGGTGATCGTGTTCACCCACCGGCTGTCCCTGATGGTCCTGCTGAGGAACGCGGCAAAGCAGCGCGCTGACCTGGCACTCCCCCCGGTAGAGGTCACCACAGTAGCCATCGGCCGCGACGGCGCGAGCACCGGCATGCCGACAACGATTGACGCCTTCTCACTCAAGCCCAAGACAGGGTTTGAACATATCAAGAGCAGCATCGTCGGAATCAAGAAGCAAGACCCCGACGTCCGAGCAATCCTTCTCAAAGCGTCTTGCAGCAACTTCCGCATCCTGGTGGAGCGATCCGTTGAGGATGACCTTTGCTCAGGCGTCATCAATCGCTTCAGGCGAGAAGTCAGAACGCTAAACGTGCTTCAGCGTTTGCATGCCATCACGGCAGATGATTGCGCGTTGATCAATAGCATGATGACCAAATACTCAGCATTCGAGCACTCCCAGTCCATGGAGACGCCGACGTGGCTTCCAGCGCCGGACGAGCTTCTGGCGGACGTGCAGACGATGCTGGACTGGATCAAGGACTTTAACGGACGAGCGGAAGCGGCGGCCAAACCCAACTCGTAGATCAGGTCCATTCACCGCCCCCGCTACTCAGAGGATCGCTGCCATCAGAAGCGCCGTTTGGCAGCGATTCCCACTGCGGGTGCCAGCGCTTGATGCAAGTCGTGCGCGCGAAGAAACGCGTGCAACCACTCTTCGGCGTCCTTGACGCCCGTCAGCTCCCGAACCACCACGCCTGCGACGCAATCCCCGGCGACGGCGAACAGGTCATTGTTCAGATCGCTGCTGGACAGAGGGGAATGGAAATCGGCCCCATCTTGAAACGCCTGAAGCAGGTGCTGCCTGGCAAGAAGATCCCGGCGCGCAGCCCAGGCGAGGCGCACGAGTTCAGAAGGTGGCCAACGAGGGCTCATCAAAACTCATAACCGTCTGGCACGCCAGAAGGGATGCCCTGCATGGGGCCCGAGTAGCCCACCTGCTGAACCAGGTTCTGGGCGGTTTTGGACATGCGTCCCAAGCGCTCCGGAACTTGGTCCAGGGCGAACAGAACCATGCCGAAAAGGGCGATGTTGAGCAGTTTGTTGAAAAGGTTTCGCACGAGCGGGGTCCTCCGTTGTTGTCAGGGATTCGAGTTTCAAAAAAGCTGGTGATGCTGGGCAATGCCAAACAGGCAAAGCGCCCAGGTGGCCGCAATCACTGCGGGAGCCAAGCAGAGCGGCACGCCGAGGGCAATGTCCGACAGCTTGGCCTTGGGGTCGGTCACCATCTCCCATCCCAGCTTGGCCGCTCCCATCCCTGACATGGCGTCGAACAGGGATCGCAGGAGCGCTGAGGTGGTGGCGATGGAGGACCGGGCGGGCGCTTGGGTTTGGCTGCGGGTATTCATCAGAGCGCATCCAGTCGGTCAGCAATGGCCAGTCCGGCGACTAATCCAGCCAAGAGGCAAAAAGCAAAGAACGTCAACATGGGGCTTCCTTTTTTAAAGAGCATCAGCGCTCCTCTCTGATCTCAAGGTAAAAGAAAACAAACTTTTCGCAATAGATTTACCCTACATTTTCCTGACTAAAACGAAAAACTGACGTAAAACCGCAGAAAATACAAAAACCCTGAAATAACTCACATTTCCAGCCAAGCACCGGGTCCGGCAGAAGCCGAGGCCCCTCCCGCCGCTTCTCCACGCCGTTTTTTGCCTTTGCTTTGAGCTGCTTTTGACGGCTTTTTCTCTTCAAGAGCTCAAAAGAACGCGGCAAAGCCGCGCCTGAAAAGCTCCCTCTGGCGAGGAAAGACCCTGGGCCGGGGCTCCCGCCCCAGCCTCCCCGTGGCTGTCCTTGGCCCCCCCCCAAAAGGGAGTCCGATTCGTCAAGCGCTGGCGTGGATGCATCGCCAAACCAACTGGCGAACGGCTTCCGTCTGACAAATGCCGATTCGGTTGGCGTCGATGAGCAAGGCCATAGCGACATCGGGAGCCACCTGCACACTGGGAAGCGCGGTTTTATAGCGCTCTCGCCCCTTTGCCTCTCCGGCCCACGGCGTCGGGCATCGAGGGGAAAACGGTTCTCGAATCTGGGCGTGTTGCTCGATGAGTTGAGCCAGTGCAGCGCGCATGCTCAGGCCTTGCGCGGCGGCCAGGGCTTGAAACGCGGCTTTGCTGGGCGCGTCAATCCACGTCTCGTGGATGGTTTCGACCAAGCGTTCTGGGGGGCGGAGAATGTAGCGTTTGGTCATGCAGGGCTCCCGTGCGGCTTGGCCATCCATCCTTGGGCGGCCGCTTCTTCAGCGGTCAGCAACGCGGAAGTGCCCAGGAAACGCGTGAGCTGGTAATGGCCGATGGTGTGGGGATACCGCTGGAGGTGGGCGTGCATGTCCTTGTCGAAGTAGCACGTGGACCCAGAGCGGCGTTGATAGGCGAAATAGCGGCGGCGACGCGTTGCTGGGGGTTTCATGCAGCCCCCCCGCAATCGTCGCAACGCTGCATTTCTGCCGGATACGTTGAGAAGGGGTAGGCCCCTTTCTGCCCCACTTCCCCGCAGCACCCGCACTGCATGAGCCCCCGGGCGGTTTGGCAAATCGCGACCTCCGGGCCTTGCCAAACCACGCCGACCACCACGGCTTCCCAGGAGCTGCCGCTCCGGGCAACCACAGTGAGCCTGTCGCCGTTCCGAACATTCGGGGCGGGCACCCGGGCGCCCCATTCGCCCGACTTGAGTTGGAGGGGCCTGGCGTGGTGGTGGGCCATTAGAAGACCCCCCGATAACCAAGGGCAACAAAGCCTGACCGGCCAATAGCGCAAGCAATCATTAGAAAACCTTTGAAGAGGGGGCATTCCCTCACTACCCACTCAAACTAAGCCCCCTCAAAAAAATCGCAATACTTTCACCCTACGTTTTATCGACTAAATATCAAAACCGCCATAAGGGCCGCAGATCGCCGGAAAACTTGAACCGCAGCACATTTCCCGCCCAGCACCGGGCCCGGTGGAAGCCGAGGCCCCACCCGCCCTTTTTCCAACGCACTTTAAAAGAACGCGGCCCGGGGCCGCGCCTGAAAAGCCCCCTCCGGGGAGGAACGGCCCAGGGCCGGGGCTCCCGCCCCATCCCCCGCTTCGCCCTGGTTCAACGCCCACAAAAAAAGCCCCGATTTCCCGGGGCTCTGTCTGCAACGCTCAATGGCAATCAGGCCTTGAACGGGTGCGCCGGCCATTCCTGGTCCGGGTGTTTCTTTTTCCACGCCTTACCTTCAGCAGTTTCGGCCCATGCAAGGAATGCCTTCGGCTGACGTCCAGTGCCAGCCCACGTGGTCCCATCCGGGATCTGGAACTTCGGGGCGCGACTGATGGCGCTTGCGGAAGCTGACTTGCGTGGCTCAAGCAGCGCCTTCAGATCGTTCTTCTGCTTCGTGGTGTAATGGTGCCCGAACTGCTGCAAAGTCTCGTAGACCCCTGCAAAGCTGGCCCCTGCTTCGGCCGCCAGCGCGTCGCCTTCGGCCTTTTCCATTTCGGCCACCAAGGCCTCCGCTTCGGCCTTTTTCTTGCGGATTTCTTCGAGCGTCAGTGCCACGGTTTTTCCTTGGGGTTGATCAAACCCCGATCCTGCCGTTTTGCGAGACCACTGTAAACCCTCAACGGCTCAACCCACGCTCTCCCTTGGAGACTGTTACGGGCTTCACCCTCAAGAGTCAGTGAGGGCATGCCTTCCGCCGGCCACTGAAGCAAGCCTCGGCGGTTGAGGGGACCGGCCGTGCCCACCTCCACGCTCCACCATGCAATGCCGCAATGTCCAGGGGCTATCGGGGCCCCGGCAAAGCCCTGGGCAGCAGTTCCGCGATCCGGGCGTTCAGCCGGTCAACCGAGTGCAAGGCGTGCTTGTGGAAGATGACGTGGATATTGCCGTTCTTAAACCGCTCGCCCAGGAACGGCTTCAGCAGTTCCCCACCTCGTGCGTCACCAAAAACCCTTCGGAGCCGCGTGTCTCAGCGGATGCAGACTGCTGGATGGCGCGATTGGCCTTCATGGCCATCGTCTCGGCCCAGACACGCAATCCGATGTCCTGCAAAAGGATTTCTTCCCTCTTTCTCGCGGTCGATTCGATGATCCAGTGGCGGCCATACGCGCCATGCATCAATGGCCCCTCTGGCCATCCCTTCCGGGCGACGGTCATGGCCAGTCCGGCGATCAACTGCACGTCAAAGCATCGCCCCGCCTCTCCCTCGGATAGCTCCAGGCGTGGAGCAAGGGGAGCCCCCACCATGGCAAGGCCGCTTCAGGGCAACCGCCAACAGCGGGGATTGAACGCTGTTGCCAGCGCGCCAGTGCCTCGCTATGCTCACAGCACGGTGGCGACCCAGAGTTGTGAGTGACTCAAACCCGCGTTCCTGTTTTGACCCTCTGCTCGTTCCCCGAATCGACCGCCGCCTGGCACCGGATTCGGCGTAAGCACTCACCCGGCCCGGTCACCAGAGAGCTGCCATGTCGATCTACTCCCGTCCTGTTTTCGTTGCACACAAGGCCCTTGCCGCCTCTGGCATTGCGGTCTCCAAAAGTCATCTCCGCGAACTTGTCGCCGCGTTTTGCGGCTTCAACACGTTGGCCGCGTTGCAGGCCAGTCCATACTTCCCAGAAGGTGCGCCCGTTGACGGATTGCTGGTCCTCGCCGATGTAGCGCGAGCCCAAGCCCGGTGCCAGGCTTTGATGGCAGATGTGACGCCACTGCCTGTCCTTAGAGCCCTGTATACGGCGTTGGATACCACCCCAGCTGTCGGCGCTGTTGTGCTGGCAGACCTGAATCGAGATTCCGAATCACTCAAGCGCCTGATCCACGCCGAGGTCATGTCTGCCCCCGAGATGGCGGGCACCGTGGACGACTACGAAGCGCGTGTCCAAGACATGATTCGCCCTAACGACAACCCCATGTCTATCAAGGTCCCTGAAGAACTGGCGCGCTCTTTCGCCAAAGACACCGGGCCTGTCCATGCGTTGGATGGCTCGGCTTACTTCGACAACGGCCGCTTGATCGCTTCGTTTGAAGGCCGATACACCGACGCCAGGGAAGAGTCGGGCCAGGTCTCCGTTACGCTCCAGTTCCAGCCCGTCTCCCCCTCGCTCTTCTTGCTGGAAGACCGGGAAGTGGGGTTCGAGTCCGAGGAGGACGATGACGCGGTGACTGCCGATGACCTGGACTACCAGTTCGCCTCTATCATGGATGACGACCGCTAAAGATTCCGCCCCTTCCCCACGCCCTTCCTGAATATGTGGAGAAGGGAGCGGTCGATCCATCAAACCGCTTACGTGGCCGCACCGTCTTGGAACGTGGACTAATCTATTTAGCCAGCAAGGGAATGGAATGGCATGGACAAAGGCAACGACAAACAACGGATCGCCGAATGGCGAGCGAAGCGACGCCAGCAGCGTTTTGAACAAGAGCGGGAACGGGACAGCAAGCGTCAGTTCGGCGGACACTACTTTCTCGAGGATAAAGAGGCGCAAGGCATTGATCCTGCTGACGCCGCTGCGGACGCAGAGGAGCTGGCCTTGGCCCAGCAAAAGTTGGTGCGCGCACAGGCCCCGCCTCGCCTGACGAGCAGCGAGCTCAGGCTGGCGTTGTGGTCATGGGTTTTGGACGCGTTGCGCCAGTTGTGGAGTGAGCGGGAGCAGAAGCTGACCTACCTGGAGGACGCCGCTCGGCTACTTGCCCACATTCGTCACCGATCTGGGATTGATCCTGTCCTTCGTGCTCCGGCGGAGATGATGAAGAACGACGCGGTCGAAGCACTTAGGGGGATACTGGAAGAGTCCGGCCGCCTGATTCCGAGCTTACCGCCCGCCTCACTCGCTCCGCTAGACGTCGAGGTGGACGGCAAGCGCGTCGAGCAGGTGCTGCGAGTCATCCGGGATGGGCAGGCTGACTTCAGGAAACGGTTGATTGAGCATTACGGGGCCGCGTGCATGGTCACGGGCACGGCCCACGCGGCCGTGATCGATGCCGCGCACATCACGCCCTATAATGGGACGTCCACCAATGCACTCAGCAACGGGCTGCTGCTCCGGAAGGACATCCACGCCCTGTTCGATGCAGGTTTGCTTGCGGTGTCCCCGAGCCTGGTCATCTCCGTCTCCAGCACCCTTTCTGATGCCTGCTACCGCGATCTGGATGGGCGGCCACTGAGACTTCTAGCCCCGTCCAAGATCTCTACGAACGCTCTGCGGTCTCGGATGCTCGGCAAGGCGGCGGACGAAATCAGCCTTTCAGGCGTTACCCTCGGGAACAAAGATGAATCTCGCACCTGATCCGCTGGAAGCCGTTCGCTGGGAGCACCACGAGGTGGCCGTTTACAGCGGCCTCGACCTTCCCTCCTTTGCTACTTTCCGGCGCGAAGTAGTGCTGGCCGCCGTCTCAGCGCTGGATACTAAGATCGACGCTCTTGAGAACAGCGAAGAGGAGGTCGAGCGGGTCTTCGCCGTAGATCACTACGCTGACATCCGGCAGTCCACCATCGAAGCGTTTTTGCTGGCTACGCAGTCCATGCATGAACGAGCCCTTCGAGGATTGATGGTTGGCATGGCAGGAAGGAAGACCTGGCCCGCCGGCAGAATCCAGCAGATTCAGCGCTGCTCTTTGGACGGCAAGGGCCCCAATCTGCTGCGCTTCTTTCAGGAACTGTTCGATGCACCCATGGAATGGTTCGGCGTCCACGCCGACTTGCAGTTCCTTCACCTGTTGGGCAATGCGCTTCGACACGGCAACGGCGACTCTGCAATCAAGATCCATCAGCTCGCGCCGTCGCTTTGGATAACTTGGCTTCCGCCGGGGTCCACCATTGGGGGCCTATACACCGTCCCGCTTGACGCACCGCGGCATCCGGCCTTCGACACGATCACCCTTCCTCGCGTCCTGCTCGATCAGATGATGATGGCCGTGAGAGCATTCTGGGAGGACATCGAGTTCGTCCGCTGCAACTCGTTCTCCAGAAAGTGCGAAGCGGTCGAGAAGCACATGAAAGAACTTCGGGAACAACGCGCGCGTCGATCAAATGAACGCGCTTGGACGCCGGGCTGATCAAGCGTTGGGTTGAGATCAGGCTCTGTTCTTCATTGCTCGGCGTCCACCGGCACCCGATGAAAGTTCACGTTCAAACGTCGGATGAGCGCCTTGGTGGTCTTTCGAGGGGCTCGAGGACAGATCAGGACGGCATCCCCGTTGGGCACCCGACGGGTCGCTAACTGCTCGGCCCGCAGGATCGCGCGATACTTCACGCATTGGTAGACGCCGCGCATGAGCTCGTCCTCCGAGCAGGTGCTGGTCTTCACCTCCACTGCCAAGCGCTGCTTTCCGTTGTCGAACAGCACGTCCAGCCGATCCCCGCTGCTCAACACTGCCTCGTTCCTCCCGAGCTGGAACTCGCCGAAGTCTGACAGCTCTTCAGGGTGCTCACGCACCCACTTCTTTAAAGCTTTGTGCTCGAGACTCTCTGGTGCACTGGCAGTTTGGACCTTGGGCAAGGGCAGCATGTCCCCCTTATCGGCCTCCAGCGCCCCGGACGCGGGTTCCAGGCGAGCCACGCCCAGCGCCGCTGCTATCTGATCCCACTTGTCGTAGTGGTAGACCGCGCTCATGGCGGCGTCGAGGTAAGCCTTCCGGTCGGCAGCCATGCCTGCACCGTTGTCCTCGAAGAAGTAGTGGGCAACCTCATCCGCGCCCGTGCTTGGGTAGCCGGTGCTCTTGCTCACCACGATGGTGTTGATCGGCGGGATACGCTCCCCTCGCCAACCCGGCAGCAGTCCCAACTGTTCAATGGCGAGCCCCACCGCGCCAACGGCAGGCCCGTAGACCGTCTTGCGCGCCTTGGGCTCGTGTCCAAACTCTTGCTCCAGCTGGTCGGCCAGCTCCCCGTAGAAGATAGGCCTTCCTTCCTTGGCCCGTCGAATCAGGATCGGGAGGATGTCGGCCACGACCTGGATGCGCCAGGGGGTGTTGGCGAGGGGAAGCTGTGTCCAGTCAAATGCCACGGGTTCGTCCTTTGCGGGCTGACTGCAATGGTATCGATCAACGCTGGCAGTGTGGGTCTTGAGACCAAATCGCGGAACCCCCATTCCAATCGGACTACCGCGAACAGGGGGGAACAACCATGCAACACGACCTTTGGCCTGAGCTTCGAGCTGCGGCATCTCAAACCTCGGGGCTCAACGTCCATGAATACGCGTCCAAGCTCCTCCTGCAGCTCAACCGCGATTTGATGACCTTGCCCAACCCGGACATCTTTGAGCCTCGGGTGCCCGTCACTGATACGCGTTTCTTAGATCTGGCATCCAGCGCATTGAAAGTGGCCGATGGCTTGCGCACCCGCGCCAGACGGGCCGGCACTGAATCATCCGCCTTTCACCAAGAGTTGAACTCTGTCCTTCAGCAGATCAGTAGCCTGTTCAGCAGACTGGACATAGGCGATCCTCGAGATGCTTTGGACCGCTACCGCTTTAACGAAGCTGCGCTGGACTGGATGGACACCCTCGGCATTCACCCAGCTAGTCCCGGCGCTGCCCTTCACTGGACCAGACCGCGCAAGCTGATGCCACTTGAGGAGATCCACAAGACCATCCTTCGCAATGACTCAATGCTTAAAGCCATGCTCTCGCCGCCTGCGCCAAAGACGACGGAGGAGTGGGTTCGTGAAGCCCGTCACTGGCAAACCCTTCGCCGTCATTGGGCGCCAGTGCTTGAGGAGTTTTGCACTCAATCGGCGACCATCAGCGGAGAGCTGGAGCCTGTGTAGCAACTACTTGCATACGAGTTGACGCACCTGGTCCACGCCCGGCAGCGGCGACGGCAACACGGCTTTGCACCCCCCTGCCACGTCAACGGTCATCCCTGTTTCGGGGTGCTCCAGGTAAAGGGCCCCGTCGTAACCGACCATGGCTTGTTCGTTCGGCGTGGAGGCCATGGTGCCCGGCGCGATGCTGGCCCCGGTCAGGGTGAAGGCCCGAGCGTTCCGGGTCAGCACCGGGAACGTCACCCGCACGCCGCCTTGCCGGGGGGCCACGGCTTGTTTCTCCGTCTTCCCGATCTCCACGCCCACGGGCAGGTCTTTGTCTTTGAGGCTCACCGTGGTGGGCAGCAAGGAGGGAACGTCGGTCACCAAGACGCGGCCTTGCTTGTTGGTCTGGCCGACCGGTGCGCCGTTGACCCGCACCAGCAAGCCCGCCTGGCCCGGCACGTCCACGACCGCGAAGCTGGCGTAGGCCGGACGCCCGAAAGCCACGCCGCGGTGGTCCAAGAACACGGAGCCGGAGAAGTTGGCCGCCACCTGGGTCTGCCCGTCGTAGCGGTCCAGCATGATCCGGGCGTCGCCATAACGGGTCATGGCATCCGCCGTGGCCCGCGTGCTGCCCATATCGCCCTCGGTGTGCTCTGCAGCCAAGCGAAGGCCGCCCTCGGAGCGGTAGGTGGTCCGGGTGGTCAGGGAGTCCTGGCCTGGGGCCCGACGCGCACGCACGCCCACGCTGGCCTTGCTGCCGAAGCGGTAGGTGTAGCTGGCGGCCACTTGAAGATCGTCGCCTCGGAGGTCTCGGAGCACGTTGGCAGACATCTGGCCCGCGGCGCCCAGGTTTGCGCTCACGCCCAGGGAGGCGAAGGCCAGACTGGTGCGCCCCGTGTCGATGGCGCTGTAGGTGCCGCGCAAGGTGAAGCGGCGATCCGGGCGGTAGGAAATGCTGGCTTGGGTGCGCGAGGCGATGGGCAGCGCCGTCTCGCTCTGCAGTCGCCAGAACCCGTCGTTTTCCTCGTGTTCCAATCGCACGCCAAACGTGGGCCCTTTGTAGTCGTAGGCAAGAGCCCAGCGCGTCCGGCCGTCGCTTGAGCGCCCCACCTCGCCGTCGAGCACGCCCCAGGTGCCCGGGGCCCAGGTGCTCCCCAGGGTCAGGTTGCCGTTGCCGTTCTCGTCCACTTGGCCACCGGCTCGGATGGTCCAGCGGTCGTTGACGCCCTTGGCCCACGACGCGCTGACGCCGGCCGTGCCGTAGCGGTTTTCGTCTTCGCGGACCTGGCCGGCGGCGATTTCCCACGCGGAGAGCCCGGGGCGCAGCAGGGTTGGGGCGACGTAGAGGCGTGCAGTGGAAACGGCGGTTTCCCGGCCGTAGGCGTCGCGCACGACCACGGCCGTTTGGCTGGCTCCCAGGGCCACGTTTCGACCGTCCACGGTGAAGGGGCCGGCCTTGACGTCCTGGCGCGTGATTTCGGCTTGGTTGGACAGGACCTTGACCTGCCCCGGATCCAGCGCGATGCCGCCCAAGGTTGGGACGGGCCACGTCGGCGTGAGCGGATCCAGTGCTGCCGGGTCCTTCGCGAGGCGAATGCCGCCCAGCGCCACGGGGCCGATGCGGGGCGTGGCGTAGACATCGCCGGCTTGCCAGGTCCGTTGGCGCTGAAGGTCGTCTTTCTGCCAGGCCGTCATGCCGCGGCGCATGCCAAACCCGTTGGGGGATTGGTTGAGCTGCCCGGTGGTGGAGACCACGCCCCAACGCCCTCCGGTGCGCGCGTCCAGTGCCAAGGACGTGGCTTGTTGGCCGCCTGCGATCTGGGTGGCGAGGTTGTAGTTGACCAACACGCCCCCGATGGCCGGCGAGACCTGGGAAACCGGGGTGCCTCGTCGGGTGAGCTGCTGGGCTGGCTTGCGGTCGGCGGGGATGGTGAGTTGGACCGTGGCGTTCTCGGGGTTGTAAGCCACCGTGACGCCCAAGGCTTGGTCAGTCAGGTCCTGCCCCTCTTCGCCCGGGCGAAGGGTCACGCCGAGCTGCTGCCACGTCGTGGTTTCCGCGACCCAAGCCCCGTTCTGCTGCCAGAGCACCACGGGGTCCTTGGCGGGCTGGCCGTTGGCCAGGATGGGCGCTGCAAGCACGGGTTCCACCCCGTCTGGGATGGCCGCGTGCGCGCTGCCGATGGACAGGGCCAGCGCAAGGCCCAGGACGCTTCCCCGCCGCATGCGTTGCCCTTAGTCTGCGGGGACGGTAGCGGGGGACCCCTTGGCCGTGATTGAGAGCGTGGACGCTTTCAAGCCGGGCTTGAGCTCAACCAGCTTGCTCTGACCAGGGAGCACCCACCCCAGCGCCCCTTCGCGCCACGCCGGCATGCCTTGAGGACCGACGGCGGTCACGCGTGCGGCGGTGGGCCCGGAGTTGGTCAGCAGAAGGCCGTCGGCGGTGAAGCGCGCCCTGAGCACCGGAGGACCGGCCTTGGCGTCTTCAAACCCCACCGGCAGGTTCTGGTGGATCAACAACTGCACCTGGCCCGCCGTGGAGGGCTGGGGCAACTGGCGCAGCAGCACGCGGTAGTAGCCCGGCGTGCCGACGCCTTGAGTGCGCACCAACCGCACGGCCCGGCGGGCCCCAGGCGGGATTTCGACAATGGACGGTGCCGCGAGCACCGCGGTGGCGGGGCTGGTCACGTCCTGCCCACTGGGGTCTTGGGACCAGTCCAGCACTGTCACTTGGAAACGCTCGGGGGTGTTCCCATGGTTTTCCAAGGTCAACGCCCCCGATTTTTGCCCAGCCGGCGCCACGATGTTCGTGGGAAACAACGACACATTGCCCGCCCACGCAGGCACGGCGAACAACGAGCACAACGAAATGGCCAACAAACGCTTCAACATCAGTCCTCCAAAACAAATCACATCCTTTGATCCAACCAAAACATTTAAAGTTGTCAACCCACCCTCAAAAGAAAACCCCCGGGGATTTCCGGGGGCTTCAAGGAAAACGGCTGAAGATCAGTAAGTCAGGGTCACGGCGATGGTGTCGGAGAACGTGCCGCCGGGCACCTTGCTCAAATCGTAGAACGCGTAGCCGATGCCGATCATCTGCTGCTCACCGGTTCCCACGCCCTCCCAAGCGTCGGCACCACGTCCCCAGATCTGGCTTGCACCCGGATCCTTGTAAAGGTCGTAGGCGACGAAGTTCCCGGTCCCATCCGACACGGCGCGGTGATTGGGACGGCCAATAGCGGCGCCATAGTTCAATCCATCGCCGGGCACGATGCTGAAAGCGGTGCCTTGGTTGCAACGGACCAGCAGCGCCCCATTGGAATAGCCTTGCGCCCCAGAGGCCAAGCCGTTGTATTCACCGCCACCCAACTGCGTGACAAACAGGCTGCACTCGTTGTTCAAGGTAGCGGCAATCACCAGATCTTCGGTGACGTCAGCGGCGGACGCCGAAGCTGCAGAGAAAGCGGCCACCAAGGCCAGAGAAAAAGAAAGGGTCTTGCGCATTAAAAATCCTCCTCGGATATTGGGGAAAAAGGAAAGGGCCCGACTTGGGCTTACTTCACCAATACTCGATAAATCCATTTACGCAAGAGGATCTGCTGACAAGATTTTCGGGTGCCAATCCAACCACTTGCTCCGAGTGCGCGAGTGAGCTAAAAAGCAATGGCCGGTCGCAGAAGCGTCGGTGTTGTGCCCGCATGCCAGTAGGCTCCGGGTGCCCGAGGTCCACCCGATGGGGGCGCGGGAATCTTTTTTTCGATTCCGAAGCCAGCCATGACGACCAAGCGCCTCAAATCCATCCGTAGATCCGCCTTCCATGCTCAGTCTGGCCGCTGCTTCTATTGCGGCCTGCCGATGTGGCTCGAAGCTCCATCAGAGCTGGGACTGAAGTCCCGCAAGGCTCAAGCCTTTCAGTGCACCGCCGAACATCTGCTGGCCCAGCAAGACGGGGGCCGAGACGTGTCCGGGAACGTGGTGGCCGCACACGCCCGGTGCAACCAGTGCAGGCACAAGCGGAAGGGGCCAGCCCCTTCCCCTGAAGCGTTCCGGGCGCTGGTTCAAAAGCGCTTGGCAGTGGGAAGATGGTGGTCCAGACTGCCGCCAGGGATTGCACGTGCTCCTGTATGACCTCATCAAGCTCTACGAACCCTCGTTTGAGCCGGCTCGCACCAAGGTTCACTTGGCCCGAAACAATAAGATCGAGGATCCGATCGATGTTTGGCTGGACGGCCGGTTTGACGACTGGCAGTGCTGGCAGCGGCAGCGGAACTTCGACCGGGACATGGTGTTGTCCCTCGTCCAAATCCCCAATACCTACCGTTGGATGTTCGCCGGCCTCTTCCGATCCGTGGGAAGCAGGCCCGATGTGGATGCCAACGGAACGCCCCACGTTGACTACACCTTGGAACGCATCGACAGCACACTGGCGTTAGAAGGACGCCTCTTCGTGACGGGGAAATACGTCAGCCGCACCTCCTATCTGAGAGGCGAGACCCTCTCAGGAGACATGGTGGTGCACGAACTTCTAGCAGAAAAGCTGGGAGACGGAGAGTTCCCTGGGTTCGGTCAAGTGGACATCGACAAAGATACCCTGGACCGCGTCGTTGCCAGCGGCAACAACTCTTGGCGTGCGGCTCTTTCCAGTGTCAAAGGCATCTATCTCTTAACGGACAGCAAGACCGGCCTGCTCTACGTCGGAAAAGCAGACGGCGACGCCGGCATCTGGGGACGCTGGTGCCAGTATTCGAGCACCGGGCACGGCTGGAACAAGGCCTTGGTCCAAGAGTTCGGCATCAAGGCCACAGATCGCCAGCGCGATCTCCGCTTCTCGATCCTCGAAGTCATGGATCGGCGCTCCCAAGAGAGCCAAATCGACAAGAGGGAGTCGCATTGGAAGCGAATCTTGATGTCCCGCAATGGCTACAACCGCAACTAGCAATGTTCAACTAAGCCGCAGAGAACCGTCATCTTGTGATCGTTAGCGGCATGCCCGAGGCATGCCGTTCTCGGCACACGAATGCTCTTTCAGACAGGCAGGCGCTCAGCGATCCAATCCATCCATTCGGATTGTGCAGCCGTCGCATTGGCACTCAAGGGTCCACGCCCGGGGATGAGCTCAAGGGCGTCGGCCTCGGCGCGGAACTGAGGGAAGAACGGGCCATTGACGCCCATCACGAAGAAGTCGCCTTGTAATGCGCAACAGGCTTGGCAATGGTTGACCCAGTAAGTGGCATCGGCGGTTTCCGAGCGCCCTGGCCTCAGCCAAGGTGCCGCCTCGCGCACGTGCGCGGCGACGTGATCGTCCAAATCATGGATCCCGTGCAACGTGGCCGCATCGCCTGCTTCCGGCTCGTCTTCTGGCTCCTCTACGTCTGCGAAGTCCACGAAGGACGGCACCCACACCGACGTTACCGGCGCTGCCTCGCCGCACTTCCAACACTCCACGCTGGCCTGCAGGAGTGCATAGCTCGGAGCGGACAAGGTTCGTTTCATTCGCCCTGCCCCACGGCCGCGGCTCGCACCTCTTGAAGACGCAAGGATAGCTTGCTGGCAGAAACCCGCCCGCCGCGACTCCCACGCGCCTCGCGGACAACCCCCAGGGCCATGACCACGGCTTGGAGGAGATCCGATTTCGTCCGCCCCTGCTCGCTCCACTCGCCCGGAAGGGCGGTCAATGCAGCGACCGCGTCCTTCCCTGACAAGTATTGGACGCACGTCAAGGCGGACCAATGAAGCCCAAACTGGTTGCGCAGTCGTGTTCCCGCCTCCTCTTGCAAGAGCGTTCCCTCCGCCATGTCGAGCAACACGTATGCAGCGGCCAACGCCTTGGAACGGGCATTCGCGGGGCCTTTGTCCACGGGATTAAGCAGCCGGCTTCGCCTTGGCCTTCTTGGCAGGTTTCCGAATCGGCTTTGCCTTCTTGGCGACCTTGCCCACCTTCGCAGCGCCCTTGGCCGCAGCCTTCTTCACTTTGCCTGAGGCAGGCGGGAACTTGGCCCCAGGGTTGGCCTGGGTCCACGCCTTGCCTTCGGCTGACTTGGCCCATGCAGTGAAAGCCTTGGGCGCCAGCCCTCGGCCTGCCCAGGTCTCTCCCGTCGGGAGTCGATACTTGGGAGCTACTTTGCCGAGCTTTCGGCCTTTCAGAGGCCTAGCAGAAGATTTCGGGGAACGCGCCGGCTTGACGTCAATGGCCTCGCCAATGAGCTTGGCAACCTGGCGACGCTGGCCGGGGCTGAGAACCTTCGCATACTTCTGAAGCACCGCAATGGCCTTGGGCACCTCACCGTCGCGTTTCTCCACCAACCGCTTTTGGGCTTCGAGCTGCTTGATTTCCGCGTTGATCGACTGGAGGGTGGTCAAGGCCAAGGGGAATACTCCGTTGAGGGCAAGCAAGGGTTATAGCCCATTGGCGGGACAAGGGCCAATGCAGGACCGACCCGTCGACCCGCTTACTCACAATAGCGCCACCCTCCCAGCGACTAATCACGCGTTGCCGGGCCCTTTCATATTGGGATCGTAGGGCTGAGATATGATGCCGGCATGCCCGTTCGCCCTGACCTCGCCTACGATCTGCTCAAGACCTTCAGCAAACTGGAGTTCCAGCTTCGACGGCATGGAGATTTCTTCCGGAAGGATAGGCAAGGCGATCCGATTCCCGATGTGGCTTGGCGCAAAGTGGAAGACCGCGCCCGCTCGCTTGGCGACGCCTTTTTGGAAGAAGTCCCCGAGTGGGCACGCAGGCGCCTTCTTGGTCAGCGCGACGAACGCCCCATGAAACAGAGGATCGTGGAGGAGGACGGGCGCCTAGTGGCCCGCTTCATGCCCAGCCCCTTGGATGCAGACTCAGATGCGGTGGCCCTTGTCCAAGCCATGCAGCAAGTCCGCAACAACCTCTTCCACGGCGGGAAGGAAGATGCGGAAGAGGATCCATACGCCGAAGACGACGACTGGGTGTATGCCGCGACTCAGGTTGCCCTCGCCCTCCAACGCGCGTTGGTGAACGGATGGCTCGACAGCAGCGTGCAGTAGTAACTCAACGGCCAGCCCCGTGCCATCAACGGCTCGGCTAGTCAGGGTGAGTGAGGAGTTGGCGGCTGCGTCTTGAAGGTCGGACACCCGTCCTGCCGCATTGCTTTGGCATAGAAGGATGGAAGTTCCAAAGCGGCCCCCCCCTCTTCCACGGACAGACGAAGCGGGATGCCCTCCCAGAAGCTCACAATGGCATTTGAGAATGCATCCAAATGCTCCTCGGTCATGCACATGTGGGTGTAGTCCACGTAGCGCCAAGCCCCCTCATCTGACTCCAACTGGGGAACGAATCGAGGGAAACGCTGTTTCAAGGCTGCGAAGGCCGGGCCTTCGCCATGCTTGAAGACGTTGACGACCAGCCGCAAGGCCTCGAGGTCTTGGTAGTGCGGAACTGACGGCACATCCCACCCGAAAGCGACCAACAGCGCCTCCAGCTGAGTCCATTCGCACCGCCAGATCTGATCCCGGGTCTTCTCTCCTATGACCCACCCGGCTTGGCGCAGCTCGCGAGCAACCCGGACACGGAAGCTCTTTTCAAAGTGGTGATACATGCCAGCGGCGATGCCTAACAGTGTGCGCTCTCGCATTTCATGGAGCAGGTCGTAATGTTCGAGGCTCCGATGGAACGCCGCCTCGTAAACCATGGACATGTCCCATTGCTCGGGGTCGAAGCACTCTGGCGGATTCTCCAAGCAGTCCTGCTCTATGGCTTCCGCCTCTGCTTCAATCGCAGCAAACGGCGCCAGGAGACGGGCTTTGGCTTGAGCCAAATAAAAGCGCTGCTCTTTGACTCGCAAATCGATCTCTTCTGCCATGAAGCAGAAGACGCCGCTGCGCCTGCGCGTGACCAGGACTTGCACTGTCGGCTCCGTTTTCCCTTGAAGGCTTATGGGGTAGAACGTGAGGCATAAGGCCGGTCTTCCATGACTGCTTGCTTACTTCTTTTCCCGAATGGCAGCCTGAAGTTGCTCGGTCACGCTGTTGCCCTTCTCGTCCCTTAGCTGAGCCATGAGGTAGATCCCCCTGCCCTTGCTCTTGCTGGCCCACAGCTCACCGATCATGCGTTTCTCCTTCTCGGAGTCCGCCGTGTAACGGTCACCGCCCTTGTATTCGACGACCAGCAGGCGACCGTCCTTGAGCTTCGCTACAAAGTCTGGGTAGGTCCGCTGCTTGGACGTCGGCATCCAGAACTGGCTCTTGTCCACCAAGTTTCGGACCCAAAACTCCACCTCATCCAGCTGATCGATGGCCTGGGCGCAGAGGAACTCTTCTCCCAGTTTGCCACCAGCCGTTTTCCACTTCAGATCGCCCACCCAGGTGTAATAGTGCTTGCGGAAGCGATAGGTCCCGCCTTGCTGTTCGTAATAGGAATGCCCCGGATACTGCCTGAAGTCCGCTGGGTAGGTGAACATGGCATCGGGCTCGTCGCTGACCACGATCTCTGCGTCGGCACCAAACAGGGCCTGTTGGAAGCCATCCTTAAGGGCCTCTGCCTTGGCGATCTGGAGTTGCTCGCCGAGCTTCCGTCGGAGCACGAACTGGCCATTGAGCAGTTGGGATAGTGAGAAGCCGCGATCTTCGGACAGCCCGCTGATGGACCGACGCAACCACTCCCGCAGCACGGGCTGCTTGATCCCCGGATCACGGATCTTTTGGTCCAGCCAGCCCACCAAGTCCGCTTGAGTGCGGTCCTTAGAGAAACCCGGCAAGTAGGTGTTCACGTCGTCGTCAATCGGCGTGTAGATCACCTTCTCGTCCACCAAATCGACTTCAAAGGTTTTGCTGTCTGCGTTGAACTTGAGGCTGGTCAAGTCCGGGGGATAAGCCAACAGATCCCAGGTAAAGCCTGGGGGCGTGGCACCGCTCTCCAAGAACTCCAGCTCCCCCTGCTCCATGACCCCCAACCGCGGCACGCTGAACACCGAGCCATTCTGGCTGGGTGCCTTGACGGCCTTGGCGGCGATCTGGTGCCGCTGGATCGTAGCCGTCGCTTCCTCGCGCTCCTTGGTTGGCACAGCCTTGGTGATGGCTTCCACCGTGGAATCGTCCACCTCGCCCGTGATCTCTACCAAGCCCCCCTTACCTTCTTCGTTCGGAGTGAATACAACGCTGGCCTGGTCCCGAGCAGGGATACCAGTAAGGTCCGGCTGTTTGCTCACAGCAATGGTGGCCTTTGGCGTCACGGGAACCGGATAGACCTTGCCGCCTTGCAAGTCCAAGCCGGGGCCAGGTGTGGGATCCGGCAACACCGCACCCACGGCCTCAAGAGGGTTGAACCCGATGTCGATGAGCGACTTGGTGAGCTCTGCGGCAGCCAGGTTAAAAGCCGCAGTGGTGACGTGCGCGTAGGCCTTGTTCATGGCCTCCTGCTTGCGGCGGGTGGCATACGGCATGCGCAGCACGCGGCCCAGCAGCTGCTGGATGTCCTTGTCGCTCTTGACCTGGGCCACCGAGCAGAAGACGTAGGCAAAGCTGCAATCCCACCCTTCCTTGAGCGCTTGCTTGGTGATGATGACCTCGATGGGGCAGTCCTTGGCGAACAGGTCCACCCCGTCGATCTCGCGCTGATCGCCCGTGGCGATGGCAATCGCCTTCTCGGGCACCTTCTCGTTGTCGATGAGGTGCTTCTTGACCTCCTCAACCGTGGCGATGCCCTTGGCGTTCTCAGCCTGAATCAGCAGGATGGGACGGATGTAGTCCGGCTCGCCCAGCGCGGTCTTGCCCAACTCGTTACGGCGGGCCACAGCGCTGCCCACTGCAACTTCCCATTGCCCGACGTGCTCCTTGAGCACGACTGGGAACTTGATCATGTCCGCGCCCTTGAGCTCAAAGGCACTGACGCTGACCAGCACGTTGCTCTTACTGGCTTCTGGCGTGGCCGTGAGCTCCACCACCACCTTGGCACCCACGCGCTCGTAGACCTGGTAGGACAAGGGCGTATTGGCATTGTGGGCTTCGTCGGTGATGACCAACGGACCGTGAAGTTTCAGCAGATTGGCAAAGGACGCGATGGCCTTTCCCGCCTTGTTCTGCTCCAAGTAGGGCAAATCGGACACGCTGCCGGCGAAATGGGGCTCTAGGTCCTCGTGGTGCTCATAGACCTTGCGCCCCTCCTGATTCTCCACGCGCAGCGCGGCCATCGTCGATATGACCACGCAGACCTTGGTTCCCAAGTCAGCGGGGCGGATGTGGGTGAAGTCTTCCACGTCGAACACCGCAACCTTGCCGCCAAACGCTTCATCCAGCTCTTGGCGGTAGGGATGGCGGGGGTTCTTGAAGGCTTCCAGCGTCTGGGTCTTGATCTGGGTGGTGGGCACCATCCACATGACCAGCGGGAACTCGCGCTCCAGATAAGCGTCGCCCGCCGCTTGGATGATGTGCGCGCCCATGACCGTTTTGCCGCCGCCCGTGGGAATGCGTAGGCACACGTAGGGCGAGGCCTCCAGATGAGGCATGGGTTTGTATTGCGTGACCAGACCGGCATCCACGTTCTTCTCAAACGCGGATGCGGGGCCGGTCAGCCGGGCGTCTTCGAGGAACTGGGCCAGGCTGGACAAGGCCCGCTGTTGATACACCTTGAGAGAAAGAGCCATGCTTAGCGTGCCTTGATGTCGTAGGGGGTCTGCTTAAAGGTGATCTGGAGCTCCTCCAGCCGCTCTTTAGGCAAATCGCAGGATTCGCCGTAGATCACCTTGGGCCCCTCGAACGGCTGCAGGCCTTTCAACACACGCTTGGTCAGCACGTTGCCTCCGGTCTTGCTCTCGTCGCCCAAGATGCCGTTGAACAGAAGGTAATAGCCAATCCCATGGTGCTCGCCTAGGAACGGCTGCTTGGGAGCACGGGTGGAGCGTGCCGTCCCGGTTTCGGCGAACCAGACATGCGCGGCTAAGTGCTCGAACTTGATGCCGTCGCGAATGTGGCCCTCGTCATCAAAGACTGGCACGCCCAGCTTGTAGAAGCGGAACCCGCCGCCGCCTTTCCAGTTCACCACCTCCGAAACGCCGCCCTGCTCTCCATCGACCACTTTCGCAAGACGCGGCTGGCACATCGTCCGTGCATGGTCGCCTGCTTCAACCCCAATCCAGCGGCGGCCCATCTTGTGCGCCACTGCGGCGGTAGTGCCCGACCCCAAGAAGCTGTCGAGGACGATGTCGCCCTCTTCCGTCGCGATGCGGATGACGCGCTCCAAAAGCGCTTCGGGCTTGGGGGTGTCGAACGCGACGTCCCCCGGGAACAGCTTGCGAAGCTCATTCTTCGAGGTTCGATTGCTGCCCACGTCCTCTTTTCGCCAAAGCGTGCGCGGCACCAGGTCTCCGACTTCCGACAAGAACTTCTTGATGCTCGGGCGCGCGTCTTTCTTGGGCCCCCACCAGATACGGCCATCCTCATCCAGTTCCCGCAGCTTCTCTTCAGATATGCGCCAGAAGCGACCTGGCGGAGGCGAGAACATACGGCCTGTTGGACCAGTCAGCGTATAAGTGCCCTTCGAGTAGGGCTTGTTCGCATATGGATCGCCGGGTAGCCATGGGCCGCGAGGGTCTTTGTCGGGGTTGGTGTAAATGGCGTTAGACTTTTCGTCACGTGGCAGCTTGCGAGGACGCCATTCTTCATTTTTAGAATAGACGAAGATGAAGTCGTGATCGCTGGAGAACTGACGAGCAGAGTTGCGGGGGGAGTCCGCTTTTTCCCAAATCAGTGTCGAGACAAAGTTCTTTCTGAGGAATATCTCGTCCATGATGACCTTCAGATAATGGGCCTCCGCATCGTCCAACGTGATCCAAATAGATCCGTCCTCACTCAAGAGCTCTTTGAGGAGCTCAAGACGCGGATACATCATCGACAACCACTTGGCGTGCTCAAGGTTGTCGTCGTAATGATCAAAGGCGCTGCGCGTGTTGTAGGGTGGATCGATGAAAATGCACTTCACTTGGCCCGCGTAGTAAGGCAACAATGCCTTCAACGCATCCAAGTTGTCGCCTTCGATCAGCATGTTCGGAGAGTCGACCTCCCCATAGGACAAGCTGGCCACCGGCTCCAAGAGTCGGTAGGGCGTCAGGGCGGAGCGGGTCAGGTCCTCATCACGGTCGGACCAGTTGAGCAGTGGCATCTATTACATCCCCTCGAACAGGCTCCAAGTATCGTTCAGCGGGTGCATTTCGGCCAATACTCGCGAATCAAGCCACTCGCAAGCCATTGATAAAAATGGCTTTTGGGGGATAAACGAAAGAACAGGCAGAAGCTCTACCGTTGCCGCGCTCCTTTGCGCCACTCCCATGGCGTCGTGAACTCGCCGGCCCAAACGCCGGCACGCCCGGCTTGCGCCACTTCCTCTGCAGCCACGTAGTCCGTCGAATACTGGCGGTAGGCCAGTGCCCAGCCATTTAGCACCAACCAAGCCTGGACGTCTTCCGTGCCGGCAAAACAACGCGCCAACGTGCGCTGATAGCGGTCCGTTCCAGTGGGGTTACACGAAACAGTGCGGGAACCCAGCCAATCGCTCAACGCGAAGGCAGCCTTTTGGCCACATGGCCACTCCTCGCCTGCCGGACCACACTTCTGCTTGGATTCCGGGGCATCCACTCCGGCCAATCGTATACGCACGCCGTGGATCTCGATTGTGTCTCCATCGATGACAGAGCTTCGCCCTACAATCAGATTGGGCACCTGGCCGCCGGGCTTAGGCGAACGCACTTCTTCATGCACTTGAGCTACCTGGTCATTGCCCTTCCACCAGACTGACGCCTTCTTCAAGCCGGTGAGGGCAGCAGCCAGAAGAACCGCAGTGCAGATAACCTGGATGAATCGCTTTCCATTGGAGTGGATCGTGACCTTCTGGCTCATCATTCAACGGGAGAATAGAACAAAGAAGATGATTGCGATGACCACCATGCCAACCAACATCAGCTTGTTGCTTCCCTTGGTGACCGTAACCTTTGTCTCTCCGCTGGCAGTTCTGTGGGTGCTCGTGAGGGTGAAGTCCTCCTTCCCCTTCCCCAACTCCCGTGCAGTGTCAATGTCCCTCGCAATGCCCACGTTTGCAGCTGCATGACGACGGCGCATGTCTTCATCGCTGCTCTCACGCTCAATGAGCGTCTCAAGAGCCTTTCCTGCGTATTTCTGCCGCTGCTCGGACGTCATCTGGCTGACCAGCTCACGGCTCAAGCTGGAGCCGCCTCCCGTCCCGTCAAGTTGAATACCGTTGTCGCGCTTAGACAGTTCATTACTCATAGATCACCCCAGCCATCTCTTTAGTTTTGCCCATGCCGAGACCTTCGGCCTGACGATGTGAACTCGGATCGTCCCCTGCGGGAGCTCAATAGTGTGCTCAACCGATGTGTGGTGGTCCCCCAACTGACCCAGCAGCTCCTCGATTCGTTGAAACTCGCTCTTCAGGTAGGAAAGCCGACCAATCGACTCGTCCTTGATCGCTGCAGACAGCATCTTCTCCGCCGCTTCCGTGTCGCCATCCGCCAGCCAAGACAAACGCTGTTTCATATCTTCGGAAAGGTTCGCCGTCTCTCCATGCTTGACCACCTCCTCAATCACGGGCAGGAGAGCATCGATCCATTGCTCTGGGGAAGTCGCCACATACCGGCTCATCTTCCTAAAACTTGCCTGCCGCAACTTCTTGACCAGCTCAAACCTAACGTCGTATGGCAGTAAGGGCGGCAACAGGTTCAAAAGCCGCTCTGCCACCTCGCCACTCATTCGAACACTGCCGCTCTTCCATTTGGGATAGGTCTTGCGAGCATAGTTCCCAGCAGACGCGCCGAACTCCTCCGCGTAGAACTCAAACAGATCATCAAGTTCATCGCGGTCCAGCGACAAGAAGAGGCGCTCCACATCTCGGTCAATACCACCGAAGGTCGAGCTCAGCTTTTGCCGCTTCGAAACAACGTAGCCCGCATAACTCCGCCGATACTTGGATCTATACCGTCCCACGCGTCCTTTCCCTCTGTTTCGCTGCAAGCACGCCTTGCCGCCATTTCCGATGCTACCTGACATTGGCGCAAACAGTCTCCCGCCCCAAGGCAACTTCCGATTTAACGGGCATGCGCTGCCCCGTCGGCTTTGTTGCCCTGAGGATTGCCCCCCTAGGTTTGCTGAGCGCTCCTCTCGTCATTGCATGCTGATGTTCCCCGGACCGGCGGGCGCGGGCAGGGGACCGCAAATACGTGAGAACCAAGACCCGGTAGCGCACTCAGAGACATCCTGCGCCCCAAAGCACCGTAAGCAACTGATTATACAAACATTTACGACGAATCGAAGGCTCGGACAAGGGAATCGCTCGTCCTCTTACTTTGTGTCGAAGCCGGTCACGCGGCAAAAGCGGTATACAGCCGAACTGCTCACCCCAAGCTCCCGCGCCAACTGAGCCCGGCTGACCACCTTCAAGCGATCCCGAACTTGGTCCAGGCCCAGCCCTCGCAAGCTGCGCTGCTCCGGCCCTTTCAGGACACGCCCCAATCGAAGCGCTTGGCGGTCCAGGCCGATGGTGGCCGGCGACACGCCCAAGCGCTGGGCCACCTCGGCCGAGGTCAGCCCGGCTTGAACCAGCTGCTGCACCTGCTGGCGGCGCTCGATGAGCTCGCGGGCTTGTCGGTCCCGAAAGGCCTGCCGTCCGGAACCGGCCAGGCCATGCCGCCGAACGAAGCGGTTCACGGCCTGGTGGGTGACGCCCAGGCGTTGGGCCAAGGCGCGCTGAGTCACCCCTTCGTCCAGCAAGGATTGAACCTGGGCCGGGGAGCGGCCGCCGAGGAAGCCTTTGCGTGGAATCATGATGGAGTGGCCTGACGACGTCGCCCATCGCGCGGCGCTTTGAGACCTGCTCTTTTCATGTAAACAGATATAGACGACGCGCTGACCCCAAGATGCAGAGCCACAGCGTTGGCCGTCTGGAATCGGGCGAGCAGGATCTCGACCTCTGCTCGACTCAAGCCCGAGAGGGTCATTTTCTCCGCCGGTTTACGCATGCCCGGAAGCTTCAGCGGTTTGCGGTCGGTCGATGGTGTAGTGGCCTGGCGGCATCGCCCGTCCCGTGGCGCTTTGAGGCCGGCTCTCTTCATGTAACAGGACACCTGCGCCCCACTGGTTCCGAGATGCAACGCCACTGCCTTGATGGTCTGGAATCGAGCAAGAAGGGCCTCGATCTCTGCTCGACTCAAGCCCAAGAGGGTCATTTTCTCTGCCGGCAGACGCACACGCGGCAGCTTCAGCGCTTGGCGGTCGGCCGTTATGCATGCGTATGGCACGGCCAACTGTTGCGCCATTTCAGACACCGATAGGCCGGCCTCGCTCAACCGGCGCACCTCTTCGCGCCGAGCCAGAACAACCGCCTTCTTTCCGTTTTGCGGCATGTCCAGTTCGTATTTCTTGCAAAACAGGCTAACCGCTTGCTGCGTGACGCCGATCCGAGCCGCCACACGGGTGCGGGTGCCCAGTTCGTGGAGCAGGCTCAGCACTTCCTCAACCGAGTGCCCTGCAATGCTCCTCGGTTGTCGTTGGCAGACCGGCAACCGCAGTCCAAGGGCTTGAGCATCTTTCTGCAAGGTGTAAATAGCCACCCCGAGGAACCGTGAGATGTCCTTTCGTGCCATGCCGGCCTGAATGCAGGCGCGGACCGCATAGCGGCGTTGGCTCACATAAGCCCGGTAGCGCTCCGAGGGCATGGCATCCGCAGGATCCACACGCTGGGCGCGCTCGATTTGCTCCGGTTCGCCGTGTGCGTTGCGGTGCGCGGCCAGGGCGTCGTCCACGTCCTTGCTGAAAGGCGTATTGCGTTGGGCTGCGTCGTAGAGGGCCTGGATGTCCGCGGGCATGGGCAGGAGTTCGATGCCGTCCGGCCCGGGAAGAACGCCTGGGGCAAACAAGGTGGAAGGCTCGCGTGTCATCGGCCCACCCAGTAGCCCAGCCCCGCGCTAAGCAAGGTGGCCGCGTATAGAGCGGCGTCCTCAGCGCTGGAAATGTTGAGGGCCATGATTACCGCCCCGAATGCGAGCGTGAGGACGCAACCCGCGAAGATCCCGCCAAAAATCGCTAAATCCAGGTAGAGCCAAGCGCCGCGCTCCCCAACCCAGAAAAGGGCCAGCGATTGCTTTACAGCCGGGTAAGTCAACGCGGCCATAGAAGAGAGAAACGCCGCCGAGCAAAGAAACACGGCAAGGACCAGCACGGAAAGGACCAGCATCGTCAACGCACTCATTCGCGCGACCTTCCCTTGCGGCAAACAAGCGCCAGCAGGCAGAGCACCACGACCGTGCCGAGGACAAACAGGCCTCCCCCGGTGGCGACCTGGTGCCAGATGCTGAAGGTGGCTTGGGCCAAGAACGCGCTGATAACCACCATCCCAACCCCAAACAGTCCGCCATGGATCACGAAGCGGCCGTGCGTGCGAGCGTCTCGCTCACCGCCCCTCACCCGTTGCCATGCTGCCTTGGCGTCGCCAAAGCGCTTGAACGTCCAGAGCGGGACCAGGACCATGAGGCCAAGCAGGGTCAGCAGAAGGATCGCGCTCACCATGGGCGGCCTCCCGCTTCGCTCTTCAGCGGGCGTGCCTGGAAGGTGAGAGGTTGGCCCCACTGGCTGGGCTTGAGACTCCATGCCATTGGCAGGCGGTGCGGCTCGTGAGGTTGCACAGGGGAGCAGTCCATGCCATCTAGGATGAGGTGACCGTAATGGTGGGCAATGCTTTTGAATGTGGCTCCCATTAGCGCCGCCCTTTGCCGGTCGTTGCCGCGTTGGTAGAGCGCACGCCCCAGCCGTTGGCTTGGCGCAACCGTTCGATCTGGGCTGCTGCTTCGTGAGAAAGGCCCAGGTATCCGCTCTCGTCCATCAAAACGTGGCCTGGAGATTGCTTGAAGTCCTCGATGCTCAGCGCGGCATCGGGGCGCTTGCGGAAAAATGCGGGCCATTTCATCAGCGCTTCCCCTCAATCGGCACAACGCGGGTCTTGCTGCCCCTACCCGTCAAGAACACCTTGTCCCCGGCGCGGATCGGCAAGTCATCGGCCTGCACAATGGCAATGACTTTTCCGCTCTCCAGATCGCGGACATACACTTCTACCCCGCGGCGCCTGCTCACCCCGTTTTGGATGGCCGTGCCTGCGACGCCCCCAATCACCCCACCCGCCACCCTGGCGGCGCTGCGGTAGTCGCCCTTAACCTCGCGAGCGGCCCCATAACCCACGGCGGCGCCGATGGCGGAACCGGCGTTGAGGCGCTTGTCGGATTTGATGTCCACGCTGCGAACCATGAGCACCTCGCCCAGGCGGGCGTTCTGAACGGACAGGGTTTCGCTGGCGCCGTATCGACGGGCGGAACTGTTGTCAGCAGCGGAGGCCGTCAAGGGGAGCAGGCCGGCAAGGGCCAGAGAAAGAACCAAAACGCGCATGAGGCCTCCTTTTATGAATGGGTTGCACTACCCATAACAAAAGGTTTGAAATGCGCAAGGGGATCGGGAAAAGAAAAAGGCGGCTTTCGCCGCCTTTGTCGCTACTTGCAGGGATGCGCTTCCGAAATATCTGACGCGACGGCATTCCACCCAACACCGCGAACACAAACGGCCGGCGATGAAAGCCGTGGCTGGTCGCCAGCCCGCACGATCAACCGGGTGGTTCGGCCGAGAACGTCAACGGTCACGGCCAACGAACGGCCGTCGCTCCAAGGACGGTCGAAGGAGCCTTCGAGCTGAACCTTTCTTTCTTGAACCTTCTCCCAAGGGATGCCTCCGGCATTGAGAAGACTGGGGAAATCGTCCAGGGTTGCGCCCTTGGGCAGGTCTACCTCGCCCAACAGAATCACCGCAGTGGGCGCAGCTTCTCTTTCAAGTGCAGCGGCGCTGGGTTGAC
Source organism: Stenotrophomonas sp. Steno-C17 (assembly GCF_056393165.1). NCBI lineage: Bacteria > Pseudomonadati > Pseudomonadota > Gammaproteobacteria > Lysobacterales > Lysobacteraceae > Stenotrophomonas > Stenotrophomonas sp. Steno-C17. Next base: position 123,631 of record NZ_JBWJPD010000003.1, read on the forward strand.
TGGAACACCCCGCAGAGAGCAGCAACGCACCGGCGATGGCCGACAGACAAAGATTGCGCATAGATCCTCCTTTTTTGTGTAGGTAGAAATACCCATAACAAAGAAAGGGAGATGCGCAAGGGGATCGGGAAAAGAAAAAGGCGGCTTTCGCCGCCCTTTTCCTTGGCCTTAGAAGCGCGCTCGCAAGCGAGGGGCTTCCTGGGTTTGGCCGTCCTGCCCATGGGCCTTCATTGCCGCACCGACCTGGCGTTGGGCGTCGGCCCCAAACCCGCCTTCCGGTGGCTTCCAAGCGTTGGCAGCGGGAAGAAGCTCGTCCAAGAGCTTGGATTGGTTGTGGGCTCGCAGCTCGTTCTCAGCGTTGTTCAAGAACGCCTTGGTCTCTCGGTTGCTCGCAAAATCGATGGGCTTCATACGAGGCTCGTTTCGAAAGCCGTTGACATGGTTGTCAAAGCCTTGCTCGCCGACGAGCTTACACCCCTTGTCCCAGTCCGCCCCTGCGAACACCAGTTCTCGGCAGAGTTCCGTTTTCCCCTGCTTCGCCGCTTCATGGAGGACGCTGTAGCCGGCATAGTTGTTGTAGGCCCAGCCCTCGTCTCCGTCGATGTTGAACGTTCGGTTCCGACTGACCAGTTCTTCGTTGGGATCCACCTGCTCCAGCAGACGTTTGGCGTCGCCGGCCTCAACGAGGGCCACAATGTTGAGCACGCGGTCTTGCTCCTCCTTCGTCTCCTCCGCCTTTTCCGCGGCCTGCTCTTCCGCTTCGGCATCCCAATACCGATCCTCGTGGTAGTAATCCCGGGTCGCATAAGGGGTTTCCCCCCTGTCGTTCTCTACGTGGTGCTGGGGAACGCCTCGCCCCACCCCATCGACCAACTCTTTCATGGCGCGCTCGTCCGCGGTGTGAGCAGGAATGTTTCCCTCCATGTCTTTTGCGTCAACCTGGGCGCCGGCCAACACCAACGCCTGCACCATCTCCCCCGTTTTGACGTAATGAAGCGGGGTTCGGCCCAGCGCATCGGTGTCCCTCACACTGCCGCCCTGCCCCAACGCAGCGACAAGCTCGCTGGGCGTTTCGGCCAGGAAAATCGGGTCGGTCGCCGCATCGACGCGCTCACGCGGCGAAAAATCGTCTCGGTGGTTCCGAGCGTTTTCTCGATAAAGCACCGGATCATGTTTGAGCGCTGGCTCGCCACTGGAGTTCAGCAGGGAGGGATCGGCCTTGGCATCCAGCAAGCGCAGCACAACGCCTAGATCGCTGGCCAGGTGGAGCGGGGTGTCTCCCCCGTCCGTCCGCAGATTCACGTCGGCGCCGGCATCGACAAGCATGTGGATATCGCCTTCAAGCCCTCGCTTCGCAGCGACATGCAGAGCGCATTGCCCTTGGCTCAGGGCATTGACATCCGCTCCGGCCTTCGCCAACAGCGCCAAACCTTCCGCAGTAGGTTTTTCGGACCAAGCGGGCTCCCTTTGGTATGTGCTCAACAGGCGATCAAAAGGCGAACGCCCTTGTTTGTCCAACGCGTGAACATCCGCCCCAGCCGAGATAAGCAGCTCCATCTGCCACGGCTCCTGACATTTATGCAAGGCGGAATCGCCGCGCGCGTCGCGATACCCTTTCACATCGGCGCCGTCTTCGATGGCCTGCCTCACCTCGTCCTCGAAGCGACCCTTCGTCTTCAGACCAGCGAAGGCCAAAGTGCTCCCCAACCGATCCGTTGCCTCATCGTTGAAGGGCACACTTTGAGGGCCCTCAACGGGCGAAAGGGTTGCCGGCTCCGCTGAAGCCACTGGCCGCTGGCTTGAATCCTCCAAGCGCTCCCGGACCGGGGGTTCAGGCGGCTCAGAAGGAGCCACGCCTGGAAGTTCCGTGTCCTTTTGACGGATGAAGGGTCGAAGTAGATTTGAAAAGACGTTGCCAGCCATGGTTCCTCCGCTTGATGAGTGATACTCATGTCTTAACAAAGAAAGGGGGATGCGCAAGGGGCTGCAAAGAGAAAAGGGGTGGCTTTCGCCCCCCCCTCTCAATCCAGCGTAAGAAGCTCAAGAAACAACATGGCGCTTAGTTAAACGACCTAGACAATCACTAACTAAGTTCTTTCCACCCGGCGACAGCAACCACCGGAAACCACCAAAACAGCAAGGATAACCACCCAACCACCCAACCACCCCCTAACCGCTCACCCTCAGAAAGTTATCAGTTAGAAGCAGAGGAATCGGACCTCAGCCGGGACTTCCCCCGACACATTCATTTCTAACTCGAAACCTCAAAAGGTCAACCCCCTACCTGCGTTAAGCAACCTGGCGTTCCTTGCGTCGCGATGGGGTCCTTCGACCGGCTTCCGTCTTTCGCCCCTGCTCCATGTCCTGCTCCTTCTTGACCTGCGGCAGCGGCTCGCGTTCAAACGCCGGGATGTCCAAAAAGGTCATGACCTTCTCCGCTTGGCTGGCTGCACGGAACAGGGTCCTGGGGTCATCGGCCAGGGCTTTCATCCAGGACTGCAGGTAGGCGGCGTGCTGCTCTTCGTGCTCCTTACCCAGGGCAATACCCAGGCGCTCGGAAATGAAAAGGCTGGACAACTCCGCCACCAGTTCCTCTTTTGCGTAGTCTTGGCTGCCGAACCGACCGGCCTGGTCGCGGTCGAGCCGGTGTTTGGCGCCGGTCCAGTGGGCCAACTCGTGGAGCAACGTGGCCTGATAGCTGACGTCATCTCTGAAAGTGTGGTGCTTCGGCAGGTGAATCGAATCCGCGGCGATGGAGTAGAACGCTCGGTTGCCACCGTCGTGATGAAGTTTTGGCTGGTGCTTGTCCAACAACTCCCGCACACGCAAGTGGCGGATCGACTCGGGCATGACGAAGGGCGGCGGGGGCTCGGGCATGCCGTCCATTTGGCTGGCATTGAACACCGTGGCGACGAACACCGATGGCCCTTGGTATCCGTTCTTCTCTTCGCCCTCGGTCAACGGCTCGGCCCCGTCTTTGGCCTTGCCCGTCTTGCTGAAATCCCAGTAGGCGATCCGCTGCCCCTTCTCGCCGCGCTTGACCTGGGTGCCAATGCTTTCGGCCTGGCGATAGGTCAGCCAGCGGTCGTCTTGGTAGCCATGGGTGAGTTGGGCACCGCGCAGGATGAGTGTGTTGCTGCCGCGATAAGCCTTGCCCGTGGTCGGGTTCCAAGGCCCGTTGATCGAGCCGTTCTGCGGGGCGTCGGGATCATTCCATGGGCGGCGCCAGGGGATGGTGCCCTGCTTCATCAAGTCGAGCATGCGCCGGGTTTCGGTTTGAATGAGATCGGAATACTTGGACATGGGGTGGTTGCCTCAAATCTTTTTTAACCTCCTGCGCCTCTCAACAGGTGGTTGTGGGTGGATATGGTCAGAACTCGATATGAAGGGTCAGACTCTTGCGGTGATACAACGCTCGCCGCACCAGCTCGGCGATTTCGTCCTCGCTGCGCAATCCCTGGTCGCCGTCTTTGCCAAGACGGACATGGAGACCAAACCCGCTCTGCACGAGCAAGTATTGCGGGTCCGCTTCCGGCGTCTCTGGACTCTCCAGATCGGCCGGGCCGATGGCCGATTCGGGGAACGCGTCGTCGGGGATGTGGTTGGGCGATGGCATGGGGGCTCCGTTTTGGTTTGGATACCCCTTTGCAATAGCGCAACGTCGCCGGTTGTAAAGGCCTACGCGGCTTCAGCCATCGGTGCGCCCGACAGGAGGTCGATGGCTTCCATGGCCTCTTTGCTCAGAGGGTCACCCAACGGAACCTCCTCGTCCGGGATGGACTGGGGAGCCCCGCCCTCCAGGCGCGGCTTCAATCCCCCCACGCGCAGGTTGACCCAGCGCTCGGCCTTCGATCCCTTCGTCGCCTTCTTCTGCTTCTGCTGGAGCCCCGGCATCCGTTCGCGCACCCGCTTCCAAAGCTCTTCAGCACCCACCGGCTTGCGGCCCAGCTCATCCAGAACGTAGTTTCGGTAGTCTGCATAGATGTCGTTCTTGTCGGTCCACGTGCCTTCTTCTTCGATGACCATGCGCTCGGCGAAATAAGATGCCGTCGTGTCCGTCTCGTGCCGGGTCTGCTCGGCCAGCGCTTTGACGGCCTCGGGCATTTCCTCGGGCAGGCCGCCACGCTCAATGAGGCGCATGGCCCCCTCCAGCAGCCAGTCGATGATCACGGCCATTTCCGCCGGGTCCTCGGTCAGCTTCTTGTGGAAGTCCGGATCGCGGTCCTTGTCGTTCTCGGCCAGGCGCACATTGAACGGGATCATGCAAATCTTTCGCCAGAAGCCGTGTTCGTGACTCGTCACCGAGAACATGGCGTTCAGTGCCAGGAAGAGCGTGCCGCGCGGCACCGTGGTGTAGGCATCTTTGCCCTTGTTCTCCGCTGACATGGGATCGCGCGAGATAAGCGCCTTCAAGACCTGCTGGATGGGATCGGAGAGGACCTTGGGCGCCTCTGTCGCCAGATAAAGAGTCTTGGAAGCGAGAGGTGCCATGGCGAACTGCCCATCCAGCTTGTCGATGCGGACCGCAGTGTTCTTGGGGTGGATGGCTCGCAGGACGTGAAGCAAGGTGCTCTTGCCGTTGCTGCCGCTTCCCAGCAACAGGAAGGCTTTTTCCAGGCACATCGGCATGACCGACGACGCCATGGCTTCTTGAAGCAACCCTCGCACGGCCATGTCAGGCATGAAGCGATCCAGATATTTGGCCCACCTCGACTTGGGGTCCAACGGCTTGGGGGTGTAACGACCCGACTTCACCTGGTCCAGGTTGAGCTTCGCTGGAACAAGAGATGTGATCCCGTGTTTGGGGTCGGCCGGCAGGTATTCGATGTAGGCCTTCTTGTTAGCGTCCTTGAGGATCTCCAGGTAACCGCCCTTCAGCGGCACGATGGCCCGATGCTGGCTTTCAGGCAACTTCATGCCAGGCAAGCGGATCATTTCGAGCATGGCCGTCTTGACGCAGCTGGTTGCGCTGCTCTGCTTGGCGTCCTCCGGGGCGTGCTTGCGCATCCAGTCCAACGCGTGGGCTTCTACTTCCCGGGTGGCTTGCAGGGCCCAGATGCCTTCGGACTCATCCCACTGATACAGGGAAACGTCGATCTCGCCGTTGTCCATCTTGCCGCCGATGCGAAACTGGTTGCCGCGGCGCATATCGTCGGCATAGGCCAGCTCAAACGAGAGGTCTTCCCCGATCACACCCAGGTCATCCGTGGCGTCGTTGGGATTGGCTTCGGCCCCAAAGGCCTTGCCCTTTTTCTTCGGAGCCTGATCAACGGCGTCGCCATTGGCCTCCCCGCCCTTGACAGGGCCAGTCTTCGACTTACTCTTCATTTTGTAATCCCTAGTTGTAAACGCCCCGGTTCGCACCCGGGGTTTTTTATGCCGCTTGACTGGGGCGATGCACCCACTCTTGAAGCGCCTGACGCATGGCCTCGGAAGGGGTTTGCCCACGGGCCACCGCCGTCTCCTCCACCAACGCCTTAAAACTTTTGCTGACCCGGGCCTTCAACAACTCATCCCGTGCGGTCTTTTCGCGTTTCGTCTTCACTGCCTGCTCCGTTTCTTGATTTGTGGTCCTGTTGTGGCCACAAATCCATCTAAGCAGGCTTTACGGAACTGGCAAGGGCTCGCGCCAACGGATGTTCGTTTCTGCTTTTGATGCCCCAGAAACACTTGAAAGTGTGAAATACCTCAAGCATCAGCCTTGGAGGTAACAAGTGCTTGTTACCCACTTGTTACCCTTCAAACCCTTATGTTTACTGGGGGTAACAGGTGGTAACAAGGTAACAAGTGGTTTAAGAGATCCACGCAAGAAAAATCCACTCACCGCTCACAACATCCATGCATACATCCATCGGGAGCTCGCGATCCACCCGTTACCCTGTTACCCCTTGCTACCTCCTTATGGGACAAGGCTTTCACGGGTAACAAGGGGGTAACAGGTGCTTGTTACCTGTTAGGAAAAACAAGAGCAAAAGCGGCTTGAAGCAAGAGCCGGCGGCTGCTCGCCGCCGAGTCGTGAAGAGGGAAAGGCGGGCCTCCGGCCTCTACTCGTAGAGGTGGAAGTGAGACCAAAACCCGGGGCGCCTGGGACCGATCAGTTCGTTCCCCACCGTGACTTTGACCGCCCCAAGCGGCAAGAAATGAAACGTTTGATTCGCGTGGATCTGCAAAGCCGTCATCGCTGCGCACAACGGATCGATGTCCCCCGCCAGCACCAGGATTTTTTCGCTTGGAAGGTGTTTCAGTTGACTCCTGATCGCGGCAAGGGCAAGCGAACCCGCGCCGCAACAGCTGTCGTAGACCTTGGCTCCGCTCCCACCAGGCCGATGCCTGGTGGCAAGGGCTTGAACCAGATCGAGAAGATCGCCGGGAGTGAAAGACTGACCCAGCCCTTCTCCACCCTTCCTGGCCAGCAGCTCGGCATGGACCCGTCCCAGGACATCGTCAAACGGCCTGCTTGCGAAGACCGCTTTGATGTAAGCGTTGATGGCTGCTACCACTTCAGGCGCTTCTTCGACATTTTTTTTCAAGGGTCCAAAAGCAAGGACTTTGGTGTCGAGGTGACCCTTGGTGTCTGCGTGGATATGTGCCATCGACATCAGTGCGTGCTGAACGAACGTTTCGAATGCAACCCGCGGATTCCACGGCTTGCCAGGAGTGGAAGGAATGGCGCGGATGGCCTTCACAAGCGCAGTGACCTCATTCATTGTTGGCCGCCCCCATGTCAGCGCCCGTCATCCGGTTGGCCTTCTCGAGCCGGATCTCCTCATCCATGGCGATGAACCGATCTCGCGTGAGAGACCAAAACACCACCCGCATTTCCATGTATTCGGTGATGATGTCTTTGCACTCGATTACCACGCGCCCGATGGGCATCCGCCAGATCAACTGGTTTGACAGCAACTGAAGTGCGGTCATCGCAGCGCACAACGGATCGCGGTCGTTCGCTTTCACGGTAAGCCCCCGAAGGGCCTTCGAATCCTTCCCGGCCAGTTCGTGAAGCTTCACAAGCAACAGCGTGCCGGCTCCGCAGGTGGGGTCACCCATGGGCCACTCGTCTTTTTGAGGCGCTTGAGCAAAGGCGTTCAAAGCCATCGCCAAGCCCCAGGGGGTGAAATGTTGAGCGTCGTTCTTTTTCCCTGACCACACCAACTCATTAAACAGCCGGCCCAGGATGCATTCGAACGGCTCGAAGGTTTCCACTGCGCCGCCGTAGGCCTGGCCCGCTTCGAGGCACCAATCCTCGGACCCATCCACATCGGTCCCAAGCAGCGTCAAGTCACACCAGGCGACCAAGGGCCCATATCCCCAGGTGAACAACTCCTCGGCCTGCTTGAGAACGCAAACCTTCAGCGCAAGCGCGGTGAACTTGCGCATCTTTTCCCGGGGCGAATCCCCGGGGATGGTTTGGACGGCCTTCAGCAACCGCTGGTAAGCCGCATCGCGGGGTGAGGTCGGCTTTGCCTTCTTCGAAGTGCGCTTACTCATCGTTGGCCGCCCCCACGTCAGCGCCCGCCACCCGGCCCACGCGGGCCATGTCAAAGTAGCTTCCGCGAATCAGGCCAGACTCCACTCCCCGCTTGAGCCTGCGCGCGGCTTCAGCACCGTAGCCGATGAACACCGATCCCGCCGGGCAACTCGTGCCCAGGGTCCCATCCGGGCGGCAGAACGACAGACGCCCCTTCGTGAACACCACCGCTGAAACGCTGGGGTGGTTGAGCACCGACTCCTGCATCCAGCTCGTTTCCATCCGCGCCAGCACAAGGGCAATCCCGTTGCCATGCTCTGCGGCCTTCTCCATCCAGCGGTGCTGCGAGGTCGGGCTGTTCTTGTGCCCACCGTAAGGCGGATTCATCCACACGAATGCCGATTTCGGCCAGGGCGTCTTGAGCCCGTCGTCGCTGGGCTTCAGCATCCGGGTGGCCGTGCGCCAGGGCATGCCCTGCTGCGGGGTGCAGGGATCCAGGTCAAACGGACCCAGGCTGCGGACGATCTTCGGCGGGGTGAGCCAAGTCTCGGTCGTGATTCCTTCCGGCGCCCGGTCGTAGCCCACGTTGTTGGCAACGGCGAGTGAAAGCGCGGTCTGCTTGGGCTTCTTTGAAGGCTTCTTCGGCTTGGTCGAAACAGGGAGGGGGCGAGCAACATCGTTCATGGAAAATCTCCAGGGTTGAGGGGTTTTTGGGCAAAGCTCCGCCAGCACGGCTGGTCGGCCGCGTTTCGCGAAAGGGTTTGAGGGGATTGGGCCAGACCCGGCCCGGGTTACTGCTGCGCTGCTGGCTTAGCCGTTAGCGTCGTCTTGGACGTCCAAGAAGCTGTCCAGCGTTGCCAGCTGCAGGGTGAGCACCTGGGCGGGGTGGAGGCCGCGCATGTCGCGGTTGGGCACGATGACCGACGTGCTGGTGTCAGCGGCGAGCTGGGCCAGGGCCTGAGGCAAGGCGTCGGCCAGGGCGTCGATGAGGACCTGCGGGGTCAGGGTGGAGAAGTGGGTCGAGAGCGAGGGGTCGAGCGAGAGGATGAGCGGCTGCATGGCGGTGTCTGCGTCGATTGGTGTGGCGCCAGCCTATCGATCAGGACATGGGAATCGGGCCCGAAAGGGGCGCTTGCCCCTTTCCCGTGCGGCCACAAAAAAAGCCCCAAGGGCGACCTGGGGCTTGAGCTGGTGAACAAGGCTGCGGCGGAAGCCGCGGCCTCCCTGCCTTTTCTCCCAAGACCGAGCCGACGGGTAGCCGGCGAGAAATGCTCCAGCCTCCGGTCAGAACGGGCACGGCTTGCGAGCCTGACCTGTGGCAGCCGGCAGGGTCAAATCGAACAATGCCTCGCGAACCTCGGACTGAAGCATCTGCACGTCGCGCTCCTCTTCCCCCCACATGTCCAGCATTGCCGCCTGGACGGCTTGGGCGGTTGGGCTTTCCTCTTGAGCAACCGCCTCACGGGCTTTTCGGATGTCTTGCTCCACCCGGGCTAGGAGCTGGGCCAGCTCGCCCTGGGCGCTTTCCAGCAGCTCCTTGTAGCGTCCCGCGCAATCCTTTTTCAGCGCCTCGTCCGCCCAGGGCAGCGTGAACGCTTCGGGCAGCGTGGCTTGCTTTTGCATGAACATCACCACGCCCCGCTCGTCCTGCTGGAGCGCCCCACGCGCGCCACGCAGCAGCGCTGCAAGTGCAGCCCTCTCCTCTTCACTGAGGTCAGAAAGGTCCAGCGTTGACACCTTGCCTTCCACCAGCCCCAGGCGGATCTGGGTTTTTTTGACCACTTGGAACGTCGCCGCTGGCCTTTTGACGGTTGCTCCAAGCAAGTCCTCATCGCGCCGAGACTCACGCCAGCGGCGAACCTTGGGGGCGCCCCTCACCCCTTCTGCCCATTCCAGGAGTCGGGGCAGGCCAATGGCCGCATGCTTGCCATCGTCTGCAAGCAACGGACCTGTTTCGCTGTCCATCGTTGCGAGAACCCGGAAAACCTTTTGGTTGATTCCCAGAAGTCCAGCGGCCTGCGCCGATGTCCACGGCGGGCTCAACTCCACCTTCGTTTTCGCCTTGGCCGCTTTCGCCTCTTGGTCAATGTCGTTCTTCAGGCGCTTCCAGGAGACGCCCTCGCCGGCCAGGAACGCCGGGTGCTTTTGGCCCCAGGTTTTTCTGTAGCGTTTTAACAGCTGTGTTTCCGCTTCCTGCTTGGAATCAAGGGACATGGGTTTGCCGCATGGGTGGAATGACGATGGTGGCCGGTCAGAACCGGAACGGCTTTCGGGGGGTGCTGGGACCCACCGCGGGCGGCAGGCCGTCGTCCAAGCCTTGCGCACGAGCTTGGTTCCGGACCGCCCTCCACGCCGCCTGGAACGCGGATTGTGCCGCCTCCATTGCGTCATCGAATGGCTCGCGCGCCGCGACGCTGGTCCAAGGCTCCAGCAGCGCCTCGGCCAGGGGGGCCTCCCAGAGTTCGCCCTCGGCCAGGGCCTTGTCGCGCTCCTCGATGGGCAGCAGTTGCACATGGCCCACCAAACGCCCGTTCTGCCGCACCCAGGGCTGAAGCTCGGCGAAGCAGTCGGCGGGCGTTGCGGTCAGCGCAGGGCGCGGCAAGGGCTGCCCCAGCACGGCCAGCACCTCGCCCCAAAACGCCGATGCGTCGAAGGTGGCCAACGCAAAGGCCAAAGACGTCATGTCGGCCAGTGCCATGTGCTTGGCCCGGTCAGGGACCCGCCCCCCCTTGCGCGGAACGATGGGGTTGGCACGGGTAACCGTGTGCCGGGCCGGGGGAGCCTTGGGGGTGGCCTGCCCGGCCGCGTCGGTGTCTGTGAGCCCGTCGAGCGCCTCGGCGAGCGCGGTCACCGGGACCAGCCAACTGCCGCCCAGCTTGCGCAGGCCCGGAACGATGACGCCGGCCGCCAGTTGCTCGCGGGTCTGCTCGTAGCCGCCGGCCCCCGTTCGGTTGAGCACCCGCGCCACGTCCTCGACCGACAAGAGCGGCTTGTCGGGGAACATGGCGCGCAGGATGGGCAGCATTCCGGTCATGGGCTGGGGAAAAAGTGGGGAAAAACGATCCCTGGAAATCCCTGTTTTTCCCGGGATGGACCGGGGGTGGCAAGAAAAAGGGGCTGGACGGATACCCGGCCAACCCCTTGATTTTACTGCTTTTTGCAACCTTGAAACTGGTGCCGGAAATAGGAATCGAACCTACGACCTACGCATTACGAATGCGCCGCTCTACCAACTGAGCTATTCCGGCTGAGCAGGCGATTTTACGGGCAGCCCAGCCCTGCGGTCAATCCGCCCGCACCTGGTTGGCACAGTCCCGCCCGGCGGCGAAATCGGCCAGGTTGCCCATCGTGATCGCCGAGATCTCCTGCAGCGCCTCTACGGTGAAGAAGCCCTGGTGGCCGGTCACCAGCACGTTGGGGAAGGTCATCAGGCGCTGGAAGGCTTCGTCGTCGATGATCTCACCGGACAGGTCCTGGAAGAACAGCGCGCTTTCCTGTTCGTACACGTCGATGGCCAGCTGCCCCAGCCGCCGCGACTTCAGCGCGCGGATCACCGCGTGGGTGTCCACCAGGGCGCCGCGCGAGGTGTTCACCAGCATCGCGCCGGGCTTCATGCGCGCCAGCGAGGCGTCGTTGATCAGGTGATGGGTGTCCGGCGTCAGCGGGCAATGCAGCGACACGATATCGGCGCGCGCCAGCAGTTCATCCAGCGCGACGCTCTCCCCCACCGCCGCGAACGCTGCGGACGGATACGGGTCGTGCCCCAGCACCGTGCAGCCCATGCCGCGGAAAATGCGGGCGGTGGCCAGGCCGATCTTGCCGGTGCCGACGATGCCCACCGTGCGGCCATGCAGGGTGCGGCCCAGCAGGCCGTCCAGCATGAAGTTGCCTTCGCGCACGCGGTTGTAGGCGCGGTGGGTATGCCGGTTCAGGGTCATGACCAGCGCCAGCGCGTGCTCGGCCACCGCTTCGGGCGAATAGGCCGGCACCCGCGCCACGGACAGGCCCAGCCGCTGCGCCTCGGCCACGTCCACGTTGTTGAAGCCGGCGCAGCGCAGCAGTACCGCGCGCACGCCAGCGGCGTGCAGGGCCTGCAGCACCGGCGCATCCAGCAGGTCGTTCACGAACACGCAGACCGCCGTGCAGCCCTGCGCCAGGGGCGCGGTGTGAAGGTCCAACGCAGCATCGAAGTAGACCAGTTCATGGCCCTGCCCCGCGCCGTGCTGCGCGTTGGCTTCGGCCAGGAAGCGGCGATCGTAGGGGCGGGCGCTGAATACGGCGATCTGCATGGGCGGGCCTGAAGGGAATCCTGCCCTGACCATAGCGCGCCTGCGCCGCGGCCGCAGCGCCGTTCACCGCAGCATGACCGCCGGCACTTCAACCGCCCCGCGCGCTCAGGCAGAATCCGCACTGTGCCCGTGCGTTGCGCGGGCTACGCAAGGAGCTGGGCCGCAATCCTCTCCACCACCATGGAGACTGCGAATGATTCGCAACGAGAACAAGGAAGGAACGTTGGTACAGCAACAGCCGCCACGCGCCGCACCGCGCGACAGCGCTCAGGCAGCGGGCCACCCCGCTCGGCGCCGCTGGCTGCCGATGGCGGTGGCCGCCGGCATCGGCCTGGCCGCAACGGCAGGCTGGCTGCTGTACATGGACGGCAATCCGTCCACCCGTGTGTACGCCAACGCCACCCATGCCGTGCAGCGGCAGATTCTGGCCGATGGCAGCGTGGCCACGCTCGATGCCGGCAGCGCGCTCAGCGCCCGCTTCGGTTGGCGCACGCGTGAACTGCGGCTGGACCAGGGCCGCGTGCAGCTGGAAGTGGCACCGTCGTCGCGGGCCCTGCGCCTGCAGGCCGGCAACAGCAGCATCCGCGATATCGGCACCACCTTCCAGGTGGAACGCCTGAACGATGGCCGGGTGGAAGTGGCGCTGCTGGAAGGCGCGGTGGAAGTGACCAGCGGCAGTGCCCAGCACACGCTGGCGCCGGGCCAGCAGTTGCAGGTGCTGGCCTCTGGCCGCATCCAGCCGGGCCCGCAGTTGTCCACCACCGCCGCCGCCGAAGGCTGGCCGCAGGGCGATCTGGTGTTCGATGCCACGCCGCTGTCGGTGGTGGTGGAGCGCATGAACCGTTACGGCACCACGCCGCTGGTGATTGCCGACCCGGACATTGCCGATCTGGCTGTCAGCGGCAGCTTCCGCGCAGGGGATGCGCATGAACTGCTGTCCGCCCTGCAGCTGGGGTGGTCCATCGCTGGCCAGCCGCGCAAGGATGGCGCGCTGGAACTGCGCCGCGTGTACTGAGGCCGCGCCGCATGCCGGCCGCGCAGGCGCTGCGCGCGGGGCTGCTGCTGGCCCTGCTGTGCCTGGCCGTGGTGCCGGGCCAGGCAGGCATGGCGCACGCCGGCGAACCGGCCGCCAGCAGCGAGTACCGCATTGGCGCCGGCCCGCTGGTGCCGGCACTGCAGGCCTGGGCACGGCACAGCGGCGTATCGCTGATCTTCGATGCCCGTGAACTGGCTGACCTGCGCACTACCGGCGTGCAGGGCCGGCAGAGCCCTGCCGCGGCGCTGAAGCAGCTGGTGGCCGGCATGCCGGTGAACATCCTGCAGACCCCGGCCGGCGGCTACGTGCTGCGCCGGCATGCCGTGGCACCGCCTCCCCCCGTGGTGAAAGCGCCCTCGCCTGCGCCGGCCCCGCCGCCCCCGGCAGCGCCGCAGGTGGAACTGGCACCGGTGCAGGTGACCGGCAGCCGCCTGCCGCGCACCTCGGTGCAGACCACGTTGCCGGTGACCGTTGTCGACCGCGACGACATTCTGCGCAGCGGCTACGGCACGCTGTTCGACCTGCTGCGCCACCTGCCCGGCATGAACGGCCACACCCCGCTGAGCACCGCACGCGGCGGCGATTCGCTGTACCTGCCGGTGGGCGCGGCGGCCACCACCAGCCTGGACGGCATGGGCCCGCGCGCCACCCTGTTCCTGGTCAATGGCCGGCGCCTGCCGCGCTATCCGATGGTGTCGCTGGCCGACGGCGCGCTGACCGATCTGGGCGGCCTGCCACTGAGCTTCATCGAACGCATCGAACTGGTGCGCGGGGGGGCGTCGGCCATCTACGGCGCCGATGCCATGTCCGGCGTGGTCAACATCATCCTGCGCGACCAGGCCGAGGGCAGCGAGGCCATGCTGCAGACCGGCGCCAGTGGCCACGGCGACGGCCAGCAGTACCGCGTGCAGGGCGCCACCGGCGGCGTGCGCAGCAATGGCGACCGCTGGTTCGCCGGCCTCGATCTGCACCGCATGCAGCACGTGGCCGGCGATCGCCGCGACTGGCATGCCGATACGTCGCTGTATCCGATCGGCCTGCTGATGGCCAATGGCGATTACTACCCGGCCAGCGAATGCCACCCGCCCCTGCGCGAAGACGACCAGGGCTGCTGGTTCGACAGCGTGCGCCCGCGCTCGCTGCAGCCGGCGTCGGACACCGTGGCCGGCTATCTGCGCTACCGCCACGAACGCGGCGAAGGGCGCTACGCGTATGTTGAAGCGCGCGGCAGCTACAACCGCCAGCGTTTTGAATTGGGCCCCACCGCCGTGGCACTGAACTTCAACCGCACGGCCATCCTCAACGTGGTGCTGCAGGACGGCGGCAGCGTGCGGCCGCGCGTGCACGCCAGCGAAGGCGATGTGACCGTGGGCATGGGCCGCCAGCAGGCGGGCCGCAGCTGGGAAGCCGGCGTGAGCGCGCAGCGCAGCGAAGTCAGCCTGATTACCGATGGCGTGGTGCGCAGCGAAAAGCTGCTGGAAGCCGCGCGCGATTTCGATTTCCTGCCGGGCTTTTCCACGCTGCCGCCCGGTCTGGCCGACGAATTGTTTCCGACCATCCACAGCCGTGGCCGCACCGAACAGTGGCAGGGCTGGTGGGGCCTGCAGCGCAACCTGATGACGCTGCCCGGCGGCGCGGCGCAGTTGGCCACCGGCATCGACCTGCGCCAGGAACGCTGGACCTCGCAGCCGGACCCGCTGCTGGGCAAGGGCGAGCTGGCGCTGGGGCTGCCGATGGAACAGCGCCGACTGTCGCGCAACAGCAGTGCTGCCTATGCCGAACTGGGACTGCCGCTGGCGCACAGCCTGCGCGTGGACCTGGCCGCGCGCGTGGACCGCGATGCCGGGCAGACCGCGTTTTCACCGCGCGCCGGGCTGCGCTGGAGCCCCAGCGAGCATTGGTCGTTCCTGCTGGCCAGTGGCCGCGGCTTCCGTGCGCCCAGCCTGTTCGAGCGGCGCCGGCCACCGGGCTATTTCGGCCTGGTCGCCCTGCCCGCTTCGGACACCCTGCCCCCCTGCGCTCGCACGCTGCGCGGCGGCGGCTGCGCGGTGCAGGTGGACGTGGTGGAGAACGATGCGCTGAAGGCCGAGACCTCGCGCAGCCATTCGCTGGCCGCCAGCTGGACGCCCAGCGATGCGTTCGCCCTGACCCTGACCCACAACATCGTGGAGCTGCACAACGAGATCCTGGCGCTGCAGCCGGGTGATGCGCTGTGGAACCGCGATACCTGGGTACTGGACGAACAAGGCCGGCTGCGTGATCTGCGCCTGTCTTTCGACAACATCGGCCGCACCACCTCGCGCAACTGGGTGCTGCGCGCTGAATACCGCATCGACAGTGGTGCCAACGGGCAATGGCAGTTCGCGCTGGATGCACTGAAGCAACAGGAACTGAAGCGCGAACGCAGCCATGAAGCTGCGGTGGATCTACGCGGCCATGCCACGCCGGAACGGGCGGCGATCCTGACCGTGCAATGGCAGAACCCGAACTGGGATATCGCCCTGCGCGGCAACCGCGTAGGCCGCATGCGCGCCTGGCTGGCCGGCGAAACCTGCCCGGACGAACAGCGTGGTGAGGGGCATTGCACGAACCCGGCGCAGCTGCGCTGGAACCTGCACGTAGCGCGCCGCCTGAGCCCGCGCCTGGTGGCCGCGCTGGATGTGCACAACGTGCTGGACACCGAACCGGTGAACTATTTGCCGGGCAGTGGGGGGCAAGTGGCCGGGCTGGATGATCCGCTGGGCCGGTATTTCCTGTTCACCCTGCAGTTCCGCTGACCCGCCTTGCGTAGCGTCGAGCTTGCTCGACCGGCTTTTGTAGAGTCGAGCCATGCTCGACTGCTTCTGCCAACAGCAGTCGAGCAAGCTCGACTCTACGAAATGCGAAGTCGAGCAAGCTCGACTCTACGAAAGGCGCAGTCGAGCATGGCTCGACTCTACGGGCTGGCGTTCGCGATTGTCGTTGCCTCGCCATCAACGCTCCCAGTACTTTGCGCCTTGAGCCTCGCAAAGCCGCGAGAGAAACTCCGCAAGTGAACTGGCCACTACTGGCCAGTCGCCTCTACCATCGAGCGGCTGGCAAACCAGTACCGTTCCGCAAGCGTCCATCACAAGTAGATCAGAGTCACCCAGGAAGCGGCCAAACACGACATCACCACCCCGGGAATCCGAAGGACGTGAAAGGGCCAGTTCGTCCGTCCGCTCAGATGAATCCCTAGCGCTGAGCAACTCGACGCCCCATTGGCCGAACTGCTCATCCTTGAACAGATGGGCCGATACATACGCATCCCAGAACGCACGCAGTTGCGCGGGACAGCGCGGAAATCGCGGATGCTCCGATACCTCGGCAGTGCGTTGCACGAAGGAAGAGCAAAGCAGGAACGGGCTCGCGCCGCCCGGATGCATGGCAACCCGAGGGTGGGACCAGCCCGATCGAATTGCATCGATGACGGCAGCGAGTGCGTCGTTTTCAGTATCCATCCGAAGATGGTAGCCACAGCGGACCCATCACGCGCGGGCCACCGAACGGGCGATGGCGTACTGCGCGCCGTAATACGTGCCCAGCACCAGCAGGCCGGCTACCGGCAGGCCGCCGCCAAAGCGATCCCATGCCAACAGCGAATCGCTGGCCACGAACAGCACACCGCCTACCGCGGCCCAACGCGCGCTTCCTGCCTGCTTCAGCGGCCGCTGCCAGTATCGCGCCAGCGCCAACACGGCCATCGAAGCCAGCACCGCCACGTAGGCCAACACCGGAATGCGCAGCGGCACCGGCAGGTGCGGCCACAACGCCAGCACATTACCCATGGCGAACGCACCCAGCAGCAGTGCGGCCGCCAGCAATCCACGCCCTGCGTGCACGCCGTCGCGGAACGCGGCGATGTAGCACAGGTGCGCCAGCAGGAAGGCGACCAGGCCCGGCACGAACGCATCCACCGGCAGCATCAGCGCGATATCACCCAGGCACGACAATCCCATGCCGGCCAGCACTGCACGGCGATAGAACGGTGATGCCGCCGGGCGCGCCTGCCAGGCAATGCCGGCGATCAGCAGCGTGGTAGCCGGCTTGGCAAACCAGTGCAGCCACCGCCCCTCGCCCTGCAGGAACGCGCCGATGATGGCCAGTACGGCCACCACCAGGATCAGGCCATCGCGGCGGCCGAAGCTCATCGCGCCTTCCACAGATCCGCAAGGCGATCAGGCGCGCCGGCAATGCGCTCCAGCACCGGGTACTGCAGGCCGCCGTGGTAATCGATGGTCATGCTGTCGATGCGGTCGAACTGCTTCACCAGCAGCATGATCGGCGCCTTGTCCTTGGCCGCGGCGGCTACCGCGTCCTTCAGGCGTTCGCTGCTGTACTCGCGCCCGCCCACGGCAATCACCCGCATGCCCGGTGCCAGCCCTGCATTGAACGCCGGGCTGTCCCAGATCACATCGCCCACCACGCCGGTGTCCATCACGGTGGCGCCCAGCGAATAGGTCAGCAACGCGGCCTTGGCGCGCTTCTCCTGCGCCTTGTACGCCTCATTGGGCGTATCGCGGTAGACCAGTTTCCAACCGGCCAGCGCCAGGCCGCCGGTGAGCGAACCCTGGCCATCCAGGCGCTGCCGCAGGAAGCTGGCCCAGTCGTACGGCGCAATGCCGTTCAGGGTCGCCACCACGTCATCGAAGGTGTACGGGTTGACGTTCCAGTCGCCGTTGCCGACGCCGAAGAACGCACGCGCGAAATCGTCCAGGCTGCGGCGGTTGCCGCTGAGCGTGCGCAGCTTGCCGTCCACTTCCAGCCACAGCATCTGCCCGCCGGAGTAGTAGTCCTCGCTCATCTGGTAGTTGCGGTACGGCAACGTGCGGCGCTGGGCGATGGTCGGATCGTTGGTGGTGTCCTGCAGCGGGCGCCAGGCCAGGCCGGGACGGCCGCGATCATAGGTGGCGGCCACGTTGGCCAGCATGTCGCGGGCCTGCTCGACCGACCACAGCCCCGAGCGCGCGGCCAGCACCTGGCCCCAGAACTGGGTCTGGCCTTCGTACACCCACAACAGGCTGTCGCCCATCGGCGTGTTGAAGTTGGCGGTGGCCAGGTCTGCGCCGCGGCGGTACTTGCCATTCCAGGAATGGGTGTACTCGTGCGGCAGCAGGTCGCGCATCCACGCGTTGTTGTCCCATTCGGTGAAGTAACCGGGGGCCGCACTGTTCTCGCTGGAACGGTGGTGTTCCAGACCAATGCCGCCCAGACGGTCGGTCAGCGCCAGCAGGAACTCGTAGTGATCGTAGTGGCGCGCGCCGTAGAGCTTGTCGGCCTGTTGCACCAGCGCGCGGTGCAGCTTGATCTGCGCCTCGGTGGGCTTGAGTGATTTGGCATCGTCGGCGAAGACATTCAGGTGCACCGACACCTTGGCGCCCGGGTCCAGGTCGATGCGCTGGTGGTGCTCGCCGGCGAACAGCGGCGAATCGACCAGGTGATCGTAGGCAATCGGCTTGAACACCACGGTGTCGCCGTCGCGGCGCGCGGTTTCCAGTGCGGTGGCGTAACCCCAGCCCTTGGGCAGGGTCACGCTGGCCTGCGCCTGCAGGTTGCGCGCATCCACGCCGGCCGGGTACAGCGAATTGGCATTCCATTGCAGGTTCAGCATTTCCGGGGTCATCACCACCCGACCCTGGCTGCCGCCCTGCGAGGACAGGAAATCGAAGTGGGCGACGATTTCGCTCACGCCTTCGGGCACGTCCACCTTGAACGCATAGACGTTGTACTGGTCGCGCTGCCACGCCAGCGGCTTGCCGTTGGCGGTCACCCGCAGGCCAGCCAGCTTGTCGATGGGGCCGGTGGGCGAATGGTTGCCGGGAATCCACTGCGGATACAGCAGGGTCATCGGGCCCGGCTTGGCCGGCACGGTGGCGGTCACCTTGAAGATGCGGCGGGCCAGGTCGCGCGCGTCCACATCGATGCGCAGCAGGCCGGGGGCGGCGGCATCGCCCGGCGGCGAGGTCTGCGCCAGCGCAGGCGCAGCGCCCAGCGCGAACAGCACGGACATCACCAGGGCACGGGTCTTCATCAGGCAGGTTCCAGCAACGGTAGAGGTACCGATGCTAGGCCTGTAGGGCGTGCGGCCCCATGGCCGAAGGTCATGGTCGCGGTAAGGGTTGCGGCGGGTCCAGCAGGAAGCTTCCTGCTCGATGGGGCTTATTCCGAGCCGCCGTCCTTGTCCGCTGCTTCAAGAGCCGCCTTCAACCGCGCCGGATCTTCGATCCTGACACCGGTCAAGCACTGGGAGCCGGTTGCATCGAAAAACACGGTCGATGCGGAGCCGCCCTGGAAGTGGGCATACCCCAACACCGGCGCGGGGGAATCGGCCAACGGCGCCCACACAATCTTTCCGAGCAGCAGTCTGGCCTTGGCAACATCCCGCTCGATGCATCCGCCCGATGCCTTCACGACGATCGTTACCTGGCCGGATCGCTGTTCAAGCTCGGTAACGAGCGCGATACCACCGAAATTCCGGGCAATGCCGGAAGCCGAAGCGGCGGCCTGCGGCCCGGCACTGCGAGCCCGCTCCAGCCGTTCGATGTAGTCCAGCGCCGCCAGCTGCGAGGCGTTGGGCACCGGCCTCCATGCGTGAGGAGACGGCGACGCCGCAGCGGCTGCGAGAGGAAGGACGGCAGACAGAATCAGGAATGATTTCACCGGTGCCCTCATTGCATCACCCAGGATTGCTGGCTGGATGGGGCGGCTGGCAGGAGCGTGCGAACCAAGGTTCGCACCCACCAGATCAGTTTCGGTTCGCACCCACCATTCGGGCGGTTCGCACCCACCGCCGGGGTTGCAGGTCAGTCGACCAACCGCAGCCGCAGTTCCTTCGGCAGTGCGAACACCATCGATTCGGGTTCGCCGTCCAGTTCGCCCACGCCGGTGGCGCCCAGTTCGGCCAGGCGCGCCAGCACGCCATCCACCAGCACCTGCGGTGCCGATGCGCCGGCGGTCACGCCGATGTGCTGCTTGCCCTGCACCCACTGCGGGTCGATCTCGTGCGCGCCGTCGATCAGGTACGACTCCACGCCTTCGCGGCGCGCCAGTTCGCTCAGGCGATTGGAATTGGAGCTGTTCGGCGAACCCACCACCAGCACCAGGTCGCAGCGCTTGGCCAGGTCGCGCACGGCGTCCTGGCGGTTCTGCGTGGCGTAGCAGATGTCGTCGTTCTTCGGGCCCTGCATGGCCGGGAAGCGTTCGCGCAGCGC
The DNA here is from genome assembly GCF_056393165.1 of Stenotrophomonas sp. Steno-C17. Lineage (NCBI taxonomy): Bacteria > Pseudomonadati > Pseudomonadota > Gammaproteobacteria > Lysobacterales > Lysobacteraceae > Stenotrophomonas > Stenotrophomonas sp. Steno-C17. The sequence continues at coordinate 143,653 of NZ_JBWJPD010000003.1, forward strand.
GTCGATGATACCGCGCGTGTCATCCACCGACAGCGTGGTCTGGGTGGTGTAAGCGAAGTTTTCCGGCTGGTTGATGTGCAGCGTGGCGACCTGCTCCACGTCTTCCACCAGGTAGATCTGGCCGGTACCGGCTTCGCGGTTCCACTGGCCCATCGTGCCTTCCACTTCCGGGTGGCCGGCGTGGCCGATCAGCACCACGTCACGGCCGGCGCGGCAGTGGCGGGCCACTTCGAAATGCACCTTGGTCACCAGCGGGCAGGTGGCGTCGAACACCTTCAGGCCACGGCGCTCGGCTTCCTGGCGCACAGCCTGGGACACGCCGTGTGCGCTGAAGATGACCGTGTTGTTGTCCGGCACTTCGTCCAGTTCCTCGACGAAGATCGCGCCGCGCTGCTTCAGGTCGTCCACCACGAAGCGGTTGTGCACCACTTCATGGCGCACGTAGATGGGTGCGCCGAGCGTTTCGATCGCGCGCTTGACGATCTCGATCGCACGATCGACACCGGCACAGAAACCACGCGGGTTGGCGAGCAGCACATCCATCAGTTCAGTCTCCCGGCAGCGGCCGGCTTACGGTTTCGGGGTGGCATTATCCGCCTTTTTGGCGGACTTGCCGTCGAACAGGCCAAACAGGGCAATGCCGATGGCACCCACCACGATGGCCGAATCGGCGATGTTGAAGGCCGGCCAGGTATGGCTGCCCACGTACCACTGGATGAAATCGACCACGTGGCCATGCACCTGGCGGTCGATCACATTGCCGATGGCGCCGCCGATGATCAGTGCATACGGCACGGCGGCCTTCCAGTTGCCGCGGGCGGTGCCGCGCAGCCACCAGGCCATCAGGGCGCTGATTGCAATGGCCAGCACGGTGAAGAAGTGCTTCTGCCAACCGCCGGCGTCACTCAGGAAGCTGAAGGCCGCACCGGTGTTGTAGGTGCGGTACCAGTTCCAGAAGCCGTCGATGACCACCACCGGCTGGAACTCGGGCAGGCTGGACAGCACCCAGGCCTTGGACCACTGGTCCAGGCCGATGATGGCCGCCGACAGCAGCAGCCAGACCAGGGCGTTGGGGTGCGGGCGCGCGGCGGCCATCAGAACCAGCTCCGCACTTCACCGGCACCGGTGATGTTGCTCACGCAGCGGCCGCACAGTTCCGGGTGGTCGGCGTTGCTGCCGACGTCGGCGCGGTAGTGCCAGCAACGCACGCACTTGGCCTTTTCGGTGGGCTGGGCGCTGACGAACACTTCGTCGGTGGTCGCCGGGCGCACCTGCACGTCGCCGCTGATGAACAGGAAGCGCAGTTCATCGGCCAGCGGCTGCCACTTGGCCGCCTGTTCTTCGTTGGCGGCAATGGTGATTTCCGCTTCCAGCGCGGCACCGATCGCGCCGTTGGCACGCATCGGCTCCAGCACCTTGGCCACCTGCTCGCGCACGGCCAGCAGCTGGTCGAAATCGGCGGCGTTGAGCTGCGCATCGGCCGGCAGCGGGGCCAGGCCCTCGTACCAGGTGGTGAACAGCACGTGGCCGGCACGGTCGCCCGGCAGGTAGCCCCACAGCTCGTCGGCGGTGAAGGTGAGGATGGGCGCGATCCAGCGGGTGAACGCTTCGGCGATGTGGTACATGGCGCTCTGCGCCGAACGACGACCGTGCGAATCGGTCGGCATGGTGTACAGCCGGTCCTTGGTCACGTCCAGGTACAGCGAACCCAGATCGACGCTGCAGAAGTTCAGCAGCAGCTGCACGATCTCGGCCATGTTGTAGTTGTCGAACGCGGCCTTGATCTTTTCCTGCAGTTCCCAGGCGCGGTGCACGATCCAGCGGTCCAGCGCCACCATCTCGTTCAGCGGGCGCAGGTGCTGGGCCGGATCGAAGCCGTCCAGGTTGCCCAGCAGGAAGCGCGCGGTGTTGCGCAGGCGGCGGTAGGCATCGGCGTTGCGCTTGAGGATTTCCTGCGACAGCGACATTTCGTTGCTGTAGTCGGCCGAGGCGATCCACAGGCGCAGGATGTCCGCGCCCAGCTTGTTCATGATGTCCTGCGGCTCGATGCCGTTGCCCAGCGACTTGGACATCTTGCGGCCGTGCTCGTCCACGGTGAAACCGTGGGTGAGGCACTGCTTGTACGGGGCGCGCTGGTCGATGGCCACGCCGGTCAGCAGCGAGGACTGGAACCAGCCGCGGTGCTGGTCGGAACCTTCCAGGTACAGGTCGGCCGGCTTGCCGAAGCCACGCGCGGCCAGCACGCCTTCATGGGTGACGCCCGAATCGAACCAGACATCGAGGATGTCGGTGACCTTCTCGTAGTCGGCCGCTTCGGCGCCCAGCAGTTCGGCCGCATCCAGCGAATACCACACGTCGATGCCTTCGGCTTCCACGCGGTCGGCCACCTGCTGCATCAGTTCCACCGTGCGCGGGTGGATCTCGCCGGTCTGGCGGTGGGTGAACAGCGCGATGGGCACGCCCCAGGTACGCTGGCGCGAGATGGTCCAGTCCGGACGACCATCGACCATGCTCTGGATGCGCGCCTTGCCCCAACTGGGGAACCAGCCGACGGTGTCGATGGCGGCCAGCGCATCGTTGCGCAGGTTGGCCTTGTCCATCGAGATGAACCACTGCGGGGTGGCGCGGAACACCACCGGCGTCTTGTGGCGCCAGCAGTGCGGGTAGCTGTGGCGGATCGGGTGGAAGGCCAGCAGCGCGCCGTTGTCGCGCAGCACGCCGACGATGGCCTCCTGCGCCTTCCACAGATGCTGGCCGGCCAGCACCACGTCACCGGCCGGCGGGGTCGATTCCAGGTACACGCCACGGCCATCGACCGGGGTGATCTGGCCGGCGTTGTACTTGTCCAGCAGGCCGTACTTCTGGCTGACCACGTAGTCTTCCTGGCCGTGGCCGGGGGCGGTGTGCACCGCACCGGTACCGTCCTCGTCGGACACGTGTTCGCCGTTCAGCACCAGGATCTCGCGCTGCGGGTAGAACGGGTGCACCAGCAGCTGGTTTTCCAGCGCCGCACCGGTGGTTTCACCGTGCAGCACCACGTTTTCCACGCCGTAGCGCTGCAGGGCGCGCTCGGCCAGCGCGGCGGCCAGCACCAGCCAACGGCGCTTGCCGTTGTGGGCCGGGCCTTCAGCCAGCACGTAGTTGATCTCCGCACCCAGCGAAACGGCCAGCGAAGCCGGCAGCGTCCACGGGGTGGTGGTCCAGATCGGCACCGCCACTTCCACGTCGGCCGGCACGCTCACGCCGAAGGCCTGGGCCACGGCCTGCGCATCGCGCGCGGCGTAGGCCACGTCGATCGCCGGCGATTCCTTTTCCTGGTATTCGATTTCCGCTTCGGCCAGCGCCGAACCGCAGTCGAAGCACCAGTAGACCGGCTTGGCGCCGCGCACCAGGTGGCCGTTGGCCACGACCTTGGCCAGCGCACGGATCTCGTTGGCTTCGAAATCGAAGCTGAGGGTCTTGTACGGGTTGTCCCAGTCGCCGGTCACGCCCAGGCGCTTGAAATCGGCGCGCTGGATGTTGATCTGCTCTTCGGCGAATTCACGGCACTTCTGCCGGAATGCAACGGCGTCGAGCTTGGTGCCGACCTTGCCCCACTTCTTTTCCACCGCGATTTCGATCGGCAGGCCGTGGCAATCCCAGCCCGGCACGTAGGGCGCATCGAAGCCGGCCAGGTAGCGCGACTTGACGATGATGTCCTTCAGGATCTTGTTGACCGCGTGGCCCAGGTGGATGCGGCCGTTGGCGTACGGCGGGCCGTCATGCAGCACGAACAGCGGGCGGCCGGCGGCGTTGTCGCGCAGCTGCTGGTAGAGCCCCTGCTCTTCCCACCGCGCCAGAATGCCCGGCTCGCGCTTGGGCAGGTCGCCGCGCATCGGGAATTCGGTGGCTGGCAGGTTCAGGGTGGTCTTGTAGTCCTGGCTCACGCAGTGGCTCGCAATCTATGTTCGGAAAGAAGGGCGCGCGCCTGCTCGGCGTCGCGGTGCATCTGGTCGGTCAGCGCCGCCAGATCGTTGAATTTCTCTTCGTCGCGCAGCTTGGCGACGAATTCGACTTCGATATGACGACCGTACAGGTCGCCCTGGAAATCGAACAGGTGGGCTTCCAGCAGCGGCTCCACGCCTTCCACGGTGGGCCGGGTGCCGAAGCTGGACACCGACGGCCACGGCTGGTCGAACACCCCGTGCACCCAGGTAGCGTAGATGCCCGACAGCGCCGGCGTCTTGGGGAAGCGCAGGTTGGCGGTGGGGAAGCCCAGGGTGCGGCCGAGCTGGCGCCCGCGCACCACCCGCCCGCTGATCGAATACGGACGGCCCAGCAGATCGCCGGCGCGGGTGAAGTCGCCGGCCTGCAGCAACTGGCGGATGCGGGTGCTGGAAATGCGTTCGCCGTGCAGGTCCACCGCTTCGATCTCGCCGGCACTGAAGCCCAGCTCGCGGCCCATGGCCTGCAGCAGCGCCAGGTCGCCGCGGCGGCGGTTGCCGAAGCAGAACTCCGGACCGATCCACACTTCGCGCGCGCCCAGGCGATGGGCCAGCAGCTGGCGCACGAAGGTTTCGGCCGGCATGGCGGCCATGGCCGCGTCGAAGCGCAGCAGGCCGACGGCATCCACGCCCAGTTCCTGCAGCATCTCGACCTTGCTGCGGGCCAGGGTCAGCCGCGGCGGCGGCGTGCCCTGTGCGAAGAATTCACGCGGCAGCGGCTCGAAGGCCACGGCCACGGCGGGTACGCCCACGGCGCGCGCGCGGGCGACCGCGTGGCGGACCAGCGCACGATGGCCCAGATGGAGGCCGTCGAATGCGCCGATACAGACCACGCTTCCGTTGGGGAACAACTCCCCGCCCTCGACGCTTCTGAACAGCCTGCTCATCAACTCTCGTTCCGGCCCACCCGGGGCCGTCGCTTCAATGGTGTAACCCTGAAGTATAGCCGCCATGGGCGGCGATCAATGGCCGCGCAGGTCGCGCGGGCGGAAGCCCATCGCCACCATGGCCACCGCGTAGGTGGCGCCACCGCCGCCGACCAGCAGGCCCAGCGCGCCGATCCGCTGCCAGACGCCCATGCTGCTGAAGGCCGGCAGCCAGTACAGCAGGGCCAGCAGCACGCCCACCATGGCCACACAGGCCAGCAGCAGGCGCAGCAGATAGCCGCCCCAGCCCGGCCGGCGCTGGTAGACATCGGTCTTGCCCAGCCAGTACCAGAGCAGGCCCAGGTTCAGGTAGCTGGACAGCGCACTGGCAATGCCCAGCGCCAGGTGCAGACCCGGCTGCTTGCCGATGGCCGCCATCACCCCCTGCGCCTTCAGTTCGTCGGGCACCATCACCTGGTACAGCACCGCCAGGAGGGCGAAGTTGAACACCATGTTGGCCACCAGCGCGGCCACGCCGGCACGCACCGGGGTGCGGGTGTCCTGGCGGGCATAGAACGCCGGCAGCACTACCTTCAGCAGGGCGAACGCCGGCAGGCCGAAGCTCAGGCCGTACACCGACAGCGCGGTCATGCGGGTGTCGAAGGCGCTGAACTGGCCGTGCTGGAAGATGGTGGCGATCAGCGGTTCGGCCAGGAACAGCAGGCCCAGCATGGCCGGCACCGAGATCAGCAGGGTCATGCGCAGGCCCCAGTCCAGCGAGCGCGAGAAGCCCTCGCGGTCGGTGCTGACGTGGTGGCGGGCCAGCGCCGGCAGGATGACCGTGCCCAAGGCCACGCCGAACACGCCCAGCGGCAGTTCCAGGAAGCGATCGGCCAGCGACAGCCAGGACTGCGAGCCATCGGTCAGCTTGGCGGCGATCACCGTGTCCAGCAGCAGGTTGATCTGCGCCACCGACGAACCGAACAGGGTCGGCACCATCAGCGTCATCACCTTGCGCACGCCCGGGTGGCTCCAGCCCCAGCGCGGCAGGGTCAGCAGGTTGATGCCCTTCAGCGAAGGCAGCTGGAACAGCAGCTGCAGGATGCCCGCGGCCAGCACCGCCCAGCCCAGCGCCAGGATCTGCTTTTCCGGGGTGCCGCCCAGCCGCGGCGCCAGCCACAGCGCGCCGGCGATCATGCACAGGTTGAGGATGACCGGGGTCAGCGCCGGCATGGCGAAGCGCTGGAAGCTGTTCAGCGCACCGCCCGCCAGCGCGGTGAGCGAGACGAACAGCAGGAACGGGAAGGTCAGGCGGAACAGGTCCACCAGCAGGCCCTGCTTGACCGGGTCGGTGTCCACGCCGCTGGAGAACACCGAGGCCAGCTGCGGCGCGAAGATCAGCGCCAGCGCGGTCACCAGCATCAGCACTCCGCCCAGGGTGCCGGCGGTGCGGGCCATCAGTTCACGCAGCTCGGCATGGCTGCGGGTTTCCTTCACTTCCGTGAACACCGGCACGAAAGCGGTCGCAAAGGAGCCTTCGGCGAACAGCCGGCGCAGGAAATTGGGTATCCTGAAGGCGACCCAGAAAGCATCAGTGATGGCGTTGGTGCCGAACGTGGTGGTCACCACGAAGTCCCGGACAAGTCCGAGAACGCGCGAGACCATGGTCATGCTGCTGAACGACAGCAGGCCCCGCAACAACTTGGGTGAACTCACTCAGCGTCCCTCTTGACAATCGACTTGACGTGCATTTCTTACGCCATCATACTAGCTAGCTTGCTGTTCCCATAACACCGATTTTTTCAGGAAACCACCACCGTGGCCAATATCAAGTCCGCCAAGAAGCGCGCCAAGCAGACCGTCGTGCGCAACGCGCGCAACGTGGCTCAGCGCTCGATGCTGCGCACCGCTGTCAAGAAAGTGATCAAGGCGCTGGACGCCAACGATGCCGCCGGCGCCGAAGCCGCCTTCGCCGTTGCCCAGCCGATCCTGGATCGCTTCAGCGCGCGTGGCCTGATCCACAAGAACAAGGCTGCTCGCCATAAGAGCCGCCTGAACGACCGCATCAAGGCCCTCAAGGCCGCCTGATCCGGCGTTGCCGCCCTGCCCTTCGGGGTCGGGCAGCAGACAAAAGCCCGGCCCCGGCCGGGTTTTTTGTTGCCTGCGATTCTGGGATGACGTCCGGGGTCAGATCCCTTTTCCTGCGGAAAAGGGATCTGACCCCAGCGTCCGGCAGCCCACAAAAAACCCGGCCGTAGCCGGGTTTTTCGCGCGCAACCACACCGGCAACGTTACGCGTTGCGAGCCGCTTCCAGCTCGTCTTCCTTCTGCCGATCGAAGAACGCCATGATGCGGCTCATGATCGGGAAGGTGCCTTCGCGGCCCAGCGCGGAGACCAGGAACCACGGCTCCTTCCAGCCCAGCTCGGCCACGATCTGCTCGGCCGCGGCCTGCGCTTCGTCCTCGAACATCAGGTCGGCCTTGTTCAGCACCAGCCAGCGCGGCTTCTGCAGCAGCTCCGGGTCGTGCTTTTCCAGTTCGCGCTCGATGGCACGCACCTGCTCGACCGGGGAAATGCCTTCCACGCCGCCTTCCATCGGGGAAATGTCCACCAGGTGCAGCAGCAGGCGGGTGCGCTGCAGGTGGCGCAGGAACTGCGCGCCCAGGCCGGCACCGTCGGCCGCGCCCTCGATCAGGCCGGGAATGTCGGCGATCACGAAGCTGCGGTAGTTTTCCACCTTCACCACACCCAGGTTCGGGTACAACGTGGTGAACGGGTAATCGGCCACCTTCGGCGTCGCTGCCGAGACGGCGCGGATCAGGGTGCTCTTTCCGGCGTTGGGGAAGCCCAGCAGGCCCACGTCGGCCAGCAGCTTCAGCTCCAGCTTCAGGGTGCGCTCTTCGCCCGGCTCGCCCGGCAGCGCCTGGCGCGGCGAGCGGTTGGTCGAGCTCTTGAAGTGCATGTTGCCCAGGCCGCCGCGGCCACCCTGGGCCACCAGCAGGCGGTCGCCGTGCTGGGTCAGGTCGCCGATGATCTCATCGGTGGCCACGTTGATGATCACGGTGCCGACCGGCACGGTGATGGTCAGGTCTTCGCCACCCTTGCCATAGGCCTGGCGGCCCATGCCATTCTCGCCGCGCTGCGCCTTGAAGATGCGGTCATGGCGGAAGTCGACCAGGGTGTTCAGGTTTTCGTCGGCGCGGATGTACACGCTGCCGCCGGCACCACCGTCGCCGCCGTCCGGGCCGCCGAGCGGAATGAACTTCTCGCGACGGAAGCCAATGCAGCCGTTGCCGCCGTTGCCGGCGAACACTTCGATTTCTGCTTCGTCTACCAGTTTCATTGTTTCGATGCCTGCGATGGGCGCGGCCTGCGTGCCGCCGCCTTGAATGTCGTGCCAGGTACCACCCGGCAATCGGGCCATGCCCGTTTTACCACTGATTCCAACGAAAAGCCCCGCCGAAGCGGGGCTCTTCATGCAGCGTGCTCTTCATCCAGCACGGCCACGCCAAAGCATGGCCGGCGGATACAGCCTGATCAGGCTTCGACCGAGACGACGCTGACGGTGCGACGCTTCTTCGGGCCCTTCACCGAGAACTCCACCTTGCCGTCCGTCAGGGCGAACAGGGTGTGGTCACGGCCCAGGCCAACGCCGGTACCCGGGTGGAACTGGGTGCCGCGCTGACGCACGATGATGTTGCCGGCTTCGATGGCCTGGCCGCCAAAGATCTTGACGCCGAGGTACTTCGGGTTGGAGTCGCGACCGTTGCGCGAGGAGCCTACGCCCTTTTTATGTGCCATGACTGCTTCTCCTGATGCTTAGCCGGCGATGCCGGTGATCTCGATTTCGGTGTAGTACTGACGGTGACCCTGGCGCTTCATGTGGTGCTTGCGGCGACGGAACTTGATGATCCGGACCTTGTCAGCACGACCCTGGGACACGACCTTGGCGGTGACCGAAGCGCCGCTCAGGGCGTCGCCGATCTTGATACCGTCGCTGTCGCCCAGCAGCAGGATGTTGTCAAACTTGATCTCGCTGCCGACTTCGACTTCGAGCTTTTCGACGCGGAGCTTTTCGCCCTGCGCCACGCGGTATTGCTTACCGCCGGTGACCAGTACTGCGTACATGACCAGACTTCCTCTGTAGTTATTGTGGTCTATGGACTGCCGCCATCGAGGGCGGACAGGAGCGGGATTGTACGCAGATCAATGGGCCCCGGTCAAGTCAACCCCCGGAGGACGGGGTCAGATCCCTTTTCACGGCGTGAAAAGGGATCTGACCCCTGCCTGTCAGGCGGTCTCACGGGGTGAGACGCAGGGGTGGCATTGTCGGCCATTGCCCCCATCTGGTCACCTCGGTAGGCTGATTGATTGCCGCCGCATTCGACCTGCCCCCACAACCGGATCCCCCATGGCGATGGATTTCATCCGCATCCGCGGTGCGCGGACGCACAACCTGAAGAACCTCGACCTCGACCTGCCCCGCGACAAGCTGATCGTGATCACCGGCCTGTCCGGCTCGGGCAAGTCCTCGCTGGCGTTCGACACGATCTATGCCGAAGGCCAGCGCCGCTACGTGGAATCGCTGTCGGCCTACGCCCGGCAGTTCCTGAGCGTGATGGAAAAGCCGGACCTGGACCACATCGAAGGTCTGTCCCCGGCCATTTCCATCGAGCAGAAGTCGACCTCGCACAACCCGCGATCCACGGTCGGCACGATCACCGAAATCTACGACTACCTGCGCCTGCTGTACGCGCGGGTGGGCACCCCGCGCTGCCCCGACCACGGCTATCCGCTGGAAGCGCAGACGGTCAGCCAGATGGTGGACCAGGTGCTGACCCTGGACCCGGAACAGCGCTACATGCTGCTGGCCCCGGTCATCCGCGACCGCAAGGGTGAACATGCGCAGGTGTTCGACCAGCTGCGCGCGCAGGGCTTCGTGCGCGTGCGGGTGGACGGCGAACTGTATGAAATCGACGCGGTGCCGCCGCTGGCACTGCGCCAGAAGCACACCATCGAGGCGGTGATCGACCGCTTCCGCCCGCGCGAGGACATCAAGCAGCGCCTGGCCGAAAGCTTCGAGACCGCGCTGAAGCTGGGCGACGGCATGGCCTCGGTGCAGTCGCTGGACGCCGCCGACGCCACCCCCACCCTGTTCTCGTCCAAGTATTCCTGCCCGGTCTGCGATTACTCGCTGCCCGAGTTGGAACCGCGCCTGTTCTCGTTCAACGCACCGATGGGCGCCTGCCCCGGCTGCGATGGCCTGGGCATGGCCGAATTCTTCGACCCGGCGCGCGTGGTGGTGCACCCGGAACTGTCGCTGGCCGCCGGCGCCGTGCGTGGCTGGGACCGCCGCAATGCGTACTACTTCCAGCTGATCGCCTCGCTGGCCAAGCACTACAAGTTCGACGTGGATGCGGCCTGGAACTCGCTGTCGGCCAAGGTGCAGCAGGCCGTGCTGTTCGGCAGTGGCGATGAGGCCATCACCTTCACCTACTTCACCGAAGCTGGTGGCCGCACCCAGCGCAAGCACCGCTTCGAAGGCATCATTCCCAACCTGGAACGCCGCTACAAGGAAACCGAATCGGCGGCGGTGCAGGAAGAGCTGGGCAAGTACATCAGCGAACACGCCTGCCCCGAATGCAACGGTGCGCGCCTGAACAAGGCCGCGCGCAACGTGTTCGTGGCCGACCGTCCGCTGCCGGAACTGGTGGTGCTGCCGATCGATGAAGCCCTGAAGTTCTTCAGCGAACTGAGCCTGCCGGGCTGGCGCGGCGAGATCGCGGCCAAGATCGTCAAGGAGATCGGCGAGCGGCTGGGCTTCCTGGTCGATGTGGGCCTGGATTACCTGACCCTGGAACGCAAGGCCGACACTCTGTCCGGCGGCGAAGCCCAGCGCATCCGCCTGGCCAGCCAGATCGGCGCCGGGCTGGTGGGCGTGATGTACGTGCTGGACGAACCGTCCATCGGTCTGCACCAGCGCGACAACGAGCGCCTGCTGGGCACCCTCACCCGCCTGCGCGACCTGGGCAATACGGTGATCGTTGTCGAGCACGACGAAGATGCCATCCGCCTGGCCGATTACGTGCTGGATATCGGCCCCGGCGCGGGCGTGCATGGCGGCGAGATCGTCGGCCAGGGCACCCTGCAGGACATACTGGACGCACCGCGTTCGCTGACCGGCCAGTACCTGTCGGGCAAGCGCGCGATCGAGATCCCGACACGCCGCCACGCGCCCAACCCGAAGACCACCCTGCACCTGCGCGGGGCCAGCGGCAACAACCTGAAGGGCGTGGACCTGGCCATTCCCGCTGGCCTGCTGACCTGCGTAACCGGTGTGTCCGGCTCGGGCAAGTCGACCCTGATCAACGACACCCTGTTCTCGCTGGCGGCCAACGAGATCAACGGCGCCTCGCATGCAGTGGCGCCGTACAAGGAAATCGAAGGCCTGGACCTGTTCGACAAGGTGGTGGACATCGACCAGTCGCCGATCGGCCGCACCCCGCGTTCGAACCCGGCCACCTACACCGGTCTGTTCACCCCCCTGCGCGAACTGTTCGCCCAGGTGCCCGAAGCACGCGCGCGCGGCTATTCGCCGGGCCGCTTCAGCTTCAACGTGCGCGGCGGCCGCTGCGAGGCCTGCCAGGGCGATGGCCTGATCAAGGTGGAAATGCACTTCCTGCCGGACGTGTACGTGCCCTGTGACGTCTGCCACGGCAAGCGCTACAACCGCGAAACGCTGGAGATCGTCTACAAGGGCTACAACATCAACGACGTGCTGGAAATGACCGTCGAAGATGCCTTGAAGCTGTTCGAACCGGTGCCGTCGATCGCGCGCAAGCTGGAAACGCTGGTGGACGTGGGCCTGAGCTACATCAAGCTGGGCCAGAGCGCGACCACGCTGTCCGGCGGTGAAGCGCAGCGCGTGAAGCTGTCCAAGGAACTGTCGCGCCGCGATACCGGGCGCACGTTGTACATCCTGGACGAGCCGACCACCGGCCTCCACTTCCACGATATCGAAGCGCTGCTGGGCGTGCTGCACAAGCTGCGCGACGAGGGCAACACGGTGGTGGTGATCGAACACAACCTGGACGTGATCAAGACCGCCGACTGGATCGTCGATCTGGGTCCGGAAGGCGGTCACCGTGGCGGCACCATCCTGGTGACCGGCACGCCTGAAGACGTCGCGGCCTGCCCGCAGTCCTACACCGGCCACTTCCTGGAACGCATGCTGCCGTCCACCCGCGCACGGCCGCAGCAGCCGGCCGCCGTGGCCAACAAGCCCGATGCGCGCCCGCCGCGCAAGGTCAAGCCCGACCCGCCGGCGAAGAAGGCCGCCGCCGCCAAGAGCAGCGGCAAGGCCAGCAAGACCGCCACTGCCAGCAAGAAGAAGAAGGACGCCTGATGAGCAGCGAACACAAGATCCTGGCCCGTATTCCGATCAGCGTGCGCTGGCGTGACATGGACAGCATGGGCCATGTGAACAACGCAAAGTACATTTCCTACCTGGAAGAAGCGCGCGTGCGCTGGATGCTGGGCGTGGACGGCGTGTCGATGACCGACCGCATCGCACCGGTGGTGGCCGCCACCAACGTGAACTACCGCCTGCCGATCGTGTGGCCCAACGACATCCTGGTGGAACTGTTCGTCGAGCGCCTGGGTAACAGCAGCGTGACCATCGGCCACCGCATCGTGGACCAGCAGGACGAATCGAAGCTGTATTCGGATGGCAACGTGGTGGTGGTGTGGATGGACACCCAGACCGGCAAGAGCGCCCCGCTGCCGGAGGCGATCCGCGGCGCATCGAGCTGACGGCGGGTTGGCGGGTCGCCGGGCATGCGGCACGTGACGCCGCGCACGGCCCGGCGCCGCCGGATGCTGCACAATGCCGGGCTCATTCGGCGCGGCACATTGCCTGCCGCGCCCGGACGTTGCCCTTCGTAGAGTCGAGCTTGCTCGACTGTTGCCCTTCGTAGAGTCGAGCTTGCTCGACTGAGCTTGCCTGGAGCAGTCGAACAAGCTCGACTCTACGGTCACGGAAGTCGAGCAAGCTCGACTCTACACCCCGTTCTTACCCCCTCCCAAAGGACTGACATGATCCACCACACGGAACTGAGCGACCTGCTGCCCGGCATGGTCCCCTTCCCCACCGACGTGTTCCCCGCCGACCAGGCCTGGCTCGCCCAGCACCTGCTGCCGCTGCTGAACATCGACCTGGGCGTGCTGCGCCCGGAACTGACCGGCCAGGTGGCCACGATGCTGTGCCCGATCGAGCCGTATGACGGCTGCATCGGCGAGACCACCGAAGAACACCACAACGCGTTCACCGGCACCAACTGGACCGCCTTTGAACTGACAGCCGACAACCAGATGCGCTTCCTCGGCAACGAAGGCTATTTCATCGGTGAGCCGGGACAGGACAAGGCTGCGCAGGAACACATCGCGCAGATGCGCGAGAGCTATGCCAAGGCCCGCGACTACCACGCCCAGAACGGCCGCCTCGCCTGCTATTCGCGCTTTGGCAAAGGCGAAGCCAGCGAGCGCGATTACCTGGATTCGCTGGGCGGCCCGATCGGTTTCGGCAACTGGACCGAGACCGCGGAAATCCCCGACGGCTTCGCGCTGGAGTTCACCGAAGCGGCCGATGATCCCGAGGCTGAGGACGACGCAGAAACGGTGATCATCACCCGCGATGGCCACAAGTTCCTGGCCGTGGCCGAGGTGGCCGGCTACAACTGGTGTGCCACCGGCGCCGATGCCATCGTGATGCTGTACGAACCGGTGAGCCGCACGGTGCTGTTCTCGTACGACTGGTCGTAAGCCGACCACGCAACGCGCGCCGGGCATGACCCGGCGCTACCGCATGCGTCGACCGTGCTCGACTGCTGCCCTTCGTAGAGTCGAGCTTGCTCGACTGTTGCCCTTCGTAGAGTCGAGCTTGCTCGACTGTTGCCTTTCGTAGAGTCGAGCTTGCTCGACTGTTGCCTTTCGTAGAGTCGAGCTTGCTCGACTGCTTCAAGCAAGAGCAGTCGAGCAAGCTCGACGCTACGGTTCATGGCAGTCGAGCAAGCTCGACTCTACGGTTCATGGCAGTCGAGCAAGCTCGACTCTACGCGCCGCGCCACAACCCAGGGCCTGACATGACCCACCACACCGACCTGCACGAGCTGCTGCCCGGCATGGTGCCGTTCCCCGCCGACGTGTTCGCCCGCGAACAACCGTGGCTGGCCGAACACCTGCTGCCGTTGCTGCAGATCGACCTGGGCGTGCTGCGCCCTGAACTGGCCGGCCAGGCCGCCACCCTGCTGTGCCCGATCGAGCCGTATGAAGGCTGCATCGGCGACGACACCACCGCGCACCACAACGCGTTCACGGGCATCAATTGGATCGCCTTCGAGCTGACCACCGACAACCGCATGCGCTTCCTCGGCGCGCCCGGCTATTTCCTGGGCGAGGCGGTGGAGGCGGAAGAAGCACGCGCGCATAGCGTTGAAATGCGCGAGAGCCATGCCAAGGCGCATGCGCACTTCCTGCAGCACGGCCGCCTGGCCAGCTGCTCGCGCTACGGCAATGGCGAGCTGGACGAACAGGCCTGGCTGCAGCAACTGGGTGGCCCGATCTGGTTCGGCAACTGGTCGGACTACGCGCCGCTGCCGGCCGCGTTCCAGCTGCAGGATCTGGCCGGCTACCGGCAGCGCGGCAGCCTGCGCTTCCGCAACGACAGCAGCCACCTGGCCGACGATGGCCTGCGACTGAGCCGCGACGGGAATCCGTTCTTCCATGTGGCCAGCGTACCGGCCAGCCACTGGTGCGCCGCCGGTGCCGATGCGATCGTGATGTTCTACGAACCGGAAAGCCGCACGGTGTTGTTCACGTTCGATTGGTCGTAGGCCACGCGCTCGCCGGGCATGGCCCGGCGCCACCACCTGCTCCCACTGTGCCGCGCGCCACGGGATACCGCATTTCGTAGAGTCGAGCTTGCTCGACTGCTTTTCGCAGATGCAGTCGAGCGAGCTCGACTCTACGGTTCATGGCAGTCGAGCAAGCTCGACTCTACGACCGGGCGCACGCGTTCCAGCCACGTGGAATCAATACCGGCCATCTGCAGTCCGGCGGCGCGGCATCAGCGCCAGGCCGTTACCCGCCAGTTTTGCGCACGGTCAGCGTGGCGCTGGCTTCGCCGCCCGCTTCCAGCTGCAACTGCAGCGGCACCACCTGCCCTTCCTTCAGCGCCCCCTTGCCCTGCATCAGCATCAGGTGCAGCCCACCGGGCTTGAGTTCGGCGCGCGCACCAGGGGCCAACGGCAGGCGCTCGATCGCGCGCATGCGGCTGACGCCATCGACGATGGTGGTTTCGTGCAGCGACACATCGGCGAACATCCCGCTGCCAGCACCGGTAATCACTACCGGCACGGCACAGCCGTTGTGGATCACCCCATAACCGGCGGTCATCGCCATGGACGGGGTGGGTGGCAACCGCGCCCAGCCCTGTTCGACCGTCACGCAGCCGGCCGCCGATGCTGCGCCCGCACACAGCCACAACAATACGCCAACGAATGGTTTGGTTATCATCGCCTCAGATTCCTGTCCGCAACGAGACCGCAGCATGACGACGCTCATCGAGGTGATCAACCATGGCCCCATCCGCGAACTGCGCCTGGCGCGGCCGCCGGTCAATGCGCTGGACACCGACCTGTGCCGGCAGTTGATCCATGCCATCGAGCAGGCCATGGCCGACGACGCGCACGGCATCGTGCTGTCGGGCAGCGAACGCATCTTCACCGGCGGCATGGACGTGCCGCACCTGCTGTCCCATGGCGATGACAAACACAAGCTGCTGGACAGCTGGAATGCCTTCTTCGGCGCGGTGCGCACGCTGGCCGAAAGCCGCATTCCGGTGGTGGCGGCCATTACCGGCCACGCCCCGGCCGGTGGCTGTGTGCTGGCGCTGTGCTGCGATTACCGGGTGATGGCACGCAGCGCCGATCCGGCGCGCCCCTACGCCATCGGCCTGAACGAGGTGCAGGTAGGCCTGGTGGCGCCGGAAGGCATCCAGCGTCTGCTGCGGCGCGCCGTGGGCCTGCACCGTTCGGCCATGCTGCTGAGCACCGGTGCGCTGGTGCCGGCCGAACAGGCGCTGCAGATCGGCCTGGTGGACGAGCTGGCCGACGGCGATCTGGTGGTGGCCCGCGCCATTGCCTGGTTGCAGAACCTGCTGAAGCAGCCGCGCCAGCCGATGCTGCTGACCCGCGCCATCGCCCGCGCCGAACTGCACGAGGCGCTGCACCCGGATCTGATCCAGCTGGACCGTTTCGTGGAGGCCTGGTTCGCCGCCGATGCGCAGAACGCCCTGCAGGCGCTGGTGGCCCGGCTGGGCAAGTAGGGTCGAGCTTGCTCGACTGCGTGCACGTGGGGGTCAGAGCCCTTTCGCGAGGCGAAAGGGATCTGACCCCTGCTCGACCGCCTGCCCCGGGGTCAGAGCCCTTTCGCGGGGCGAAAGGGATCTGACCCCTGACCGGTATAATCAGCCCCTTCTTCACTGCTGTGGCCGCCCCCTTGAACGACACGCCCGAACCCGTCGTCTCCGAGCTGATCGACCTGCTCACCCTGGAGCGGCTGGAGGACAACCTGTTCCGCGGCCAGAGCCGCGACATCGGCACCAAGTACGTGTTTGGCGGGCAGGTGCTGGGCCAGGCGCTGGCCGCGGCCCAGGCCACGGTGGACAACGGCCGCCACGTGCACTCGCTGCACGCCTACTTCCTGCGCGCCGGCAACATCGACCACCCCATCGTCTACGACGTGGACCGAACCCGCGACGGCGGCAGCTTCTCGGTGCGCCGGGTCACCGCCATCCAGCATGGCAAGGTGATCTTCTTCTGCGCGGCCTCGTTCCAGCAGGCCGAACAGGGTGCCGAGCACCAGCACAAGATGCCCGAGGTGCCGCAGCCGGAAGACATCGAGCCGAACCGCCCGCTGCCGCCGGAAGTGTTGGCGCGGCTGCCGATCAAGGTGCAGCGCTGGCTCTCGCGGGGCGGTCCGTTCGAGTTCCGCCACGTGTATCCGCGCGATGAACTGAACCCGCCCAAGCGTCCGCCCTACCACCAGGTGTGGCTGCGCCTGAGCGAACCGGTGGGCGATGCGCCGGAACTGCACCAGGCCCTGCTGGCCTATGCGTCCGACTTCCACCTGCTGGGCACGGCCACCTTCCCGCACGGCATCAGCTACTACCACCCGCACGTGCAGATGGCTTCGCTGGACCATGCCATCTGGTTCCACCGCCCGTTCCGCGCCGATGAGTGGCTGCTGTATTCGCTGGACAGCCCCAGCGCGCAGGATTCGCGCGGCCTGGCGCGTGGCCAGTTCTTCACCCGTGATGGCGTGCTGGTGGCCAGCACCGCACAGGAAGGCCTGATCCGCGTGGTGCCCGACCAGGCTGCCGTTGCTGCCGTGCCGGCCAAGGAGTAAGACAATGCGTCAGATTTTCAGCAGCCAGCGCGTGGAAACCGTCGAAGGCGTGGCCGAGCTGCTGCGCAGCCACGGCATTGAAGTGAAGGTGACCAACGGCCGTTCGTACAAGACGCGCCGCCGTGGCCAGTTCAGCTATACCGACCTGGGCAATGCCCAGGCCTACCCGGCGGTGTGGATCGTGCGCGCCGACGATCAGCCGCGTGCGCGCGACATCCTGCGCGACGCGCGATTGCTCGATACCACCCGGCGCGACCATCCCACCGCCGAATTCGCCTTCCGCGACGCGCCGCAGGAAGGCAGCGGCGGCCGCGGCTGGGCCTGGCGCATCCGCATCGGCCTGCTGGTGGTGATTGCCGCCGTGGCCCTGGTGATCGGCCTGCGCCACCGTGGCGCCCCCGCCCCGGCAACCCCGGCACCGGCCCCGCAGACGCAGCCGCAACCGGCGCCGCAGACGCCGCCGGAAGAGGAAGAAGTGCGGGTCCGCATCCAGCCGTCGACGTAACCTGCAGGCAGCGCCGGGCCATGCCCGGCGAGCGCGGCGGCCTGACAGAAAACCCGCCGGGCATGGCCCGGCGCTATCGGGCCGCGCCCGGTCACACTTCGCGCGCGGCGGCGTCTTGGGACACAATCCCTGCAGGAGCCGCCGCCATGACGACGTTCGCCGCATCGATCGACCAGACCCTGGAACGCGAGCTGCCCGCCGCTGCCGGCGGCTGCCAGCACGCCTATGGCCGTATCGTACTGGCCTGCCAGAACACCATCACCGCCATCGCCCTGGCCATCACCCGCGACCGCCAGGCCAGCGAGGACATCGCCCAGGAAGCGTTCGTGAAGGGCTGGCAGCAGTTGCACCAGCTGCGCAGCAGCACCAGTTTCCTGCCCTGGCTGCGGCAGATCACCCGCAACCTGGCGCGTGACTGGCTGCGCTCGCAGCGCGGGCGGCCGCTGACCGGCGAAGCCGCCGAAGTGGCGCTGGGCATGGCCGCCGACCCGACCCCGGGCGTGCCCGACCGGCTGCAGCGGCTGGAAGAAGAGATCGCCGCCGAAGACATCATTTCCGCCCTGCCCAGCGACAGCCGTGAAGTGCTGCTGCTGTACTACCGCGAAGGGCAGCGCTCGCAGCAGGTGGCCGACCTGCTGGGGCTGAGCGATGCGGCCGTGCGCAAGCGCCTGTCGCGCGCACGCGGCCAGGTGCGCGACGGCCTGCTGCAGCGCTTCGGCGAATTCGCCCGCAGCAGCGCGCCCAGTGCGGCCTTTGCCACCGCCGTGGTGTCGATGGTGCTGGTGGCCGCCCCCGGTACCGCCAGCGCGGCGATCCTGTTCGGCACCGGTGTTGGTATCGGCGGCAGCAAGCTGGGCCTCGGTGGCGCCAGTGCCGCCGGCGGTACCGCCATGGGCACGCTGACCGCTACGCTGGGCCAGCTGCACGTACTCCCGGCCGAAAGCTGGGGCGCGATCGCCGGGGGCGTGATCGGCGGAGCCATCGGCAGCTACCTCGGTGCGCGCTTCCTGATGTCGTACACCGAGACCCAGGACGAACGCATGCAGGTGCGACGCTTTGTACGGATCAACACCGGCACCGGCCTGGCCTGGTGCCTGGTCATGCTGCTGGTGTCGCTGCTGCAGGTGCCGATGTGGAGCCAGTTGCTGCTGTTGGCGGCGGGTCTGGCCGTGGTCAACTACCAGTGCCTGGTACCGCTGCAGCGCCTGATGGCACCGATGATCGCACGCGATTCAGCGAAACGCGGCCGCAGTGGAATCAACTGGAAGTTCGAATCCATGTATGGCCGTACCGGCATCATCGGCGCGAACCTGTTCGTGATCGCTCTGGTGGCGTATTCGCTGATGCAGAGCGGCCGCCTGTAATGCACGACGCCGGCAGTGCGCCGGCGTCGTGATCGATCAGAACGCGGTGACTCAGCGCTGCGGCTTCGGCGGCATGCCGTCACGCGGGCCACCCGGGCGCGGGCCGCCGTGCATCGGGCCCTTGGCCGCATCGAACTCGGCCTTGCTCAGCTGGCCATCCTTGTTGGTATCGGCCGCGGCGAACCAGGCGTCACGATGCTGCTTCATGCGCAGCTCGCGGTCGGCCTTGTCCAGGTAGCCATCCTTGTTCACGTCCATCTGGTCAAAGCGGGCGGCCAGGCGCGGATCGGCCTTGGCTTCCTCGCGGCTGATGCGTCCATCCTTGTTCACGTCCAGCTTGGCCATCCAGGCACCGGGGCCGCCGTGGCCACCGCGGCGACCGTGCTTCCAGCGCGGCAGTTCGTCGCGCGACAGTTTGCCGTCCTTGTTCTTGTCCAGCTCGTCGAACTTCGCCGCCAGGCGCGGGTTGGCCGCCGCTTCACTGCGGTCGATCACGCCGTCGCCGTTGGTGTCCAGCTTCACCGGGCGCGGGGCCGGGGGCGCCGGGGTGTCGGCGGCCAGCGCGATACCGGTAGCGGAGGTGCCCAGCAGCAGGGCCAGCAACAGGGGGGTACGGATCATCGGGTCACTCCTGGTAGGGGTTGCGTCGGGGTGATCAGTTCACCCTCGGGGGACAACAACGCCTGTGCGCGGCATCGGTTGACGCGGCGGCCGGCTCCGTTCATCCGGCGGACAGTCGCGGCCGATGCGACACACTGGGGCTATGCTGTGCCCATGGCGATACACGGCGACAGAGACGACGAACTGCGGCTGTTCCAGACCGGTGAGCACCCGTGCGGGTACTGGCCGGACCGGGTGGCGCGCGATCTGGTGCTCGATCCTCAGGACCGCCGCCTGGGTGGGCTGTACCCGCTGGCGCTGAGCTGGGGCTTCCGCCGCAGCGGCGATCTGGTCTACCGCCCGCATTGCGCCCAGTGCCATGCCTGCGTGGCCGTGCGCATTCCCGTGGCGCGCTTCGCCGCCGACCGCAGCCAACGGCGCTGCGCTGCGCGCAATGCCGACCTGGAAGTACGCATCACCGCCGCCATGCCGCGCGAGGACCTGTTCGAGCTGTACCACCGCTACCTGGTGCACCGGCATGCCAATGGCGGCATGGACGACCACGGTCCGCACGAGTTCGAGCAGTTCCTGATCGGCACCTGGTCGCATACCCGCTTCATGGAAATGCGCCTGCCCGGCCACGACGGCCAGCCCAGCCAATTGCTGGGCGTGGCGGTGACCGATGTGACCGAACACGGCCTGTCGGCGGTCTACACCTTCTTCGACCCGGCCCACGCCGCGCGCGGACTGGGCACCTTCGCGATCCTGCAGCAGATTGAATGGGCCCGCCGCGAGGGCCTGCCGCACGTGTACCTGGGCTACTGGATCCGCGAGCACCAGAAGATGGACTACAAGCGCCGGTTCCGCCCGCTGGAGGCCTACGACGGCCGCCGCTGGCACGATTTCGACAAGGATCTGGACGGCCGCTGACAAACCGCTGACACCGGGCCGGGTGCACAATACGGCCCATGAACATGACCCGCCGCCATCCCCTGATCCTCGCCCTGGCCCTGCTCTGCGGCGCCAGCGCCCCCGCCTTCGCCAAGCCCCCCGCGATGACCGAAACGCCGTCTGCAACGCTGCGCCTGGCCACCTACAACACCTCGCTGTATTCGGACGATGCCGGCGGCCTGATCAAGGAACTGGAAGGCGACAGCGAACACGCCCGCAAGATCGCCGCCGTGCTGCAGCAGGTGCGGCCGGACCTGGTGCTGCTGAACGAATTCGACTTCGACGACGCGCACCGCGCCGCCGATCTGTTCCAGAAGCGCTACCTGGAAGTGGCCCAGCCGGGCGGCGGCAAGCCGCTGCACTTCGCCTACCGCTACCTGGCCCCGGTCAACACCGGCGTGCCCAGCGGCCTGGACCTGGACGGCAACGGCGTGGCCGGCGGCGAAGGCCGCAGTCGCGGCAACGATGCCTGGGGCTACGGCCTGCACCCGGGCCAGTACGGCATGCTGGTACTGTCGCGCTACCCGATCGACGAGGCCAAGGTGCGCAGCTTCCAGCTGCTGAAGTGGAGCACGATGCCCGGCGCGATCCGCCCGGTTGACCCGCGCACGGGCAAGAGCTTCTACAGCGATGCGGTGTGGTCGCAGCTGCGCCTGTCGTCGAAGTCGCATTGGGACGTGCCGGTGCAGACCCCGGCCGGCGTGGTTCACGCGCTGGTTTCGCACCCGACCCCGCCGGTGTTCGACGGCCCGGAAAAGCGCAACGCCGCGCGCAACCACGACGAACTGCGACTGTGGCAGGAGTACCTGTCGGCCGGCGACAAGCCCTGGCTGTGCGATGACCAGGGCCAGTGCGGCGGCCTGGCCCAGGACGCGCGCTTTGTGATCTTCGGCGATCTGAACAACGACCCGGCCGACGGCGATGGCCGCCACGATGCCATCGTCAACCTGATCGAGAACCCGCGCGTACTGCGCTACCCCACCCCGCGCAGCGTGGGTGCCGAGCAGACCAGCCTGGCCTATGCGGCCAAGGGCATCGTGCGCAAGGGCGCACCGTTCCACGCCACCGGCGATTTCGGCCCGAAGTCGGGCACCATGCGCCTGGACTACGTGCTGCCGTCGACCGGTTTCGAGTACGTGGGCAGCGGCGTGTTCTGGCCGGCCAACGAAAGCGCCGAAGCGAAGATTGCCGACGGCAGCGACCACCACCTGGTGTGGGTGGACGTGAAGTAACCCCGGTAGCGCCGGGCCATGCCCGGCGGCCTTTTTCGGTTCGCATCGCGCCGCATGGAAAGCCGCCGGGCATGGCCCGGCGCTACCGGCTGCGGGAGCCCTTTGCTAGAGTCGCAATGGGCCCTGGCAAGGAATGCTGATGCTGAAGAGAAACGTGGTGATCATTCTTGCCGTCTTCAGCACGGTTGCCCTGGCGTGTTACGTGCAGCCGAGGCTGGCGCAGTTTGCGCCCCTGGTACTGATCGGCCTTCTTCCTGCAGGTGTGGCGTGCTGGAAGGGCTACGCCGACCGCTTTGGCACCTGGTGGATGTATGGCTCGGTGCTGGGCATCGTGGCCATCATCCATGTGACCCTGCTGCCGTGGCGTAGACGCTGACGGCAGCACGCTGGACGCCGCCGGGCATGGCCCGGCGCTACCGCATTACGGGCGCAGTTCGACGCCGATGGCCTCGGCGGCATCCCGCGCGATGGCGCGTGCTTCGTCGATGGATTCCGCACGCGCCAGGGTCACGCCCACGCGGCGGTGACCATGCACGCTGGGCTTGCCGAACAGGCGCACGGCGGTATCGGGCACCTGCAGCGCGGCGGCCACGTTGTTGAAGTACGGCACGCCTTCGCCATGGGCCAGCAGCGCGCACGAGGCCGACGGACCGCTCTGGCGGATGACCGGAATCGGCAGGCCCAGGATCGCGCGCGCATGCAGGGCGAACTCACTCAGTTCCTGCGAGACCAGAGTGACCAGACCGGTGTCGTGCGGGCGCGGCGACACTTCGCTGAACCACACCTCGTCGCCCTTCACGAACAGCTCCACGCCGAACAGGCCCCAACCACCCAGGTCGTCGGTGATCGCGCGCGAGATCTCTTCGGCACGCGCCAGGGCCTTGTCCGTCATCGGCTGCGGCTGCCAGCTTTCGCGGTAATCACCGTCCTTCTGCAGGTGGCCAATCGGCGCGCAGAACGACGTACCGCCGGCATGGCGCACGGTCAGCAGGGTGATCTCGTAATCGAAGTCGATGAAGCCTTCTACGATGCAGCGGCCGGCACCGGCACGGCCGCCGGTCTGCGCGTAGTCCCAGGCCGGGGCGATGTCGGCCTCGCTGCGCAGGGTGCTCTGGCCCTTGCCCGAGGAGGACATGACCGGCTTGACCACGCACGGCAGGCCGATGGCGGCCACCGCGGCGCGGTATTCGGCTTCGGTATCCACGAAGCGGTACGGCGAGGTCGGCAGGCCCAGCGTTTCGGCGGCCAGGCGGCGGATGCCCTCGCGGTCCATGGTCAGGCGCGCGGCGCGCGCAGTCGGAATCACCCGCAGGCCCTGCTCCTGTTCCAGCTGCACCAGGGTCTCGGTGTGGATTGCCTCGATTTCCGGCACCACAAGGTGCGGCTGTTCCTGCGCGATCAGGGCGCGCAGGGCCATGGCATCGAGCATGTCGATCACGTGCGAACGATGCGCCACCTGCATGGCCGGCGCATCGGCATAGCGGTCGGCGGCGATCACTTCCACGCCCAGCCGCTGCAGCTCGATGGCCACTTCCTTGCCGAGTTCACCCGAGCCCAGCAGCAGCACGCGGGTGGCGGAGGGGGACAGCGGGGTTCCAAGCTTGGCCATGGGGGGTTCCAGCAGCGATGTGAAGACGGGTGGGCATTCTAGCCGGTCCGGCCGGGTCGGCCGACGAACGGCACTTGCGATCTGATATCAATTTGATATCTTTCAATCGAACCCTCAAGGACGTACTGCCATGAAAGAGAAGTCACTCGCCTCCCTCAACGGTCTGGGCACCCTGGCCGTCTGCCTGCTGGCCGCGCTGGCCGGTGGCGCGCTGTTCGTGCTGGGCGTGGCGGCCAACGCCACCGCTGGCGAACCGAGCGTGCCGATGATGCTGGGCGGCCTGGCATTGATCATCGCCACCGTGCTGGTCCTGGCCGGCCTGTACACCGTGCAGCCCAACCAGGCCGCCGTGCTGAGCCTGTTCGGCAAGTACGTGGGTACGGTGAAGGACAACGGCCTGCGCTGGAACAACCCCTTCTATTCCAAGCGCCGGGTCAGCCAGCGCGTGCGCAACTTCGAAAGCGGCAAGCTGAAGGTGAACGAGCTCGATGGCAGCCCGATCGAGATTGCCGCGGTGATCGTCTGGCAGGTGGTCGATGCCTCCGAGGCGGTCTACAACGTGGATGACTACGAAAGCTTCGTGCACATTCAGTCCGAATCGGCACTGCGCGCGATGGCCACCAGCTACCCCTACGACCAGCACGAAGAAGGCCAGCTGGCCCTGCGCAGCCACGCCAGCGAGATTTCCCAGCACCTGAAGAACGAGCTGGCCGAACGCCTGGCCGATGCCGGTGTGCAGGTGATCGACGCACGCATCAGCCACCTGGCCTACGCCGCCGAAATCGCCCAGGCCATGCTGCAGCGCCAGCAGGCCAATGCGGTGATCGCTGCGCGCACGCGCATCGTGGCCGGTGCGGTGGGTATGGTGGAAATGGCCCTGGCCGAACTGCAGAAGAACGGCGTGGTGCAGCTGGACGAGGAACGCAAGGCGCACATGGTCAGCAACCTGCTGACGGTGCTGTGCTCGGACCGCGGCACCCAGCCGATCGTCAACGCCGGTTCGCTGTACTGAGCCACCCTCGCAACGGGGCGCCACCGCGCCCCGCCAGGAGTTCGCATGAGTGAGAAGAAAGCCTATCCGCTGCGCATCAACGCCGACGTGCTGGCTGCGGCGCAACGCTGGGCTGACGACGAACTGCGCAGCCTGAACGCACAGATCGAGTACGTGCTGCGCGATGCACTGCGCAAGGCAGGACGTCTGCCAAAACCCACGCCATCTGCCGAGGACAAGGAATGAGCAAGCGCTGGAGCTACCTCACCGTTGAAGTCAAAACGTCGCTGATGGGCCTGCAGAAGCCGGAGGACATCCAGGCCGAACTCAGCCGGCAGGGCCAGCTCGGCTGGGAACTGGTCAACATCATCATCCCGTCGCCGATGCGCCCGGCCATGCTGATCTTCAAGAAGGAAACCTGAGCGTGCGCGCGGCCAGGGAACGCACCGCCATGAACGGCAGCGATCCGCGTTCGTTCGATCTTGCTGAAAGCTCGCCGCTGCGCGTGCTGTGGATCCTCGGCCCGTTGCTGCTGGTGTTCGCGCTGTGCGTGTGGGCTGAACTGATGCACGCGGCGGCCGGTGCGCCGTGGATCGAGATCACCCTGGCGCCGCCCTTCTTCCGCCTGTGGGGCAGCGCGGCGTGGAGCCTGGTGGTGCTGGCGCTGATCGGGGTGGGCCTGGGCATCAGTTTCTTCCGCCGCCGGGTGGTGATTGATGGCAATGTGCTGGACGTGCGCTCCACGCTGTACCGGCGCCGCACGCCGGTAGCGCAGTTGCAGCTGGACCGGGCCGAGGTGGTGGACCTGCGCCGTGACCGCCGCTATGGCCTGCGCTCCAAGACCAACGGCTATTCAATGCCGGGCTTCTATTCCGGCCACTTCCGCCTGCAGGACGGCAGCAAAGGCTTTGCCCTGGTGACCGACCGCCAGCGCACCCTGGTGATTCCGGTGCGCGGCGGCAGCACCCTGCTGCTCAGCCTGGACCGGCCGCGGGCCTTGCTGGACGCGCTGCACAAGGTGGCCGCCACCGCGCGACGGCAGTAAGCTGCGGTCATGCACCGTCGCGCCCCCCTGCTGATCAATACCGAGGCCGTGGAACTGTGGCCGGCCGCCCTGCTGCGCGCGCGCAGCAACCTGGATGCGCGCCTGCTGGCCCGCGCGCAGTGGGTGCTGCGGCGCAAGCACGATGGCCGCTACCTGGCCGTGGTACTGGACCACGGCGTGCATTCCCTGGTGGCGCGACTGCCGCGCGAACCCGGCGTGGAAGCGGCCCTTGCGCTGCTGGAGCAAGCCCGCGCCCGCCCGTTCGCCGCGCCGCTGGAAGCGCACTGGTTGCCGCTGGCGGGCCTGCAGCAGCGCCTGCAGCAGCTGGGCCTGGATGCCGATGCCTATGCGCGCGACAGCGGGCTGCCGCTGGAAGCCGAGCCGTGCGTGCTGCACTTCGCCGGTCGCGACCGCTTCGCCCGCCCGCTCTGGCTGCGCCGTGGCGCCGCACAGGGCTGGCGCCGCATGCGCCTGCACGCCGCACGCGATGGCGTGGCGCTGGATGCGATTTCCGGTTTCCGCAGCCACGCCTACCAACTGGGCATTTTCGAGCGCAAGCGGGCGCGCGGGCTGAGCGTGACCGAGATCCTGAAGGTCAACGCGGCGCCGGGTTTCAGCGAGCACCACAGCGGGCATGCGCTGGATATCGGCACGCCGGGCGATGCGCCGGCGGAAGAAACCTTCGACGCAACCGAGGCCTTCGCGTGGCTGCAGGCGCACGCAGACGGGCACGGGTTCCGGTTGAGCTACCCGCGCGACAACCCGCACGGGATTGTCTATGAACCGTGGCATTGGTGCTGGGCACCGGCCAACGGATGATGTAGAGCCGAGCCATGCTCGGCTGGGTTTCCTGTAGCGCCGAGCCATGCTCGGCTGCGTTTGGCCTAGTCGAGCATGGCTCGACTCTACAAATGCGCTCTTCGAAGTCGAGCATGGCTCGACTCTACAAGGGCGCGCGGCCGGCGCTGGCTCAGCGCCGTAGCGCGTTGATCGCCAGCAGCACCCAGGCGGCCATCAGGGTGGTGCCGCCCACCGGCGCCAGCCGGGTCGGCCACTGCCACAGGGCGCCGCCCACCAGGCTGCCGGAAAACAGCAGCACGCCCAGCAACAGCAGATACAGGCCCAGGTGGGCGATGGCGCCCTGCGCGCGCGGTCCCAGCGCCAGCAGCACCGCGCCGTGGGCGAAGGCGTACAGCGCCGCCATGTTCAGGTGCTGCTGCGCCAGCGGATCGGCCACGCCATGGGCGGCATAGGCCGACAGGCCAATCGAGGCTGCGGCCAGCAGCGCGCCCAGGCAGGCCAGCAGTGAGGGTTTACGCGCGCGACGTTCGGTAGTGAACATGATCATTCCTTGCGCAGGCCCCGACGACGGGGCACGGATGACAAAAAAAACGCGCCGCAGTAAGCGGCGCGTTTTCGTGTCCAACACTACATGGGTCAGCCGAAGCTTACTTGACGGCCCAGTAGATGTCGTAGGTCGCTTCCGGGGTGAACGACTTGTCCACGCCGTCCTTCCACGACTCGTACGGACGATCGACCACTTCCGAACCGTTGGTCACAGCCCAGGCACGCAGTGCGTTGCGGGCGATGTCCAGACCCGCCATGTGGCCGGTGTAGGCCGCGTGGGCCGAACGGTGCGGGGCAGCACGGACGTACTTCACCGGAGCGCCGCCGTCGATCTTGACGGTCAGTTCTTCGGCAGCCGCGCCTTCAGCGCCCTTCTTCTTCACCGGCTGGGCGATGTCGAAGGCGTACTTCTCAGCACCGAAATCGGTGGTGATGATGCGGAACGGGCCAGCGGCTTCGAGGCCATTGGCCTCCATCACGCGCTTGATCCACTCCTGGTTGTCCTTGATGGACTTGGTGATCGAATCCTGGCCGCGATCGACGTTACCGGCATTGACGACCAGCAGGTCTTCAGCCGGCACGTCCACGATGCCCAGATCGGTCAGCGGAGCTTCGGCGGTGCGGTAGTCAACGTTCGGCACGGTGGCCAGCATGTTGGCCATGCGCGACAGACCCATCTTGATGTCGTCGCCGATCTGGCGGCTGACATACAGGCCGGCGTAGCGGCCGAACAGGTCGAAGCCGTACTTCACCGAGTAATCCTGGGTGATCTTGACGTTACGACCGCCCTTGCCGGTCGGCTCCAGGGTGAAGGTGGTGACCTTGTCGTGACCCTTGGTCGGGTCTTCGACGGCGATCACAACGCGCTTGTTCTCTTCCGATTCGGTGATCTTCCAGGAACCGTTGCCCAGGTCCTTGGAAGCGAAATCGAGAGTGGCACCCACGCCCGAGGCCGGGCCGGACAGCTTCAGGTCAACGGCGGGATCGCGCAGTACCAGCGGGTTCCAGTCCTTGAAGCGGCGCAGGCTGTTGACCGTGTCGTACACGATCGTCATCTTGCGGTTGGTCTCGATGCTTTCGGTGATGTGACGCTCGCCCGGCAGACATACGCCAATGATGACGAACAGGCCAGCCACGATCCCCAAGGCGATCAGGAACTCGATAATACGGGTCATTCAGAGAGTCTCCGGGGCCGATCCCACGGCCGGGTTGATTGAAGCGAAGCGCCAATCCTAGCAGGCTTCGCAGGCATTGTTTATCGGGATTGGCGCACCGGTTTCCGTGCCGGCTGCGTATTTGTATGGACAAAGATTTTGAAGGGTAACGCATCTGGGGCCCCGGCAAGTAGGGGGGCACCCCAGCCTGGGCGTGAAGACACCGCCCAAGCCCTTGTCCTGAAAGGATTTTAGTTAAACCAACTGGAGTTCAAAAGCCTTCAGGACGGCGCGCGTGCGGTCGCGCACACCCAGTTTGGAGAGAATGTTGGACACATGGTTCTTGATCGTGCCTTCGGCCACGCCCAGCGAATTGGCAATCTCCTTGTTGGAAAAGCCGCTGGCCATCAGCCGCAGGATCTCCGTCTCACGGTCGGTGAGCGGGTCCGGGCGGTCCAGGCTGACGAAGTCGTTACGCATGTGTTCCAGGCCGGACAGCAGGCGCTGGGTCACTGCCGGCTGCACCAGCGAGCCGCCCTCGGCCACGGTGCGGATGGCGCCCACCAGCTGTTCCAGGGTCACGTCCTTCAGCAGGTACCCCTTGGCGCCGGCCTTCAGCCCGGCCAGCACCAGCTGGTCGTCGTCGAAGGTGGTCAGGATGATGGTCGGCGGCAGCTGTTCCTGCCGCGACAGCACCTGCAGGGCTTCCAGCCCGGACATCACCGGCATGCGCATGTCCATCAGCACCACGTCCGGGCGGACCTGCGGCACCAGCTCGACCGCCTGCCGGCCGTCGGCCGCCTCGGCCACCACTTCGATGCCATCGTCGAGCGCCAGCAGGGAGCGGATTCCCTGCCGCACCAGGGTTTGGTCATCGACCAGGCAGACGCGAATCATCACCGTACTCCTTCAGGAACCTGGGTAAGTGCGGCCAGCACCGTGGCCGGTACCGTGGCACGCAGGCGGAAGCCGTCGCCAGGGCGGGTCTCCACCTGCAGCTGGCCACCACATTGTTGCAGGCGCTCGCGCATGCCGCGCAAGCCATTGCCCGCATTGACCATTTCCGCGCCGACGCCGTCGTCGCGGGCCTCCACCACCACCTGCCCCGGATCGTCCTGGTAGACCCGGATCCACAGATGGCGGGCATGGGCGTGGCGCACCGTATTGGTGATGATTTCCTGGGTGCAGCGCAACAGCACGTGGGCCCGCTGCGGGTCTTCCACGTTCAGCGGCTCGTCCACCTCCAGCTGGATGTCCAGCGAGGGCACGTTCTCGGTCAACGGGCGCAGCGCGGCGGCCAGATCGATCGCGCCGGTTTCACGCAGCTGGCTGACCACTTCACGCACGTTGCCCAGCAGCAGCTTGGCCAGGGTGTGCGAGCGCTTCACGTGTTCCAGCGCCTTGCCTTCGGCCAGGTGGCCGGCCACTTCCAGGTTCAGGGTGAGCGCGGTCAGCTGGTGGCCCAGCACGTCGTGCAGCTCGCGGGAAATGCGCGTGCGCTCGTTCACCCGGGCACTTTCGGCCAGCAGGGCGCGGGTGGCGCGCAGTTCGGCATTCAGGCGGCGCTGTTCGTCGCGCGCTTCGGCCTGGCGCCGCGCCACCAGGGCAATGACGAACACGAAGCTGGAAAAGCCCATGTAGCCCATCGCCTGCAGCACGGCGATGACCGGCGGGAAGCCCAGCGGCTTGATGTAGACCGGCAGTACGGCCAGATTGCTGGCCACCAGCCAGACCACACCGATGCGCGGGCCCAGCAGCCACGGCAGCAGCCCGGCCACCACCATCAGCAGGATGCTGCCCAGCGCGGTGCCGGAGAAATAGCTGACACCGATCGCGCAGGCGGTAAGCAGGATCAGCGCGGCGTGGTCGAAGAAGCCGGGGCCACTTTCGCCCAGGTCGCGGGTCAGGCCCCAGTACACCACGCCGAACGCCAGGTAGGCCGAGGCCCACGGAATGACCCGGTAGCCGGCTTCGCCATCCAGGCTTTCCAGAGTGAGCGAGACCGGATCGATCAGGTAGATCGCCAGCCACAGGCCAACGGTGCCCCAGGTGAACAACCCGGAGTAGCGCAGCATCGCATTGTGGTTCAGTCGGGCCAGCATGGCCCATCGTAGCCTGTGCGCGGTCTGTCCCAAGGGCATAAAGTCATGCTTGCCCCTGCCCCCTGTTCATGCCGCAGCCCACCCCGGGCATGCAATAATCGTGCGCAGGGTCCGTTCGCAGGACCAACCGCGTTACCCCACGGAGTCACAATGTCGATTGTCATCCGCGACGTGCGCGAGCACGAGCTCGATTCCGTCCTGGCGTTGAACAACAATGCTGGCCTGGCCATCCTTCCGCTGGATGCGGCCCGGCTGCACCTGTTCTACGAAACCGCTGAGTATTTCCGCGTCGCCGAGCGCGACGGCAACCTGGCCGGCTTCCTGATCGGCTTCGGCAGCGACAGCCAGCACGACAGCAGCAATTTCGCCTGGTTCAAGCAGCAGCTGGACACCCCCTTCTTCTATATCGACCGCATCGTGGTCGCCAGCCGCCGCCGCGGCGGTGGCGTCGGCCGTGCGTTCTATGCCGACGCGCAGAGCTTTGCCGAACTGCGCTACCCGCAGATGACCTGCGAGGTGTTCCTGGACCACGGCGCCGACGCCGCCCTGCTCTTCCACGGCAGCTTCGGCTTCCGCGAGCTGGGCCAGAACACCATGCCGCACGTGGACGTGCGCGCCAGCATGCTGGCCAAGGAACTGTGCAGCTATCCGTGGGTGCAGGACACCTACGGCGGCAAACTGCCCGACGTAGCGTGGGCGCGCGACCGGCAGCTGCCGGCGCAGGCACAGCGACCGACGGGGACTTGAGGGTGGCGGTGAATTTCGATTACGAACAGGCCGGTGAACTGAAGATCGGCCAGGTGGGCATTGCCAACCTGCGCATCCGTACCCTTGATGTCGAACGCCTCGTGCAGGAAATGCAGGAGCGGGTGACCCGCGCGCCGAAACTGTTCGGCCGCGCCGCCGTCATCCTCGATTTCGGCGGCCTGAGCCAGGTGCCGGACGTGGCTACCGCGCAGGCACTGGTGGATGGCCTGCGCAGCGCCGGCGTGCTGCCGGTGGCACTGGCCTACGGCACCACGGCCATCGACCTGCTGTCGCAGCAGCTCGGCCTGCCGCTGCTGGCCAAGTTCCGCGCCCAGTACGAACGTGCCGAGGCCGAACCGGCCCCGCCGCCGCCGCCGGCCGAACCGCGCCGCGCCGCCAAGGCCGACGCCAAGCCGGTGCCGGCCACGCCGGTCGGCAAGGCTGCCGATGCCGCCGCGCCGCAGCCGGGCCGCATGCAGCTGGGCAACGTGCGTTCGGGCCAGCAGCTGTATGCGGAAAACTGCGACCTGACCGTGATGGCCACTGTCGGCGCGGGCGCCGAGGTGATCGCCGACGGCAGCATCCATATCTACGGCACCCTGCGCGGCCGCGCGCTGGCAGGGGCCCAGGGCAACACCGCGGCGCGCATCTTCTGCCGCGATTTCCATGCAGAACTGGTCGCCATTGCGGGCCATTACAAGGTACTGGACGATGTGCCGGACAACCTGCGCGGCAAGGCCGTGCAGGTGTGGCTGGAACAGGACCAGATCAAGATCGCTGCGCTGGACTGACGCAGCACCCAAACAGAATCATCAGGAGAAGTCCTTTGGCTGAAATCATCGTAGTCACCTCCGGCAAGGGCGGCGTCGGCAAGACCACTTCCAGCGCGAGCCTGGCCTGCGGCCTGGCACGGCGCGGCAAGAAGGTGGCCGTGATCGACTTCGACGTCGGCCTGCGCAACCTCGACCTGATCATGGGTTGCGAACGCCGCGTGGTGTACGACTTCGTGAACGTCGTGCACGGCGAAGCCACCCTGAAGCAGGCCCTGATCAAGGACAAGCGCTTTGACAACCTGTACGTGCTGGCCGCCTCGCAGACCCGCGACAAGGACGCACTGACCCAGGAAGGCGTGGGCAAGGTACTGAAGGACCTGGCCGCCGACGGCTTCGACTACGTCATCTGCGATTCCCCGGCCGGCATCGAAAAGGGTGCGTTCCTGGCCATGTACTTCGCCGACCGCGCCGTGGTGGTGGTGAACCCGGAAGTATCCTCGGTGCGCGACTCCGACCGCATCATCGGCCTGCTGGATTCGAAGACCCACAAGGCCGAATCCGGGCAGAACGTGCCGGCCTTCCTGCTGCTGACCCGCTACACCCCGGTGCGCGTGGAAAGCGGTGAAATGCTCAGCATTGCCGACGTGGAAGAAGTGCTGGGGCTGAAGGCGATCGGCGTGATCCCCGAATCGGGCGACGTGCTCAATGCCTCCAACAAGGGCGAGCCGGTGATCCTGGACGTCGAGTCCGCTGCCGGCCAGGCCTATGACGATGCCGTCGCGCGCATCCTGGGCGAAGAACGCCCGATGCGCTTCACCAGCGTCGAGAAGAAGGGCTTCTTCAGCAAGCTGTTCGGAGGGTAAGCATGGGCCTGTTTGATTTCCTCAAAGCGAAGAAGACCACCGCCGAAACCGCCAAGAACCGCCTGCAGATCATCATCGCGCAGGAACGCAGCCACCGCGGTGGCCCGGACTACCTGCCGCTGCTGCAGCGCGAGCTGCTGGAAGTGATCAAGAAGTACGTGAACATCGACGTCGATGCGGTGAAGGTCGACCTGGTCAAGGATGGCCAGCACGACGTACTAGATATTTCCGTGGCGCTGCCCGAAGGCCCGGACAAGCCCTGACCCCCTGCCCCGCCCGTGCCTGCATGGGCGGGGCCGTGTGACCCCGCATGACCGACACTGCCCCCGAACCCATCGTGACCCGCGTTGGCGATATCGCCTTCGCCGATGCGCAGCAGCTGCTGTCCGCGCATGGCCTGCGGCTGCACCACGTTGCCGCTGGCCAAGCCATTCCCGGCAGCTACTGGGGCGAACCCGAGGCCGGCATCATTGCCAGCAACGTCTATGTGCGTGACGACACGCCGGTGCACTCGATGCTGCACGAAGCCTGCCACCTGATCGTGCTGCCGCCGGAACGGCGCGCGCAGGTGCATACCGACGCCACCGATTCGGTGCCCGAGGAAGACGCCACCTGCTACCTGCAGATCGTGCTGGCCGGGCACCTGCCCGGCGTGGGCAGCGCGCGGCTGATGGCCGACATGGATGCGTGGGGGTATACGTACCGGTTGGGGTCTACCCAGGCGTGGTTCGAACAGGACGCCGAAGACGCGAAAGCGTGGTTGATCGAACGCGGGTTGCCCGTGGCGTAAAGCCGCGGTCGCGGCTGGCCATGGGCGCGTGGCGACGCGCCGGAACTTGCGGCGCCCCTCTTTTCACTCGGCGCGGTTCGAACAGGACGCCGAAGACGCGAAAGCGTGGTTGATCGAACGCGGATTGTTGCCGGCGTAGGTCACCGGTAGGTGCGGACCTTGGTCCGCACACTCCACGCATGGCGTGGACCTACTACGTGGCCAGCGCGCGCAGGGTGATGCCGACCACATAGGCCAGATAGGTGCCGGTGGCATAGCCCATCGTGCCCAGCAGGACGCCCACCGGCGCCAGCGCCGGATGGAACGCGGCGGCCACCACCGGCGCCGAAGCCGGGCCGCCGATGTTCGACTGCGAACCGATGGCGAAGTAGAAGAACGGCACCTTCAGCACCTTGCCCAGGCACCACAGCAGGCCGATGTGCACGGCGATCCAGATCAGCCCCAGCAGGAACAGCCACGGCCGGTCCAGCAGCGCCAGCAGGTCCATCTGCATGCCGATGCAGGCAATCAGGAAGTACAGCAGCAGCGAGCCCAACCGCGACGCGCCAGCCCCTTCCAGGTTGCGCGCGCGGGTGAAGCTCAGGCTCAGGCCCAGCGTGGTCGACAGCACCACAACCCACACGAACGGCGCATCCAGGCAGAACTGCGCGGCCCAGCTGACGTTGGCCTTGAACCAGGCCGCCAGCGGCGCGCCGATGGCATGTGCCAGACCCACCCCACCGAAGGCCACCGCCACGATCAGCATCAGGTCGGTCAGGCTGGGAATGCGCTCGTGTTCGGCCTGGAAGCGCGCAATGCGCTCCTTCAGTTCATCAATGGCCGACGTATCGGCGCCACTGCGCGCATCGATCTTCGCCGCGCGCCCGGCCAGGAAGATCAGCGCGGCCATCCATACATAGCCCACGCCCACATCGACCACGGCGAACTGGCCGAAGGTGGTGGCGTTGACGTCGAATACTTCGCGCATGGCCAGCATGTTGGCGCCGCCGCCAATCCAGCTGCCCGCCAGTGCGGCCATGCCGGCCCAGGTATCGCCGGCCACCGTGTCGGGGTGGATCGCGCGCATCACCAGGAAGGCCACCACCGCGCCCAGCATGATGCTGGCCGAGGCCCCCAGGTACATCAGCACCAGCTTCGGACCCAGCCGCAGGATGCCCTTGATGTCCACCGCCAGGGTCAGCAGGATCAGCGCCGCCGGCAGCAGGATGTCGCGCGCCACCGGGTTGTAGAGCTTGGTGTTCTGACCGTCGATCAGGCCGACGGTGTTGTAGATGCCTGGCAGCAGATAGCACAGCAGCAGCGCCGGCACGAAGGTGTAGAAGCGCTTCCACAGGCCCTGCTCGCGCGAGGCGGTCCAGAACACGGCGCCGAGGGTGGCAGCGATCAAACCGAAGACGACGATGTCGTTCTGGATCATGCAGGTGCTCTGGATGCAGGGTCGGAGCCCTTTCGCGATGCGAAAGGGATCTGACCCCAGGAACAGTCGATGGATGGGGTCGGATCCCATCCGCGATGCGGATGGGATCCGACCCCTTGGCGCTGGACCGGCTTACTGGCCGATGTGCTGCTTCAGCCAGGCATTGACGGTGTCATGCCACAGGATGCTGTTGTCCGGCTTCAGCACCCAGTGGTTTTCGTCCGGGAAGTACAGGAACTTCGATTCGATGCCCTGGCGCTGGGCGGCGGTGAACGCGGCCAGGCCCTGTTCCACCGGAATGCGGAAATCCTGCTGGCCGTGGATCACCAGGATCGGCTTCTTCCAGTCGGCCACGTGGTTGACCGGGTTGAACTTCTCGTAGTTGGCCGCCTTCTGGTACGGGGTACCGCCCTGCTCCCACTCGGTGAACCACAGTTCTTCGGTGGCGTAGCCCATCATGCGCTGGTCGAACACACCATCGTGGTTCACCAGGCACTTGAACGGGCCGTTCCAGTTGCCGGCGATCCAGTTGACCATGAAGCCGCCGTAGCTGGCGCCCAGTGCACAGGCCTTGTCACCGTTGAGGAAGGAATACTTCTTCAGCGCTGCGTCCCAGCCCTTCTGCAGATCTTCCAGCGGGCGGTCGCCCCAGTGCTGGCTGATGGCATCGGTGAAGGCCTGGCCGTAGCCGGTGGAACCGTGGAAGTCGATCATGACCACGGCGTAGCCCTGGCCGGTGTAGGTCTGCGGGTTCCAGCGGTAGCTCCAGCCATTGCCGAAGCTGCCCTGCGGGCCGCCGTGGATCAGGAACGCGACCGGGTAGGACTTGCCTTCCTGGTAGTTGTGCGGCTTGACCACGTAGCCGTGCACGGTGTCGTTGTTCCAGCCCTTGAACTCGAACTGTTCGTAGTCGCCGAAGTTGACGTCCTTCAGGACTTCACCGGCGGCCGGGGTCAGCGCGCGCAGCGGGCCCATGGTTTCGCCGGCGGCCGGCAGCAGGCCGACCAGCACCTGGTCGTTGCTCTTCAGGCTGTTGCGGGTGATGGCCACGCTGTTGCCTGCCACGCTCACCGACGACACGGTGCCGTCGCCGATGACCTTGGTCGCCTTGCCGCTGGCCACATCGATCTGGAACAGCGGGTGTTCGCCCAGGTCGTCGGTGGTGGTGTAGATGCTGGCGCCATCGGCGGACAGGTTGATCTCACCGGCCGAGCGGTCCCACTGCGGGGCGATTTCGCGGGTCTTGCCGCTGGCCAGGTCCATCGCCATCAGGCCGAAGCGGTCGGCTTCGAAGCCCGGGCGCTTCATGGCGCGGTAGAACAGGGTCTTGCCGTCGGCGCTGAACACCGGGCCGGCATCCCAGGCCGGATTGGAGGCAGTCAGGTTGACCGGCGCCTGCTTGCCGGCGGCATCGAAGCGGTACAGGTCGAAGTTGGTCGACCACGGTTCCTGCTTGCCGGCCACGCGGATGCTGGCGACCACGCTGCTGCCATCGGGCGACCAGGCGAAATCGTCATTGCCGCCGAACGGCTTGGACGGCGCGTCGCCATCGAGGGTGGCGCTCAGCGCCGAAGCGCCCTTCACCGGGCCGCCCTTGGCGACAGGCAGCGGAGCCACGAACAGGGTGTTGCGGCGGCCGTCGTTCCAGGTGTCCCAATGGCGCACGAACAGCGAATCGAAGACCTTGCCGCTGGCCTTGGCGCCGGCCACGTCCTTCAGCTTCTTTTCGGTGCAGGCCAGGTCGGATGCGCAGGCCTGGAACACGCCGGCGCTGAACAGCACGCGGTCGTCCTGCGGCGAGACGTGGTAGCTGTCCACGTCCACCGGGAAGTCGGTCAGCTGGCGCGGGGTGCCGCCGCTGATCGGCTGGGCGTACAGCTGCTGGCTGCCGTTCTTGGCGCTGAGGAAATAGACGGTCTGGCCGTCGGCCGACAGCGAGGCCGAATTGACGTTCCAGCCGGCCGGGGTGATCTGCTTCGGCGGGGCCGCATCACGCGTGCGCAGGTTGCGCGCGAACAGGGCGGTGCTGGACTTCAGCGCGGCGTCGGTGCTGCGCTTGGCGAACACCACGGTGCTGCCGTCAGCGGTCAGGACCGGCGCGGAGACGCGATCCATGGCCACCATGTCGCGGACTTCCAGGCCACGGGCAGCGGCAACGCTGGGCAGGGCGGCCAGCAGGCTCAGTGGCAGCAGGGCATGACGCAGTTTCATCGGGGTCTCCGCAGGACGGCAAAAAACCGATGGTAGGCCCGCGCGGGCGGGGCTGCCAAGGCCATCGGTCATGCCTGCCGGCCGGCGCGGTTCCCGCCGCCAGAAACAGCAAACCGCGCCGTAGCGCGGTTTGTGGGGGCACCGGGGTCGGATCCGATTCCAACGGAATCGGCTCTGACCCCATACGCTGCCAGCCGGGGTCAGAGCCCTTCCCTGCGGGAAGGGATCCGACCCCTTGCACCGGAATCGGCTCTGACCCCAGACACTGCCAGCCGGGGTCAGAGCCCTTCCCTGCGGGAAGGGATCCGACCCCTTGGGTGTTACACCTGTGCGCGCTTGCCGGTGCGGTAGATCAGCAGGCCCACCAGGAACAGCACCGCCAGGCCGAACCACTGCGCGGCCGGCAGGTGGAACGGCAGGGCCAGCACGTCGGCGCGGCTGCTGACCACGATCGGCACGGCGATGGCGATACCCATCAGCGCCTCACCGGTGATCAGGCCGGCGGCGAACAGCACGCCCGGCTTGTGCACGCGGTCGCGGCCTTCTTCATCATCGCCACGCACCTTGTGGAAGCGCTCGACCAGGTAGGCGATCAGGCCGCCCAGGAAGATCGGCACCATCAGTTCCAGCGGTAGGTAGATACCGATGGCGGCGGCCAGCACCGGCACGCGGAAGCGCGAATTGCGCGACTTCAGCCAGCTGTCGAAGGCGATGATGACCGCACCGACCACGGCACCGATGCCGATGAAGGTCCACGGCAGTTCGCCACCGAACAGGCCCTTGGCCACCGAGGCCATCAGGTTTGCCTGCGGGGCGGCCAGGGCGTTCGGATGCAGCTCGGACTTCACGCCGATGCCGTAGGCCGTGGCCAGCAGGTTCAGCACCGGAGCCATGATCAGCGCGCACGAGAACGCACCGATGCCCAGCATCAGCTGCTGCTTCCACGGGGTGGCACCGACGATGTAACCCGCCTTCAGATCCTGCAGGTTGTCACCGCCCACCGCGGCGGCGCAGCACACCACCGCACCGATCATGATGGCGGCCACCGCACCCAGCGGTGCACCACCGGCGCCGAC
The DNA here is from genome assembly GCF_056393165.1 of Stenotrophomonas sp. Steno-C17. NCBI lineage: Bacteria > Pseudomonadati > Pseudomonadota > Gammaproteobacteria > Lysobacterales > Lysobacteraceae > Stenotrophomonas > Stenotrophomonas sp. Steno-C17. The sequence goes on from NZ_JBWJPD010000003.1 coordinate 181,745, forward strand.
CGGCTTCAGGCCATCGGCGCCCAGCAGCACCACCAGCACCGCCGAGGCGAACAGGATGGTGGAGATGGTGATGCCCGAGACCGGGTTGTTGGACGAACCGATCAGGCCGGCCAGATAGGCCGACACCGACACGAACAGGAAGCCGGCGACGATCATGATGATGGTCATCGGAATGGACACGTGCCACTGGCCGACGATGGCCTGGTACAGGGCCAGCAGCGGCAGCACGAAGGCCACCAGGGCGACCAGCATCCACTTCATCGGCAGGTCGCGTTCGGTATGGGCCAGCACCGGGCCGCCACTCTTGCGCGCCGCGGCGAAGCCACTCTTGACGCCGTTCAGCAGCGACTTGCGCAGCGAGATCAGGGTCCAGATGCCGCCGATCAGCATCGCGCCGACGCCCAGGTAACGCATCTTCGCGCCCCAGATGGCGAACGCGGCCTCGGTGGACGAGGCGGTGGCCACCGACGCGGCCAGGGCCGGATCGGTGTTCATGAAGAACGCCTGGTAGATCGGAATGGCGATGTGCCAGGTCAGGATCGAGCCGGACACCACCACGATGCCGACATTCAGACCGACGATGTAGCCCACGCCCAGCAGGGCCGGCGACAGGTTGGTGCCGATGAAGGCGGTGATCTTGGAGCTGCCGACGTAGGCCGAGGTCGACCAGGCATCGGGAATCAGGCGCAGGCCGCTTTCGGCAGCCAGCTTGACGAAGGCACCGATCACCGCCGACAGGCCGAGGATCTTCAGGCCCGGGCCGGGGTTCTCACCGGCCTTCAGCACTTCGGCCGCAGCCTTGCCTTCCGGGAACGGCAGCGGGTCTTCGACGATCATCGAACGCCGCAGCGGCACCGAGAACAGCACGCCCAGCAGGCCGCCCAGACCGGCGATGCCCAGCACCCACCAGTACTTGAAGTCGGGCCAGTAGCCCATGATGACCAGCGCCGGGATGGTGAAGATGACACCGGCGGCGATGGACGAACCGGCCGAGGCGCCGGTCTGCACGATGTTGTTTTCGAGGATGGAACCACCGCCCAGCAGGCGCAGCACGCCCATGGAAATGACCGCGGCGGGAATGGCGGTGGCGATGGTCAGGCCTGCGAACAGACCGAGGTAGGCGTTGGCCGCTGACAGCACCACCGCCAGCACGATGGCCAGGGCCACTGCGCGGAAGGTGAGCTGCTTGGGCGCAGCGTCGTGGTTCATGGAAGCCCCTGCTGGCAAAAAATCCCTTGCACGCTAGCGTTCAGGGGGCGGCAAGTCCAGTGCGGTTGGGGAGGGGGGAGGGTCAGCCGCCACGATTGTTGGCGCATCCAGCCAGATTCGATCAATCCGCCAGCGGGCGCGCACGTCCTGCCCTGCGGCCAACGTGCCCGCCGGTGAGCCCTCTATTGAAGATCCCCGCCCGGTTGTGCATGGTGCACCGGCGCACACATGGACAGGCCCAGCCGTGAAAGCACGCCCTCTGGATGTAGGGGTCTGCATTGCCCTTGCGGCAACGGCAGGGCTGTTGGCGCTGCCGGATCGCGCCGTCGCGCTGAGCCGCATGGGATCGGCTGAAATCACCGATCACGACGGCCTGCCCTGCTTCGGGCTGCCCGCGCAGATGCGTCGGCATCTGCGTGAACCGGTGCAACTGCATGGCATCGACGTATCTGAACAGACGCAGGGAAAGCCGCAGTCGACCTGGTCCTTCCAGCATTCTGGCGAGGTGTCGACGCCGCTGCCTGCGGGAACCTGCATTCTCTACGGCCGGGTGCCGGCAGGCGCGACCGTGCCGCGCCCGGCGCTGCCCCTGCAGACAGGGAAGATGTACGAAGTGTTCCTCGATGCCAGCCGCTCGGGCCTCATCCAAGGCTACATCGCCCGCTTCTGCCTGAAATCCCTGCCCGACGGTTCGGCCCGGGCCATCCCGATCAGCTACGACAAGCGCGACGGCTGGAGCGTGGCCGCCTGCCAGCCCTGAGGGCTGCGCGCGGAAACGTTATGTTATATCCTGTCACGCCGGTCGAGCATCGTACGTGGCCTCTTCCCCCTCCCCCCGCCTGGCCTCCATCGACCAGCTGCGCGGCACCGTGATGCTGCTGATGCTGCTGGACCACGTGCGCGAAACCTTTTTCCTGCAGTACCAGGTCAGCGACCCGATGGATGCGTCCACGGTCTCGCCGGCCTTGTTCGCCTGCCGCCTGCTGGCCCATCTGTGCGCCCCGGTATTCGTGCTGCTGACCGGCCTGTCGGCGTGGCTGTACGGCCAGCGCCAGGCCGACCCGCGCCGGGCCACGGCCGCCTTCCTGCTCAAGCGCGGCCTGTTCCTGGTGGTGCTGGAACTGACCCTGGTGAGCTTCGCCTGGACCTTCCAGTTCCCGCCGGACACGCTGTACCTGCAGGTGATCTGGGCGATCGGGCTGAGCATGATCGCGCTGGCGGGCCTGCTGTGGCTGCCGCGCCCTGCCCTGCTGGTGCTGGGCGTGCTGCTGGTGGCCGGCCACAACCTGTTCGATGGCGTGCGGGTGGAAGGCAACGGTGTGCTGGCGGTGCTGTGGAAGGTGCTGCACCAGCGCGACTGGATCGACGCCGGGGTGATGCGCCTGCGCACCTCCTACCCACTGCTGCCGTGGATCGGGGTGATTGCCCTGGGCTATCTGATGGGCCCCTGGTTCGCCCGCGACCGCGACCCGGCGCAGCGCCAGCGTTGGCTGCAGTGGGCCGGGCTGGGTGCGCTGGCGGCGTTCGCCCTGCTGCGTCTGGCCAACGGGTATGGCGAAGCGCCGTGGCAGTACCAGGACAGTGCGCTGCGCACCTGGATGAGCGTGTTCAACGTGACCAAGTACCCGCCGTCGCTGCAGTTCCTGTTGCTGACCCTGGGCATCGGCCTGGTGCTGCTGCGCCTGTATGAGTGGGCGCCGCTGGCCCGCGCCCTGCAGCCGCTGGCCGATATCGGCGCGGCACCGATGTTCTTCTACCTGCTGCACCTGTACGTGCTGAAGCTGATGTACCTGGCCGCGCTGGCAATGTGGGGGCCGACCCACGGCAGCCTGTACGCGCTGGATTCGGTGGCCGGCCTGCTGCTGGTGGCCTGTGCGCTGGCGGTGGCGCTGTACCCGGCCACGCGCGCGTTCGGGCGGTTCAAGGCACGGCGGCGCGATCTGGCCTGGTTGCGGTATCTGTGATCGATCGGGTGGGGTGAGCGTCATCCACGCATGGCGTGGATCTACCGAGGGCGCCGGGCATGGCCCGGCGCTACCCGGCGCGCGCCACAGCGCGCGCCTATAATTCGCCGATGAATTCCACCGCGATTGCTTCCGACGATTTCCTGGGCCACCCCAAGGGCGTCTACGTCTGCTTCTTCACCGAAATGTGGGAGCGCTTCTCCTTCTACGGCATGAAGGCGCTGCTGCTGCTGTACCTGACCAAGTACCACCTGTTCGGTGACAAGGCCGGCCTGGACCTGCTGGGTGCCTACGGCGGCCTGGTCTACTGCATTCCCGTGTTCGGCGGCATGCTGGCCGACCGCTGGCTGGGCATGCGCCGGGCAGTGCTGTTCGGCGGCATCCTGCTGGTGCTGGGCCATCTGGGCATGGCCTTCGAAGGCCATGCGGCGTACCGGGTGAACGGCGAAGTGGTGCGCGACACCTCGGCACTGGCGGTGACCTACCTGTCGCTGGCGCTGATCATCATGGGCGTGGGCTTCCTGAAGCCGAACATTTCCACCATCGTCGGCAAGCTCTACCCCAAGGACGACCCGCGCCGCGATTCGGGTTTCTCGCTGTTCTACGCCGGCATCAACCTGGGCGCGCTGTTCTCGTCGCTGGTCTGCGGCTTCCTGGGTGAAGCCTACGGCTGGAAGTACGGCTTCGGCGCCGCCGGCATCGGCATGCTGGCCGGCCTGGCCATGTTCCTGTGGGGGCAGAAATACCTGCACGGCCATGCCGAGCCGCCACAGCCGGCCGCACTGAAGCAGAAAGTGCTGGGCCTGCCGCGCGAGTGGCTGATCTATCTGTGTGCGGTGGTCGGCGTGCTGCCGGTCGCCTGGCTGATGTGGGCCGCCGGCAATGGCGCCTTCGCGCTGGGCGGTGAAATCAGCCTGGCGCTGATGCTGATGCTGGTGGTGCTGGGCGGCGTGCTGGTCTGGTTCGCCTGGTTCACCGGCACGAAATGCACGCCGGTGCAGCGCCAGCAGATGATCGCGCTGATGGTGCTGATCTTCATGGCGCTGGTGTTCTTCACCATGTACGAGCAGTCCTACGGCTCGTGGGTCACCTTCACCGACCGCCTGCTGACCAAGGACATCGTGCCCGCGCTGGTGATCACCGACGGCACGCCGCTGCCGTGGTCGACCGTGTCGCTGCTGCTGGCGCCGCTGGGCTTCGTGGTCAGCGCGCGCCTGGCCGAACGCCGCCCGGGTTCGAACGCGCCGCGTGCGTTCTTCATCGCCATCGTGGCGCTGATGCTGGTGCTGCTGGTGCGCGACTGCCTGGTGATTCCGCAGACCGCCGGCTCGCTCACCTACCTGGGCGGGCTGTTCCTGGTGCTGCTGGCGCCGGCCTTCGCCGCGCTGTGGACCTGGATGGACCGCCGCGGCTGGGAACCGGGCAAGCCGGTGAAATCGGCCTGGGGCCTGGTGATCGGTGCACTGTCGTTCGTGCCGCTGGCGCTGGCCGCGCAGCAGGTGGGCGCAACCGGTGAGATGGCCAGCGTGTGGTGGCTGGTGCTGGCCTACTTCCTGCTGGCCAGCGGCGAGATGTGCCTGTCGCCGGTCGGCCTGTCGGCGGTGACCCAGCTGGCCGTGCCGCGGGTGATGAGCCTGATGATGGGCACCTGGTTCCTGGCGACTGCGTTTTCGGAAACGCTGGCCGCGCTGTTCGGCAAGCTGGCCGCGATCGAAGTACCCGAAGGCGAATCGCTGGACATGGTGGCCGCCGCCGGTGCCTATGCGCACCTGTTCTGGCTGCTGATGTGGATCGGCCTGGGCTGTGCCGTGGCGGCCTTCATCGCCGCGCCGCTGCTGAAGCGGATGATGCACGGGGTCAAATGACCCCGTGCACCGGCGCCGCACTCAGGGCGCCTTGCCCTTTTCCGCTGGCGCACTGGCGCTGGCGGTCGCCCCGCCCAGGCTGCGCGACAGGAAGGCCAGCAGCTTGCCGTAGTACTCACGCTTGTGTTCCAGCGTGTAGAAACCGTGGCCTTCGGTCTTGTAGTACAGGCTTTCGACCGGCGTACCGGCACGCTTGAGCGCCGCTTCCATGCGCTCGGTGTGCTGGATCGGCGCACGCTTGTCTTCACCGCCTGCGGCCAGGAACACCGGCACCTTGATCTGCGCGGCCAGGTTGACCGGCGACACCGCGCCCAGCGTGGCCGGGTCGCCCAGCCATTCGCGCAGATAGTTGATGCCCGACCTGCGGTCCTGCACATCGCCACGGTTGAACATCATGGGCAGGTCGTACACGCCCACGTAGCCGGCCGCGCACTGGTACAGCCCCGGTTCGCGGGCCGCGCCCATCATGGCCGAATACGCGCCGTAGCTGGCCCCGTAGATGCAGATGCGTTCCTTGTTCGCGATGCCCTGGCTGATTGCCCAGCGGGTGGCATCGGTCACGTCGTCCTGCATGGCCTTGCCCCACTGCTCGGCGGCCGCCTGGCCGTGCGCGCGGCCGTAGTTGCCCGAGCCACGGAAATTGACCTGCAGCACCGCATAGCCGGCGGCGGCGAGCATCTGCGCCTCGCGGTCATAGCTGCCGTCGTCGTAGATGCCGAGCGGACCACCGTGCGGCATCACCACCATCGGCAGGCCTCGCCCGTCGCTGCCGTGCGGCACGGTCAGGTAACCGTGCAGCGGCAGGCCATCGCGCGCCTGCAGCTTGAACGGGGTGACCTTGGCGGTCTTTTCCACATCCACCCAGTCGCTGCGGCTGATCAGGTAGGTCGCCTTGCGGTTGGCGACGTCGTACAGATAGAAGTCACCGGGGTTGGAACCGGACCAGACCCGCACCAGCACCTTGCTGCCATCGCGCGTGCTGGAGGTGATGTACACCGCCTGGCCCGGGAAGGCCGCTTCCAGACTGCGGTACAGCCGCGCATCGGCCGAGGCTTCATCGAAGAAGCGCGTGCGCGGGGTATCGCCCAGATACAGCGCGCCCACCGGAATATCGGTGCCCGGCCGGACAATGATCCGGTACGGGTCCACCACCTCGTCGCGCAACACGGTGCGGCGCTCGCTGGTGAGCGGGTTCCAGCTGACGATGGCATCCGGCCCCTGCGCCTGCTCGCTCTTCAGATAGGCCACCTGCCCATCCTGGGAAAAGCCCAGCGCCGTCTCGATGCGCTTCGCACTGGCTTCATCGTTCACCAGTGTCCAGTCGCTGCCGTTGGCGGCGCGGTAGTACAGCTTGTTGACGTTGTCGGAGCCGGCGCCGTGGGCGAAACGCACCTGGCCCTCGGCATCGGTGGTGAAGCTTGCCCGCCGTACCGGCGAACGGGCCACCGGGTAGCGCTTGCCGTTCTGCACATCCATGCGCTCGGCACGGGTGAAGGGATCTTCGCTGAAGGGCCACACCGCAATGATCACGCCGCGGTCATCGTTGGGCAGATCGTCGGTGAGGAACGCGGCGACGGCCTCGACCTTCTTCGGCTGCAGACGGGTGCCCGGCCCGTTGCCGGCCACCCGGTAGCCGACCATCAGTTCGGTACGGGTGCCGTCGGCGTTCATCGCCAGCAGCTCACCGGTGGGCGACGGCTCGTCCAGGCTGCCGAACTTTTCGGCCAGGCCGACCAGCAGCCGCGAATCGTTGACCCAGTGGAAATCGGCGGCGTGGTTGTTGCGTGGCGGGCGCATGCTGCCCACCACCGTGTGGTCGGACACGCGCAGGATGGCCAGCGCGGTGTAATCCTCGCCCGGCACGGTGGTGGCGAAGTACTCGCCAGAAGGTGAAATCTTCAGATCCCCGAACGCTTCCTGGCGCACGAAGGCATCCAGGTCGACCGCCATTGCCTTCCCCGGCAACAGCACGGCTGCAACGACGGCAGCCAGCAAACACTTGCGCATCCTTCCCCCTTTGAAGCGGACACCCTGTCCGCATCGCGATTCTAGGCATGGCCTCTGGGTGTCCGCCAGTGCTGGGTGCGACCACAAAAAAAAGACGGCACCGTTGCCGGTGCCGTCGTAGCCACTACCTTGGAGAGAGAGTCAGGACGTGGATTCGGGGAGCGTGCGCACTGGGTCAGTGGACCCCGCGCACCGCCAGGGTCAGGGCCAGGATGCTGAGGATCACCGCGATGGTGCCGTCCAGCACGCGCCAGGTGCTGGGCTTGGTGAACAGCGGCGCCAGCAGGCGCGCACCCAGACCCTGCGCGGTCAACCACAGGCAGCTGGCGGTCACCACGCCGGCGGCGAACGCCATGCGCGCATTGCCGAAGTTCTCGGCAATCGAGCCGATCACCATCATGTCCAGCCAGAAGTGCGGGTTGATCAGCGAAAAGCCCACGGCGGCCATCAGCACCGCGCGGCGGCTGCCGTCATCGCTGTCGGCCTCGCCCATGCCACCGCCGCCAGCGATCGCGCGGCGCGCCGACTTCATTGCGTACCAGGCCAGGAACGCGACGCCGGTCCACAGCACCGCCGTGGTCAGCCACGGCAGCGCCGAGGTGAGCGTGCGCAGGCCGGCCACGCTGGCAAAGATGAAGATCGCATCGATGGCCGCGCAGGTGGCCACGACCGGCACGATGTGCTTGCGCAGGATGCCCTGGCGCAGGATGAAGGCGCTCTGGGCACCGACCACGGCGAACAGGCCGATGCCGGTGGCTGCACCAGAGAACCAGGCACCGAGGCCGGTGCTGGCGGAGATGACCGAGAACATGGGATTCACTGCCTTGTCTTGCTGGGGGGACGGTGCCTCGCGAAGGCGGACAGCACCGGAACGGGCGCCATTGTCGCGCCGCAACATGGAAAAGACGAGCTAAACTTACTAAACCAACATTAGCGGAGCTTAATTCGATGCGCATCGACCACGCCCAGCTGCGGGCCCTGGCCGCGGTCATCCGCGAAGGCAGCTTCGACCGCGCCGCGCAGGCGCTCAACGTCACCCCGTCGGCCATCTCGCAGCGGGTGAAAGCGCTGGAGGACCGCATTGGCCGCCTGCTGGTGAAGCGCGGCACCCCGGCCACCGCCACCGCCGAAGGCCAGTTGCTGGTGCAGCTGGCCGAACAGACCGCCCTGCTGGAACACGACGCGCTGCACCGCATGGGCCTGGCCGACGAGGACCTGCCCCAGGCCAGCATTCCGGTGGCGGTGAACCACGACAGCCTGGAAACGTGGTTCCCGCAGGCCGCGCACGCCTTCGCCCAGGGCACCGGCACCACCCTGGACCTGCGCGTGGAAGACCAGGACCACACCGTGGAACTGCTGCGCCAGGGCACCGTGCTGGGTGCGGTAACCACCCTGGACGAGCCGGTGCAGGGCTGCCAGATCCATGCGCTGGGCAGCATCCGCTACGCCGCCACCTGCACCCCGGAATTCCGCGACCAGCATTTCGCCAAGGGCGTGACCGCGCAGGCGCTGGCCCAGGCGCCGGTGCTGGTGTTCAACCGCAAGGACGACATGCAGGCCCGCTTCGCCCGGCGCATGGCCGGCGACGAGCTGCCCAGCACCGCGCCGACCTGGTGGATTCCTTCAACCCGCGCGTTCGTGCAGGCCAACCTGGGCGGCCTGGGCTGGACCATGAATCCCCTGCCGCTGGTGAAGCGGCATCTGGATGCCGGTCGGCTGGTCTACGTGCGCCAGCGCGCCTGGGAAGACGTGCCGCTGTACTGGCAGCACTGGAAGGGCGATGTGCAGACGATGGCCCTGCTGACCCGCGCCGTGCTGGACGCATCGACCGCGCTGGTACGACGGAAGCGATGAGGCGGCCCGGGGTCGGATCCCGTTGCTGCGCAACGGGCTCTGACCCCATCACCCCATGCGACGGAAAGTTCGGGTCGATAGCGTCACCGCCTTTCGGAAATGCCACGCGACTTCAGCTGTCATGCGCCATACGCTGGACGGATTGATTCCCAAGGGCAAGAAGTCAGATGGAACTTCCCGACGAACTCTACGAACGCATTGCTGAATTGTCCGAACAGGGAAACGCCCTGATGGACGGTGACGACCCCGCTGCGGCGATCCGTGTCTGGAGCAGTGCCTTGGACCTGCTGCCGCCGCCGCGCGAGCAATGGGAAGCCCATGTGTGGCTGAGCGCATCGCTGGGAGATGCTGCATTTTCGCTTGGCAACACCGCTCAGGCATCCGATTACTTCTTCGACGCCATGAACGGTCCAGACGGGCAGGTGAATCCATTCATCCTCTATCGCGCAGGGCAGTGTTCCGAGGCACTCGGGAACCGGCACCAGGCGTTGGACCTGCTGGTCAGAGCCTATGCGTTGGACGGCGAGGACATCTTCGACGCCGACGAAGAAGGTGACCGCCTGCTTGCCCTGCTGCGGCAAGCGGCCCTGATCCCCTCCTGATCGGCCAGGGCCCTGCGACCGTCCATCCACCCATGGGGCGGATCTACGGGAACGGCCTGCGGGGCCTTTTTCTGTGCCAGCATCGCGGCAACCGACCTTGAGGGGCTGGGCGATGGGGACCGATCCGCTGTTCCTGCATATCCGCGTGGTGATGGGCATCATCCTGGGCCTGTCGATCACCACGCTGCTGAAGGGGCTGGCGCAGATCATCGAGCACCCGCAGCGGCGCGGCTGTTCGGCCCTGCACCTGTGCTGGGTGGCATGGACCCTGGTGTCGCTGGTGACGTTCTGGTGGTGGGAATTCCGCCTGATCGAGGTGCACCGCTGGACGTTTGAAACCTATCTGTTCGTGATCGCCTACAGCGCGGCGTGGTTCCTGCTGTGTGCGCTGTTGTTTCCCGATGACCTGCGCGACTACGGCAGCTACGGGCAGTACCTGCTGCAGCGGCGGCGCTGGATCTTCGGCGTGATTGCGGTGCTGACCCTGCTCGATCTGGTGGATACGGCGATCAAGGGGCGCAGCCGCTGGCAGTTGCTGGGCGAGGCCTATCCGTTGCATTCGGCGCTGATGCTGGTGGTCTGCGTGCTGGGCTGGAACCTGCGCAGCGCCCGTGCGCAGTTGCTGCTGGCGGCGGTGGCGCTGGTCTACCAGATTGGCTATTTCGCGGCGGAATACTTCACTATTGGCAGCGATTGAAGGGAGCCGCCAGGCATGGCCTGGCGCTACCGGTTCCGCCCCCCGCACAAGGACGCTGCATGCCTCTCCATTACCGCCCCGCCCTGCCCGATGACGCGGCTGCCTGCATCGAACTGCGTGGGCGCACCCGTGAAAATGCCTTCAGTGCCGCGCAGCTGGCCGAGCTGGGCATCACCACCGAGAGCTGGGCCGCCGGCATCGCCGAGGGCGACTTCATCGGCCGCATCGCCGAGGACGAGGGCAGCGTGATCGGCTACGGCTTTGCCGACCGCGACAGTGGTGAGGTGCTGGTGCTGGCCCTGCTGCCGGACTACGAAGGCCGCGGCATCGGCCAGCGGCTGCTGCAGGAGGTCGTCGAACTGGCACGCGCTGCGGGGCACGAGCGCCTGTTCCTGGCGTGCTCGGCCGATCCGCGCTCACGCTCGCATGGGTTCTACCGCCACCTGGGGTGGCGGCCGACCGGTGAGCTGGACGAGGCCGGGGACGAGATCCTGGAGCTGGTCTGAGCCCGGACCGCCGGACAGGGTCCGGCGCGACCGACGCCGGGCGGCCGGATGCTGCGTTGCACCAAATCCAGACCCGAAAGGGTTAAAATCCGCCCCTTGGATGCTGCAAGGCGTTGTTTCTTCACGCCCTTTCCCTACCCGGCGCGCATCCTGAACCCCTTCCCCACGCCATAAGTCACCCCCATGAAGAAATTTGGCAAGGCCCTTCTCGCCCTGCTCGTGCTGCTGTTGCTGGTGGCCGCGCTGTTCCTGTACTGGCCGCTGACCCAGCGCTCGGTGCCGGCTGCGAGCAACGACAAGCCCGTCGACGTTGTCCTGGTCGGCGGCGGCATCATGAGCATCACCCTGGCCACCTACCTGCAGGAACTGCAGCCGGACTGGAACATCCAGGTCTATGAACGCCTGGACGGCGTGGCCAACGAAAGCTCGGACGGCTGGAACAATGCCGGCACCGGCCATTCGGCCTTCGCCGAACTGAACTACACCCCGGAACTGCCCGATGGCAGCATCGAGACCAAGCGCGCGGTCGGCATTGCCGAAAGCTTCGAGGTCTCGCGCCAGTTCTGGTCGCACCAGGTGAAGGAAGGGCGGCTGAGCCAGCCCAGCGACTTCATCAACCCGACCCCGCACATGAGCTTCGTCTGGGGCGATGACAACATCGCCTACCTGCACAAGCGCCAGCAGGCGCTGGTGAAGAACCCGCTGTTCTACGGCATGCAGTACTCGGAAGATCCGGCACAGATCAAGCAGTGGGCGCCGCTGCTGATGGAAGGCCGCGACCCGAAGCAGAAGGTCGCCGCCACCTGGATGCCGCTGGGCACCGACGTCAACTTCGGCGTGATCACCCGCCAGCTGACCGCCGGCCTGCAGCGCAGCCCGAACTTCAAGCTGCACCTGAACCATGAAGTGAGCGCGCTGCGGCAGAACGCCGACAAGAGCTGGAACGTGACGGTGAAGGACCTGAAGGCCAACACCGAAACCACCACCCACGCGCGCTTCGTCTTCATCGGTGCCGGTGGTGCCGCGCTGAAGCTGCTGCAGATGTCCGGCATTCCCGAATCGAAGGATTACGCCGGCTTCCCGGTGGGCGGCCAGTTCCTGGCGTTCCAGGGCCAGGACGTGACCTCGCGCCATGGCGTGAAGGCCTACGGCATGGCCGAAACCGGTTCGCCGCCGATGTCGGTGCCGCACCTGGATGCGCGCAAGCTGGATGGCAAGCCGGTGGTGCTGTTTGGACCGTTCGCGCTGTACAGCACCAAGTTCCTCAAGCACGGCTCGTGGTGGGACCTGTATTCGTCGGTGAACCACAACAACGTCGGCCCGATGCTGGAAGTGGGCAAGGACAACCTGGACCTGGTGCAGTACCTGATGGCGCAGGCGCGCCTGAACGATGCCGATCGCCAGGCCGAACTGGTGAAGTACTTCCCCAACGCCAAGCCGGGTGACTGGAAGCTGATCACCGCTGGCCAGCGCGTGCAGATCATCAAGCGCGACCCGTTGAAGGGCCCGGTGCTGCAGTTCGGCACGGAGATCGTGACCGACAAGGACCACACCATCGCCGCGCTGCTGGGTGCTTCGCCGGGTGCGTCGACCTCACCGCCGATCATGCTGGACCTGATGGCCAAGGCTTTCCCGGAACAGATGAAGGCCGGCTGGGAAGCCCGCCTGCGCGAGATCGTGCCCTCCTACGGCCGCAAGTTGAATGAAAGCGCGGCGCTGACCAACGAAATCCGCACGCTGACCAGCCAGACCCTGCACCTGCCGTACCTGGAAGTACCGGCCGATGCGGCGGCGGCCCCGGCGGTCGTGCCGACTGCCCCGCCGGCCCCCGCAGCGGCGAAGGAAAAGCGCAACGCCAACGAGGAGCTGCAGGCGCTGTAAGCCTGGTGTTCCCCTGCAGCAAAGACGGACGGCCACCTTCGGGTGGCCGTTCGCGTTTGTGGGCTGGAATGGGGTCAGAGCCCTTTGCCTGCGGCAAAGGGATCTGACCCCGGGGCTCTGACCCCACCGAGGCCCCGATCATTGTCACGAATTGTAATGTTGTTAAGAACGATTTACATTTGCACCCCGCGCAACTGACCTGCGCCCACCCGCAGATGGACCTGACCCCGCCCGACGCCGCCGCTCGGGTGCTGGATGACTGTTGCCGCCCGCCATTCCCCTTCACCCCCGAGCCCCTCATGTCCCTCTACGCTTCCCGCCTGCCCCGCCGCGCGCCGCTGTCGGCCGCGCTGCTGTCCGTCCTGATCCTGTCGGCTCCCTCGGCGTTCGCTGCCGAAGCCGCCGCCGATGCGTCCGACGCCAAGACCCTGGACAAGGTGAGCGTGCGCGCCGACAAGGCCGCGCCGGCCAGCACCACGCGCCTGCCGATCACCCTGCAGGAAACCCCGCAGTCGTCCACTGTGATCGGCCTGCAGCGCCTGCAGGACGAATCGCTGTTCAGCATCAACGACGTGATGCGCAACGTGACCGGCGTCAGCGTGTCCTTCTATGACACCCAGCGCCCGCTGTACTACGCGCGCGGTTTCGCCATCACCGACTTCCAGGTCGATGGCATTCCCACCTACAGCGGCTCGACCAACCAGGAATACGACACCGCCTTCTACGACCGCGTGGAAGTGATCCGCGGTGCCAACGGCCTGCTCAGCGGCGCCGGTGTGCCCTCGGCCACGGTGAACCTGCTGCGCAAGCGCCCGGGCAAGGAATTCGATGCCTCCTTCGCGGTCAGTGCCGGCAGCTGGGACTACCGCCGCATGGAAGCAGACGTGAACGCGCCGCTGACCCGCGACGGCCGCTTCCGCAGCCGCGTGGTGGCCGCCTATACCGATCGTGATTTCTATTACGACCGCTACAAAGAAAACAAGATGGCCGGCATGGCCGTGCTGGAAGGCGACGTGACCGACAGCACCACGGTCACCTTGGGCTACCAGACCCAGGACAACAACCCGGTGGGTTCCACCTGGGGCACCGTGCCGTTCTTCGACAGCCAGGGCAACTTCGCCCACCTGCCGCGCTCGACCAACCTGTCGCCGAAGTGGAGCTACTGGCAGCGCGAAACCAGCACCGTGTTCGCCAACCTGGAACAGCGTTTCGGCGACGACTGGCTGCTGAAGATCAACACCGCCTACACCCGCGGCAACGTGCAGAACGTGCGCCTGTACGGTACCGGCAACCCGAACCCGGCCACCGGCTCGGGCATCTTCCTGCGCGCCGCCGCCGGCGATGCCGAAGACACCCGTCGCAATGTCGATGCCTACCTGACCGGCACGTTCGAACTGTTCAACCAGCAGCACGACCTGACCTTCGGCGCGCAGTGGGCCGACCTGGAATCGACCACCAACACCACCACGCTGAACTTCCCGAGCGACTGGGCGCGCTGCGGCAGCGAACGCTGCTACTACATTCCCAACGTCTACGACTGGAACGGCGATATTTCCGAAGTGACCTACAGCCGCACCGGCGCGCGCCGCGTGGCCAAGACCACCCAGAGCGGCGTGTACCTGGCCGCACGCCTGCACCTGGCCGACCCGCTTTCGCTGATTGCCGGCGCACGCCTGAGCCGCTGGGAAACCCGTACCCGCGCGTTCAATGCGGCAGGCACCTACACCGGCACCAGCGGCGCCTACAAGGTGAGCGATGAAGTGACCCCGTACGTGGGCCTGGTCTTCGACATCACCCCGAACGTCTCTGCGTATGCCAGCTACACCGAAATCTTCAATCCGCAGAACTACAAGGACAAGAACGAGAACCTGCTGGCACCGGTGCAGGGTTCGAACCTGGAAGCGGGCCTGAAGACCCAGTGGTTCGACGGCCGCCTGACCGCCAATGCCGCGGTGTTCGAGGCCAAGCAGGACAACTACGCGGTGCGCGACATGAGCGTGCCGGACAACTCGCTCAGCGATGGCAGCTCGGCCTACATCGGTGTGAACGGCACCAAGGCACGTGGTTGGGAAATGGACGTGAACGGCGAGATCCTGCCGGGCTGGACGGTCAACGCCGGCTTCACCCACGTCAAGGTGACCCGCGCGGCCACCGACCTCCTGTATGCCAACCCCGCTGAAGACCTGCTGCAGATCAACACGCAGCTGCGCCTGCGCGGCGCCCTGGAACGCCTGAGCGTGGGTGCTGGCGTGCAGTGGCAGAGCAAGGTGCAGGGCTACAACATTCCCTACCCGCTGGGCGGCACGGTGACGGTGAACCAGCCGGCCTATGCGCTGGTGCAGTTCAACGCCAATTACCGCATCAGCGACAACTGGACGGCCACGCTGAGCGTGCGCAACGCGCTGGACAAGACCTACTGGGCCAACCTGGACTACAACAACTACGGCGAACCGCGCTTCGTGGCCGCCAGCCTGCGCTGGAAGTTCTAAGGCAGGCAGCGGGGTCGGAGCCCTTTCCGCAGGAAAGGGCTCCGACCCCGGCATTGCATCCACGCATGGCGTGGCTCCAGACCACAGGTAGCGCCGGGCCATGCCCGGCGGAAATTCACCGCCGCCAACTGCGAACGAGCAGGAATCCGCCGCAGTAGGCCAAGGTCATGAACGCACTGACGAACAGCCACAGCCAGGTCCAGGCCACCGCACGCGGGTAGTCGGCGGGAATGAGCAGCAATGTGGCGACGCTGGCCGCAACTGAAACACCGCCGATCAGTATTCGGGGCTTCAGCCGCGACAGGCGTGCGGCACGCGCATCGGTGTCCAGCGAAGACAATGTCTGCAGGACCTGATCGACACGCGCACGCTCGCGCACCTCATCATGGCGGGCCAGCAGACGGCGGGCATTGAACCCGGCGATGCCTGCGAACAGCACCGGCAGGCCCCAGGCCCACAGCACGGGCGGCTCGCCACTGATCGCCTCGCCAACCAGCAGAACCAGCGCGTACAGCGCCAGCAGGCCGAAGGCGAATGCGCGGATCACCCGGCGCGTGCGTGCCATGCCGGCAGCCAGATTCCCGATATCCATGCGTGTGTCCCCCGTGGACGGCCGGTCGATGCCGGTGAAGAAGCCCGAGCGTACAAGGGATGCGGGGAAGATGAATACGCCTGGCGGTCCGCCGCCCCCGGATTTGCTGCACTGCGAGTTGCAGCCCCCTCCATAATTATGGCGTAATTATTCCAACACCAATCGGAAGCCGGTCGATGAACCCGAGCTGGGATACGTTGGAACGCAGCCGCCAGGCCCGCCTGGAACGGGCTGCGCCCTGGGCGCGGGGCCGCCAGGTCGCCGCCGCCGATGTGGGTGAGCTGCTGCACGCCCTGCTGGAACCGGGCGACAAGGTCTGCCTGGAAGGCAACAACCAGAAGCAGGCCGATTTCCTGGCCCAGGCACTGGCCGACCTGGACCCGGCGCGGGTGCACGACCTGCACATGGTGCAGTCGGTGCTGTCCCTGCCTTCGCACCTGGATGTGTTCGAGCGCGGCATCGCCTCGAAACTGGACTTTTCCTTTTCCGGCCCGCAATCGGTGCGGCTGGCCAACCTGGTGGCCGAAGGGCGCATCCAGATCGGTGCCATCCACACCTACCTGGAACTGTTCGGCCGCTACTTCATCGACCTGACCCCGCGCGTAGCCCTGGTGGCCGCGCAGGCCGCCGACCGCCACGGCAACCTGTACACCGGCCCGAACACCGAAGACACCCCGGTGATCGTGGAAGCCACCGCATTCGGCGGCGGCATCGTGATCGCCCAGGTCAACGAAATCGTCGACACCCTCCCCCGCGTCGATATCCCCGCTGACTGGGTCAACTTCGTGGTGCAGGCACCGCGGCCGAACCATATCGAACCGTTGTTCACCCGCGATCCGGCGCAGATTTCCGAAATCCAGGTGCTGATGGCGATGATGGCCATCAAGGGCATCTACGCCGAGTACGGGGTGAACCGCCTCAACCACGGCATCGGCTTTGATACGGCCGCCATCGAACTGCTGCTGCCCACGTATGCCGAATCGCTCGGCCTGAAGGGAAAAATCTGCCAGCACTGGGCACTGAACCCGCACCCGGCGCTGATTCCGGCCATTGAATCGGGCTTCGTGAAATCGGTGCATTCCTTCGGTTCGGAACTGGGCATGGAGAAGTACATCGCCGCCCGTGGCGATGTGTTCTTCACCGGTGCCGACGGCTCGATGCGCTCCAACCGCGCGTTCTCGCAGACCGCCGGTCTGTATGCCTGCGACATGTTCATCGGTTCGACCCTGCAGGTCGATCTGCAGGGCAACAGTTCCACTGCCACGCGCGATCGCATTGCCGGCTTCGGCGGTGCACCCAACATGGGCTCGGATGCACGCGGCCGCCGCCACGCCAGCGATGCCTGGATCAAGGCCGGCCAGCAGGCCGCGCGCCCCGGCGAAATGCCGCGCGGGCGCAAGCTGGTGGTGCAGATGGTGGAAACCTTCCGCGAGCACATGGCGCCGGCATTCGTCGATCGCTTGGATGCCTGGGAACTGGCCGAGCGCGCGCAGATGCCGCTGCCGCCGGTGATGATCTACGGCGACGATGTCAGCCACGTGCTGACCGAGGAAGGCATCGCCAACCTGCTGCTGTGCCGCACACCGGAAGAACGCGAGCAGGCAATCCGCGGCGTGGCCGGCTACACCGCCGTGGGCCTGGGCCGCGACCGCGCGATGGTGGAAAACCTGCGCGACCGTGGCGTGATCCAGCGCCCGGATGACCTGGGCATCAACGTGCGCGACGCCAGCCGCGACCTGTTGGCGGCGCGTTCGGTGAAGGACCTGGTGCGCTGGTCCGGCGGCCTGTACGACCCGCCCAAGCGCTTCCGCAACTGGTAAGGGACAGAGCATGGAAACCCTCGACTATCGATTCGACGGCAGCCGGCCGGTGCAGTTCCCGCGCGATGCGGTGCTGGTGGGCGTGCTGGCCTCGGGCAACCTGGAAATCCTGCTGGAACCGGCGGCGCTGGACGGTGCGATGCAGGTGCGGGTGATCACCGCGGCGCAGGGCTTCGGCACCATCTGGCAGGCGGTGATCGCTGATTTCGCCCAGCGCCACCCGCTGCGCGATGTGCAGGTGTCGATCAACGACGCCGGCGCGACCCCCGCCGTGGTCAGCCTGCGCCTGGACCAGGCCGTGGAAACCCTGCTGACCGGAGGCACGCCATGAGCCCACTGCAACGACGCAGCTACTACGAAGCCGACGCACGCGGCCGCATCGCCGGCCTGGTCGATGCCGGTTCCTTCCACGAATTCATGGGCCCGACCCGGCGGATGATGAGTCCGCACCTGGCCCAGCTCGACCAGCCGGCCGCGTTCGACGATGGCATCGTGGTGGGCGAAGCCACGCTGCAGGGCAAGCGCGTGCTGCTGGCCGCGCAGCAGGGCGAATTCATGGGCGGCGGCGTGGGCGAAGTGCACGGCGCCAAGCTGACCGGCCTGCTGCGCCGCGCGGCACAGATCCGCCCTGACGGCGTGCTGTTGCTGCTCGATACCGGCGGCGTGCGCCTGCATGAGGCCAACGCCGGATTGATCGCCATTTCCGAAATCATGCGCGCCACCCTGGACGCGCGCGCGGCCGGTGTGCCGGTGATCGCACTGATCGGCAGTGGCAACGGCGCGTTCGGCGGCATGGGCATCGTTGCCCGCTGCTGCAGCACGGTCATCATGTCCGAAGAAGGTCGGCTGTCGCTGTCCGGACCGGAAGTGATCGAAACCGTGCGCGGCGTAGAAGAGTTCGACGCACGCGACCGCGCGCTGGTATGGCGGGTGACCGGTGGCAAGCATCGCTACCTGATCGACCAGGCCCAGGTGTTGGTACCCGATTCGTTGCAGGCCTTCGCACAGGCTGCCGTGGACGCGCTGCAGGCAGACATCGCCAGCGCCGGCACCGACACCGCCCTGAGCGCGCTGCAGGCACGCCACGCCGCATTGAAGGCACGCGTACAGGCCTGGGGCGACTGCAACGATGGCCTGCAGGTCTGGGCCCTGCAGGGCATTGCCGAACCCGAGCGCTTGCCGCTGCTGGACACCCACGACTTCCTTGCCGCCACCGCCCAGCGGAGACTGCCATGACCCCGCCGCTGAACGACCTGCTGGATGCCCTGTTCCCGCGCGGGCATGCCATTGCCGTGACCGATTCGGTGCTGGCCGGCACGGCGAGCACCGACGACGGCGAAGTGACCGTGATCGGCACCACCGACCGCATCGAAGTGGGCGTTGACCACGCACTTGCGCTGGCCGAAACCGTGCTGGCCAGCACCGCCACCCACCCACAGCGACCGATCGTGATGCTGGCCGATACCGCCGGGCAGCGCCTGGCCCGGCGCGACGAGCTGCTGGGCATCAATGGCTACTTCGCCCATCTGGCACAGACGCTGGATCTGGCGCGTCGGCGCGGCGCGCGGCTGGTGACCCTCGTCTACGGCGAATCGGTGAGTGGCGGTTTCCTGTCGTTCGGACTGATGGCCGACCACATCCATGCCCTGCCCGATGCGCAGGTGCGGGTGATGGACCTGCGCGCGATGGCGCGGGTGACCAAGCAGCCGCTGGAGAAACTGCAGGCGCTCAGCCAGAGCTCGCCGGTGTTCGCGCCGGGCGTGGGCAACTATGTGGCGATGGGCGCGGTGGAATCATTGTGGGATGGCGATCTGGCCCAGCACCTGCTGCAGGCCCTGCGCACGCCGGCCGGCGACGACCAGCGCGCGACGCTGGGTGCGCAGCGTGGTGGCCGCAACCTGTCGGCCGACGTCTGTGCGGCCGTGGCCCGTGGCGATGCCTGAGCGGCCCGCCCGTCACACGTTGGTCTGGCTGTCGGCCCACGCCGACTGGCGCGCCGACGTGGCCGCGCACGAATCGCGGCTGGCCGCGTGGTTCGCGTCGGGCCTGCCGGCCATGGTGGCGCGCCGCGCGGTGGACGATCCTGATCCGCGGCTGCGGCTGGGCGTGCCGTTGCCGCCCAGCGAGGGCAAGCAACGCCTGGCGCTGCGCGTACCGGCACAGGACGTGCAGCGCATGCAGGCGCCGCCGACGCTGGACGAGGTGCTTGCCGCAGGCGCGCCCACCGGCTGGGAAGACGCGTTGCTGGCGCTGGCACAGGTTGCACCGGCGCGCGTGTTCGGTGCCTTCGCCTGGCAGCATGTGTCTGGCCTGGACTATGTGCACCCGCGTTCGGATGTCGACCTGCTGTGGCAGGTGCGCCAGGCCGACCAGGCCGATGCACTGGTGCAGGCACTGCACCGCTGGGAAGCACGCCATGACCAGCGCGTCGATGGCGAGCTGTGCCTGGCCGACGGCGGTGCCGTGAACTGGCGCGAGTATGCCGGCGGCAGCCGCCAGGTGCTGATCAAGCGCGTGGACGGTGCCGCGCTGGAGGCCCGCGACCGGCTGTTTGCCATGGCCGGGGTCGCCGCATGAACGCGCTCGTGCAGCACGCACCGTTCGCGGACCGGCCTGTCGACAGCGCGCGCCTGGGCCGCCTGGCCATCGCCAGCCTGCATGCGGAGCTGGCCTGCACGCCGAAGCCCGGACTGGTCACACCGTTCAGCAGCGGCAGCCATGCCGACATGGACGCGGCCACCTTCCTGCGCAGCCTGTTCGCGCTGCGCCACTACTTCACCGACATCGCCCGCGCGGGCGCCGCTGATGCGCCGTTTGCGCTGTTGCGCACGCTGGGCATCGGCGCCGAAGCGGCCATGCTGCGCGCCACCGGCGGCATCAACACCCATCGCGGTGCCATCTTCAGCCTGGGCCTGCTGGTGGCCGCTGCCGCACGCAGCCGCCGCCAACGGGGCCACGCCGTGCCCGCCGCCCAGGTCTGCCTGGCGGTACAGCACTGGGCCAGCGACTTCGCCGCAGCCCCCTTGGATGCGACCAGCCCCGGCCAACGCGCGCGCCTGCGCCACGGCGTGCCCGGCGTGCGCGAACAGGCCGCCGCCGGCTATCCGGTGCTGCGCGAACTGGCCGTACCCACCCTGCGCCACGCCCTGGATCAGGGGCTGCCGCGCGACGCCGCCCTGTGCCAGACCCTGATGCAGCTGGTGGCGCAGGTAGAAGATCTGAACCTGTTGCACCGCGGCGGCGCCGACGGCCTGGCCTGGGCGCAGCAGCAGGCGCGCAGCTTCGTGGAGGGCGGCGGTGCCTTTGCCGATGGCTGGCAGGCACGCCTGCAGCGTATCGATGCGGGCTTCGTCGCGCGCCGCCTGAGCCCCGGCGGCAGTGCCGACCTGCTGGCCTGCAGCTGGTTCCTGCTGCAGCAGGAGCGCGCATGAGCCTTGCCCTGCTCTGCCCAGGGCAAGGCGCGCAGCATGCGGCGATGTTTGATCGCGTGCGCGCCCTGCCTGCCGCTGCCGACGTGCTGCGTGCCACGCAGGACGTTCTGGGTCGCGATGTCTTCGCCGCGGCCGCTGACGAAGCACGTTTCGACAACACGCTGGCCCAGCCGCTGCTGTGCGCGGCCAGCCTGGCCCACTGGCAGGGCCTGCGTGACGCGCTGCCGGCACCAACTCTGGTGGCGGGCTACAGCATTGGCGAACTGGCCGCGCATGCCATTGCGGGCAGTCTGGATGCACACACCTGCCTGCAGCTGGCCGCGCGCCGCGCGCAGTTGATGGACGCGGCCAGCCCCGCCGACAGCGGCCTGCTGGCGGTGCTGGGGCTGCCACGAGCCGCACTGCAGACGCTGTGCGATGCGCACGCGGCACACCTGGCCATTGCCAACGGCGCGGACCATTGCGTTGTGGGCGGCACGCAGGCGTCCCTGCGTGCACTGGCCAATGCAGCGCGCGCAGGCGGCGCAGAGGTGCGCGTGCTGCCGGTGCTCGTGGCCGCGCACACACCGCTGCTGGCGGCCGCCGTTGCACCGTTCGCCGCAGCGCTGGAGGCCGCGGCGGTGCGCGCGCCGGCGGTGCCGGTGCTGGCCGGCATCGATGCGCGCCCCGTGCGCGATCGCGCCACGGTGATCCACACCCTGTCGGCACAGTTGGCCCAGACCATCGAGTGGGCACAGGTGATGCGCCAGGCCTTCGAGCGTGGCGCGCGGGTGTTCCTGCAGTTGGGCCCGGGCACGGCAGTGGCACGCATGGTGGCCGCGTCCTATCCCTGCTACGAGGTGCGCGCGGTGGAAGAGTTCCAGAGCCTGGACGGCGCAGCGGCATGGGTCCGCAGCGCGTTGGACCGGCTGCAGTAACGGGTTCGAGCAGTACGTATCACGCAGCACGCAGTACGACGCCTTACCCCGGGATGGCGGGTCTCCATCCGAGCTGTACCGCGAGTCACGTGTCTGGGAGGGCGCATGAGTCCACAAATCGCAACGATCATCGGCCTGGTGATCATGTTCATCGTCGCCACCGCCATGCCGATCAACATGGGCGCCGTGGCCTTCGCGCTGGCCTTCATCATCGGCGGCCTATGGGTCGACATGGGTGGCAAGGAGGTACTTGCCGGTTTCCCGGGTGACCTGTTCCTGACCCTGGTCGGCATTACCTACCTGTTCGCGATCGCGCAGAAGAACGGCACCATCGACCTGCTGGTGCATTGGGCGGTGAAAGCCGTGCGCGGGCATATCGTGGCCATTCCGTGGGTGATGTTCGTCATCACCGCCGTACTGACCGCCTTCGGTGCACTGGGCCCGGCTGCCGTGGCGATCATCGGCCCGGTCGCGCTGCGCTTTGCCAAGCAGTACAACATCAACCCGTTGATGATGGGCCTGCTGGTGATCCATGGCGCGCAGGCCGGTGGCTTCTCGCCCATCAGCGTGTACGGCAGCATCACCAACGGGGTGGTGCAGAAGGCCGGCCTGGAAGTGACCGAGATGGCGGTTTTCCTGACCAGCCTCGGCTTCAACTTCATGATGGCGATCATCTGCTTCGTGGCGTTCGGCGGCATCGCCCTGTTGCGTCGCGGCTCGATCACGGCCACCGGCGGCGTGGCTACGGCGGAACTGGCGATGGCCGGAGGCCCGCAGGCTTCGTCGCGGCAGTTCGCCATTGAAGGCCACGGCGCACTGGTGGCGGCCGGCGGTGGCACGCTGTCCAACGATCCGGTGGCGCTGGAAGCCGTGGGCTTCACCCGCGAACGCCTGTTCACCCTGATCGGCCTGCTGGGCCTGGGCGTGGCCGCGTTGATCTACAACCTCAACGTCGGCCTGGTGTCGATCACCGTGGCGGTGGCGCTGGCGCTGCTGTCGCCGCAGAGCCAGAAGGGCGCGGTCGATGGCATCAGCTGGTCCACCGTGCTGCTGATCTGCGGCGTGGTGACCTATATCGGCGTGCTGGAACATGCCGGCGCGGTGGACTTCATCGGCCACGGGGTTTCCAGCATTGGCATTCCGCTGCTGGGCGCGCTGCTGGTCTGCTACGTGGGCGGCATCGTGTCGGCCTTCGCTTCGTCGGCCGCGGTGCTGGGCGCAACCATTCCGCTGGCGGTGCCGTTCCTGATGCAGGGCCACCTGGGTGCGGCGGGCGTGATCTGCGCGCTGGCGGTGTCGTCCACCATCGTCGATGTCAGCCCGTTCTCGACCAACGGCGCGCTGGTGGTGGCCTCGGCCGCGAAGGAAGAACGCGAAACCCTGTTCCGCCGCTTCCTGGTCTACAGCGGACTGGTGGTGGTGTTCGGCCCGCTGCTGGCCTGGCTGGTGTTCGTGGTTCCTGGTTGGATGTAAGCAAGTGCGCAGGGCGCCGGACCGTTCCGGCGCCCTGACGACTGGGTGGCCGCCGTTGGGTGCCGCTGGTGGGGCAACGTCGGCTGGATGGTGTCGGCTGGATGGCGTCGACGGGATGGCGTCCACTGGATGGGGATCACTGGATGGGGATCACTGGATGGGGATCACTGATGGGGATCACTGATGGGGAACACCGGATGGGGATCACTGATGGGGGCGACTGGGTAGAGTCGACTGTTAGTCGACTATCGCGCGCAGCGCGGGATTTTCCTGCGTCCGTGCGGAAAGCAGTCGACTAACAGTCGACTCTACCGAGCCGTTTTTCCCAGCCGTTTTCCCCAGCCGTTTTCCTCAGCCGTTTTCCCAGCCGTTTTCCCCAGCCGTTTCCCCCAGCCGTTTTCCCCATCCGTTTCCCCCATCCGTTTCCCCCATCCGTGTCCCCCATCCGTTTTCCCCAGCCCCATTCCCCCGCCGTTTTCCCCAACCGTTTTCGCCGGTTTACAGGTTCCACGCAGGGAGGCAGTACACTTTCCACCATGGCCATCGCTCCTGCTCCGCGTTCACCGAAGAAGCGCGCACCTCTGTATGAAGAGGTGGCCGAGCATGTGCGCGAGCGCATCTACGATTACCGGCTGCCGCCGGGAGAGTGGATCGACGAGCCGGCGCTGTGCGAGGAACTGGGGATCAGCCGCACGCCGCTGCGCGAAGCGCTGAAGCTGCTGGCTGCCGAAGGCCTGGTGCAGATCGATGCCGGCCGCGGCGCGCGCGTCACCCGGCTTACCCTGGAAGACCTGAACCAGCTGTTCCCGGTGATGGCGATGCTGGAGGGCCGTTGCGCACACGAGGCGGTCAAGCACATCGACGATGCCGGCGTGCAGCATCTGGAAGCGCTGCATGCCGCGATGGAAGCGGCCGCCGCCGAAGGGAACATCGCCGAGTATTACCGCAACAACTACCTGATCCACGAAACCGTGCAGCACTACGCCGGCAATCCGTGGCTGATCCGCATCACCCACGACCTGCACCGCATCCTGAAGATGCACCGTGGACGCCAGTTGCTGGCCCCCGGCCGCACCGCGCAGTCGCTGGCTGAACACCGCGAGCTGATGGAATGCTTCCGCAGCCGCGATGCCGCCGCCGCCGAGCGCACCATGGAGCGCCACCTGCTGAGCCAGGGCCAGGCACTGGCCGCCTACGTGGCCAGTGGTGGGCTGCTGAACGTGCCGGCCCCCCTGCCGACCGAAGGCGGCGGCTGACGGCGCTCTGGCCGCGCCGATAGCGGCTGGCCGCGGTGTTGTAGAGTCGAGCCATGCTCGACTGCGTTTTCAGGACAGTCGAGCATGGCTCGACTCTACAAATGCGGGAAGCAGTCGAGCATGGCTCGACTCTACAGGGCCCCAATGCCGGCCATGGGCCGCCCGCGGTCGCCGGTTCGCCCTGCCTGTCATGAAGATGGGACAATGTAGGGCGCGCCGGCCCGGCCCCGTGGGTCCGCCGGCCCCCTTGCACCACACGGAAGAAGAAGAACAACAACATGCTGAAAGTCATTTTCGATACCGACCCGGGCGTGGATGACGCCCTGGCCCTGCTGTACCTGCACAAGCACCCGCAGATCGACCTGGTGGGCGTGACCACCACCTTCGGCAACGCCTCGGTGGCATCGACCACCCACAACGCCCTGTACCTGAAGCAGGCCTGGGGCTTTGCCGCCCCGGTCGCGCGCGGCGCGGGCGGCCCGCTGCAGCCCGAGGCCACCCCGGAAGCCTGGCCAGTGCACATCCACGGCCACAACGGCCTGGGCAACCATCCGGTGCCTGCCACGCTGGACGTGGCCGCCGATGCGCGCCCGGCGCACCAGCTGATCATCGATCTGGTGCGTGCGCACCCGGGCGAAGTGACCCTGGTGGCCGTGGGCCGCATGACCAACCTGGCCCTGGCCCTGCAGCAGGCACCGGATATCGCCGGCCTGGTGCGCGGCGTGGTGCTGATGGGCGGCGCCTTCCACGTGAACGGCAACATCACCCCGGCCGCCGAAGCCAACATCTGGGGCGATGCCGAAGCGGCCGACATCGTGTTCACCGCCCAGTGGCCGGTGACCGCCATCGGCCTGGATGTCACTACCCGCGTGGAAATGGACCGTGATGGCCTGGACCAGCTGGCCGCCATCGGCGGTGCCGATGCCGAACTGGTGCGCGCGCTGTCGCAGGACTATGTGGACTTCTACCTGCAGGCCGGGCACAAGGGCATGGTGGTGCACGACTGCTGCGCCTGCATCGCGCTGACCCGCCCGGAGCTGTTCCAGTTTGAACGTGCCAGCGTGCGCGTGGCCACCGACGGCGTCGCCCGTGGCATGACCATTCCCAAGCCGGAAGGCCTGGCCTTCGGTCCCAGCGTGTGGGATGGCCACGTGCTGCAGTCGATCGCCATCGGCGTGGATGCGGCGGCCGTCCTGGACGATATCGCGCAGACCCTGAAGGTCTGATCGCCTAGCGTCTGGCCCTGCCCGGGGTGGTCTCGGGCAGGGTCCACAGCACCGGCAGCACCAGCACCGCCACCAGCGCGATCATCGCGCCCGGCGCGGCCGCCCAGCCGCTGCGTTCCACCCACCACTGCGCCAGCCACGGGGTCGCCCCGCCGAACACCGCCGTGGCCATGGTCACCCCCAGCGCCAGCCCGCTCACCCGGCCCTCGCCGGGAAACTGCTCGGCCGTGGCCGGTGCCGCCACTGCGCTTACACCGCCGGCCACGCAGGCCAGCACCACCGCCGCCAGCGCGATGCCCAGCGGCGAGGCCTGCGCCATTGCGCTGAACATCGACAGCGGCAGCAGCGCCGCCAGCACCGTGAGTACCAGCAGCAGCGGACGCCGCCCGAAACGGTCGGACAGCGCACCGCACAGCGGCGTGATCGCAATCACCGCGACCGCGGCCACCGTGGACAACCACAGCGCATCGCCCTCGTCGTGGCCCTGCGCGTGCAGGAACGCGGGCACGTAGGTGATGCCCACGTAGTAGGTGATCGAGCCGAGCGCGGAGATCGCGAAGGTACGCGCCACCGCACCGCGATGATGGCCAAGTACATGGCGCAGCGGCGTGGCCGGAATGCTGCCCTCGCGCCGCTGCCGCTCGAACTCGGGGGATTCGTGCATGCCCGAGCGTGCGATCAGGATCACCAGCGCCAGTGCGGCACCCACGAAGAACGGAATGCGCCAGCCCCAGCCATCCAGCTGCGCAGGCGTAAGCACTGCCACCGTCACCGCGGAGATCGCCACTGCCAGCAGCGCGCCCACTTCACTGGCGGCCGACGCCAGCGAGGTAACCAGACCGCGCCGCCGCGCCGGTGCGCTTTCCAGCAGGTAGGCCACCACGCCGGTGTATTCGCCACCCACGGAAAATGCCATCACGCAACGCAGCACCAGCAACAAGACACCGGCAGTGGTACCTGCCGTCGCTGCGGTCGGCAGCAGTGCCGTGGCCAGCATCGCCGCCGCCATCAGGGCCATCGAGGCCAGCAGCATCCAGCGCCGACCAAGGCGATCGCCCAGGTGGCCGAAGCACAACGCGCCCAGCGGACGCATCAGATAGGAGACCGCGAACCCGGCCAGGGTGACCAGCATGGCCTGTTCTCCGCCGCCGAAAAACACCCGCGACAGCACGGTGGCGAAGTACAGGTACAGGGTGAAGTCGTACCACTCCACCACGGTGGACAGGCCCGCCACCCACATCGAGCGCTGCCGCGTTGCGGTCGTTGCAGTCATGGCCGCAGAGTGTCACGCACGCAGTGATGGCGTAGTTCACCGGGGTCAGATCCCGTTTCCGCAGGAAACGGGATCCGACCCCGGCCGCGATGCCATTGGGGTCAGATCCCTTTGCCGTGGCAAAGAGATCTGACCCCTGCTCTTCACCCCGGCAGCTGCAGCCGCGCCTGCAGGCCGCCGCCCTCACGGTTGCGCAGCTGCAGCGAACCGCCCAGCGACTGCGCCAGCTGCACGGCAATGGCCAGCCCCAGCCCGGTGCCGCCGGTATCGCGGTTGCGCGACTGTTCCAGCCGATGGAACGGCGCCAGCACGGCCTGCAGTTCGGCCTCGGGAATGCCCGGGCCGCGGTCGGATACGCTGATCCACGCCCGACCCTGGGCATCGCGCCCGGCCTCGATCTCGGCACTGCCGGCATAGCGCAATGCGTTGTCCACCAGATTGCCGACCACCCGCCGCAGCGGCTGCGGCCAGGTCTGCACGGTCAGGCCGGTGGGCGCGCCACCACGCACCGGTTTGCCCATGTCTTCATAGTCGCCCACCACACTGGCCAGGAAGGCGCCCAGATCCATTGCCACTGGCGCACCCGTGGCCATGTGGCTGCTGCGTGCGTAAGCCACGCCTTCGCGCACCAGTTGCCCCAGGTGGTCCAGGTCATCCAGCAGGCGCTGCTGGGTGGCATCCTCGGGCAGCGTTTCCACCCGCAGCTTCATGCGCGTGATGGGCGTCTGCAGATCGTGCGAGATCGCCGCCAGAATCTGCAGGCGCTCGCTTACATGGCCACGGATGCGTGTCTGCAGGCCATTGAGCGCCGCGGCCGCCGCGCCCACCTCGGCCGGCCCATCCTCTGCCAAGGGCGCTGCGTCACTGCCGGGCTGCAGTTGTTCAACCGCCTGCGACAGGCGCGCCAGCGGCTTCATGGCCAGGCGCACCGCCAACCACGCGCACGCCAGCAACAGGGCCAGCTGCAGCAGCAGCACCGCCGGCAGCCAGCGCGCCAGCGGCAGCCCCGAGGGCGTCACCTCGATGGTCAAGGGCGTGCCATCGTGTAGCGTCAGCTCCACTTCGAAACGCTCGGGCAGGCGTGCGACCTGCCGCGCCTGCAAGGGGTACTGGTGTCCCAGGCTGTCATCGATGATCGACGTGACCTGGCGTGCACGCTCGGTCTGCAGTGCCGGCCCTGCCGCCGCCGGGCGCAGCAGATAGCGATACGTGCGCCGTTCCAGGCGCGGCACCCAGGCCGCGCGCTCACTGGCCGGCAGGTGCTCCAACAGGGCCACGCTCACCGCCACGTCCTCGTCCAGGTTGCGCAGCATCATGCTGCGGGTGGCCTGGTAGCGCTCGAAGAACAGCAGGCCGAACGACATCGCATGGGCCAGGGTCAGCCCGCCCAGCAACAGCAGCAGCAAGCGCGCCGACAACGTGCGTGGCCATGGCAGGCGACGCGTGCGGGCCTTCATTCCTGCGGCCCCAGCAACTGCACCGGCACGCTGAACACATAGCCTTCGCTGCGCACCGTCTTGATGTAGGTCGGCTCACGCGCATCATCGCCCAGGCGCTGGCGCACGCGGCTGACCAGCAGGTCGATGGAACGGTCGAACAGTTCGGCATCGCGGCCCTGGGTGAGGCTGAGCAGCTGGTCGCGGCTGAGCACGCGGTTGGCGTGGTCCAGGAACACGCGCAGCAGGCGGAACTCGGCGCCACTGAGCGGATAGGCGGTGTCCTGCGCATCCAGCAGATGGCGCGCGGTGGTATCCAGCCGCCATTCGCCGAACGCCAACTGGCGCCCGGCCTCGGTTACCTGCAGGTTCGGTGGCAGCATCTGCGTGCGGCGGATCACCGCATTGATGCGCGCCAGCAGTTCGCGCGAGGAGAACGGCTTGGTCACGTAATCATCGGCGCCCATTTCCAGGCCGATGATGCGATCGGTTTCATCATCGCGCGCGGTCAGCAGCACCACCGGCACCGCACGATGCTTGCCTGCACGCAGGTTGCGGCACAGGCTCAGGCCGTCCTCGCCGGGCATCATCACGTCCAGCACCACCAGGTCCACGGCGTGGGTATCCATCAGCGCGCGCATGGCCCGCCCGCCGTCGGCCTGGCTGACGCGCAGGCCGTTGCGCTGCAGATAGTCGGCCAGCATCTGGCGGATGTCGCTGTCATCGTCGACGACAAGAATGTGCGGTACGTGGTTCATTGCGTTCTCGATGAGGACGGGGAAAGGCCGCGCGGCGCGGCCATGGTAGCGCGGCTCAAGGGCTGGCCAGCAGGCGCTGGATCTCGCTTTCGGTACGTGCGTAGTCGCCCTCGCCGTAATGCCGGTAGACCACCCGGCCCTGCCGGTCGACCAGGTACAGCGCCGGCCAGAAGCGGTTGCCCCATGCGTTCCAGATCCGGTACTGGTTGTCCTGCACCACCGGCCAGGTGATGTGCAGGCGCCGCAGGGCATGGCGCACGTTGCCCTGCACTCCTTCATAGGCGAACTCGGGCGTGTGCACGCCCACCACGCGCAGGCCCTTCGGTGCATAGCGTGCGTGCCACTGGTGCACATACGGCGCCACGTTCAGGCAGTTGCTGCAGCCATAGGTCCAGAACTCGACCAGTACCACCTGCCCGCGCAACTGCTCCAGGCGCAGCGGCGGGCTGTTGTGCCACGGGCCGCCGCCATCGAAGCCGGCCGCCGCCACCGGTTCGGCCGGTTGCGCATCGGCCTGCGGGCTGGGCCAGACCAGCAGCAAGGCCGCACCGCCGATCAAGGCCAGCAGCAACGGCAACGCATACGCGCGCAGGGTGACCATCGCTCAGCCCCCCTGCTCGGCCAGCGGCAGCTCGGCCGGCTTCACCCCGGCCGCTTCCAGGATGGTGTCGGCCACCTGCGCCGGGTGCGAGAGCAGCGACACGTGGCTGCTGCCGATCGACTGCAGCTGTGCGCCGATGCGCTTGGCGGTGGCGGCCTGCAGCTGCGGCGACAGCATGCGGTCGTCGCGACTGAGCACGTACCAGCTGGGCTTGCCACGCCAGGCGGCGGTGGTCACGGTTTCGCCCAGTGCGCTGGCCCTCAGCGGCACCTGGGTGCTGTACAACAGCGCTGCGGTTTTCTTCATGACATCCGGGGCGAAGTCCTGGGCGATGGCATCGGCCGGCAGGCTCAGGTAACCGTCGCGGTCCTGCAGGCGGGTCAGGCCCGGGCCCACCGGGAAGCCCTCACCCTGCTGCGCCGATGACTGGCCCACGTCCGGTGCGAACGCCGCCACATACACCAGCGCCTGCACCTTGGGGTCGTTGCCCGCTTCGGTGATGACCGTGCCGCCCCAGCTGTGGCCGACCAGCACCACCTTGCCGGGCGCAGCATCGATCGCGCGACGGGTCGCGGCCACATCGTCAGCCAGCGAAGTCAGCGGGTTCTGCACGGCTACCGCCGGCACCTTCCAGTCGTGCAGCGTGGTGATGACCTTGTTCCAGCTGGAGCCATCGGCGAAGGCGCCGTGGACCAGGATGACGGTGGGCGGCGCGCCAGCGTCGGCCTGTGCGGCGAAGGCGGGGGTGGCGGCGCCGGCGACGGCCAGGGCGGCGGCAAGCAGGGTGGTGCGGATCATGGGAGCACTCCAGGGTTGGGAGTGGCCATTTCCGATTGATGGTGTATCGGCGCTGTTTCGCTGCGGGGCCGAGTTGTACCGGACTGTAGGGCGGCGGCGGGTTCCTACAGTGGGATACATTCGGCCGCCGGGCATCCTCGCGCGTACGTGCGGGGAACCTTTACCACCCGGTAGCGCCGGGCCATGCCCGGCGAACGCGCCACTGGCGTCTTTGTATCGGACTGTACGAAACCCCTGCCCCAGCCACAGTGGCTGACAAAACCCCGGGCAACGGCACACGTTGCCGATACCTGCGTGGCTCGAAATGGCTCCATCGACCACTGGCCCGCAGGACACCTCCATGATCAGCACCGCCGCTTCGCGCTACACCCCCCGCCTGGATGCCGTCGGCCACTGGCTCTCGCCGCTGGCCCTGCGTGCACTGCTGGCCTGGGAATTCTTCGAATCCGGCCGCGAGAAGCTGGGCGGGCAGAACTGGTTCGCCGATCTGGAAGGACGCTTCCCGTTCCCGTTCTCCACCCTGCCGGCATCGCTGAACTGGCAGTTGGCCACCTGGCTGGAACTGGTTGGCGCGGTGCTGTTGCTGCTGGGCCTGGCCACACGTTCGGTGGCCTACATCTTCTGGGTACTGACCATCGTCGCCATCGCCGCAGTGCACTGGCCCGACCAGTGGAATGGCCTGGGCGAACTCTGGCAGGGCTATGCGATCACCGACCAGGGCTACGGCAACTTCAAGCTGCCGCTGCTGTTCCTGGCGATGCTGCTGCCGCTGATCCTCAACGGTGGCGGCGCGCTCAGCCTGGACCGGCTGCTGGCGGGCCGGCAACGCAGCGCGATCGGCGATGACGGTCTGGGCTGGGGCGTCAGCCTGATTGCCCTGCTGCTGCCCGTCGCCGCGCTGCTGCCCGGCATCGGCTTCGGCGGCGCCCTGCTCGGCGGCGCCCTGCTGCTGGCCTACGGACTGCGCCGCCGCAGCGCCTGATTCCACAGCGACCACACCGTTTCCCTTTGTCTTCCGTCGCCCCAGGCGGCGTCCATCCCGCACGCCCTGCGTGCCATCCCAAGGAGTCACCACCATGTCCGTCTCGACCAAGAACACCACCGCCTCCCGCCTGCCGCGTATCGGCGCCATTGGCATCGCCCTGGCCGGTGGCCTGCTACTGGCCGGCCAGGCCGCTGCGATCCAACCGTTGGCGATCAGCGCGGTCTCGATGAGCGCCGCCGCCGAAGGCAAATGCGGTGAAGGCAAGTGCGGCGCCAACAAGGCCAGCACCAGCAAGCCCGCCGGCAAAGCCAAGGTGGCCGAAGGCCAGTGCGGTGAAGGCAAGTGCGGCGATGCCTCGTTTGCCCGCACCGACCGTGACCACGACGGCCGCGTGTCGCGGGCCGAGTTCAACGCCGTGGCCGGCGAGCGCGCTGCCGAGTTCGATCGCATCGACGCCGACCATGACGGCTACATCAGCGAGCAGGAAGCGCACGACTACCTGCGCAGCGTCTACACCGCCCACGGCAAGCCGATGCCGAAGGGTCTGTTCTCCCGCGTCAACGACTGATTGCGTTCCCACGGCGCCGCCGCAAAGGCGGCGCCCTTGCCTGGAGTACTGCCCATGCACACGCCCCTGCCCACTGCCAGCGCCGGTCTTGGCCTGCGCCGCGGCCTGATCGATGAACTGCTGGCCATGCCCGTCGATGCCCTCGATTTCCTCGAAGTTTCGCCGGACAACTGGATCGGTGTGGGCGGCGCCCACGGGGCCGCACTGCGCCAGCTGAGCGAGCGCCATCGCCTGACCTGCCACGGACTGTCGCTGTCGCTGGGCGGCCCCGACCCGCTGGACCGTACCCTGCTGGCGCAGACCCGCGCCTTCCTCGATCTGCACCAGGTGCAGCTGTACAGCGAACACCTGAGCTACTGCGCCGCCGGCGGACACGTCTACGACCTGCTGCCGCTGCCCTTCACGGCCGAAGCGGTACAGCACGTGGCCGGCCGCATCACCCAGGTGCAGGACATGCTGGGCCGGCGCATCGCGGTGGAGAACATTTCCTATTACGCCGTGCCAGGCGCGGACATGAGCGAGATCGACTTCATCAATGCCGTGCTCGCCGAAGCCGACTGCGACCTGCTGCTGGACGTGAACAATGTCTTCGTCAACGCCTGCAACAACGGCTATGACGCCTTCGATTTCCTAGCCCGCGTGCCTGCCCATCGCGTCGCATCGCTGCATGTGGCCGGGCACTTCGACGAAGACGACGGGTTCAAGATCGACACCCATGGCGCACCGGTGAAGGGGGTGGTCTGGGCGTTGCTGCGCGAGGCGTATGCGCGTGTTGGCGTGCACCCCACCCTGCTGGAACGCGACTTCAATTTCCCGCCGCTGGCCGAGCTGTTGGCCGAAGTGGAACAGATCCGCCAGGCGCAGCGCGATGTGCTGCACCCCGAGGTGGCCCATGGCTGATGCACTGGCCACCCTGCAGCAGCGCTGGGCCGAGCATGTGCGCGACCCGTCGATGCCGGCCCCCGAGGGCATCGACGCGCGGCGGCTGGCGGTGTATCGGCGCCTGTGCATCGACAGCCTGGACAGCCTGCTGGGCGGCAGCCTGCCACGCCTGCAGCAACAGCTGGGCGCAGGCCACTGGCGCAGCACGGTCGAGCACTACTACGCGCGCCATGCCTGCCATACCCCGTTGTTCCCGCAGATCGCCAGCGAGTTCGCAGCGTGGCTGGCCGTACAGGACAGCCTCGTGCTGCCGGGCTGGGCCGCCGAACTGGCGCACTACGAAAGCACGCAGCAGGCGCTGCATATCGAGGCGCGCGAAGCGGGGCAGCCATTGCCGCGTGCCGCAGTGGCCGCGGATGCGCTGGCGCTGTCAGCGCACGTTCGCGTGCTGGGCTACCACTGGCCGGTGCACCTGGACGAAGCACTCGCCGCGCAGCCCGGCGCAATGCCAACGCTGCTGGTGCTGCATCGCCACGCCGATTTCAGCGTGCACCTGCAGGTGCTGGCACCGCTGGCCTATGCGCTGCTGACGGCGCTGGGCCACGACGGTGCCCGCGTGGACGACACCCTGCAGGCGCTGGCAGCACATCACGGCGTGGATCCCGGCGAACTGCAGGCCGCCACCGCACCGCTGCTGGCCGAGCTCTGCGCCACCGGCGTGCTGGTCGCAACACGCAGCTGCTGAAACCTGCGGCCGATGGCCGCCCCCTTCCTTCTTCCGTCTTCGAGGTCTGACCATGGCTGCTTCACCCCCCTCCTTCCTGCACGGCTGGCGCCTGTTCGTGGCCATCGCCGTGGTGCTGATCGCCTTCGCATTGGCCGCCTTCGCCCTGCAACCCGACGTGGTGGAAGGCAGCCGCGCCGCCATCCGGGTGACCGCGCGCACCTCGTTCCTGTTGTTCCTGGCCGCGTTCACCGCGTCCTCGTTCGCCAGCCTGCTGCCTGGGCCGACCACGCAGTTCCTGCTGCGCGAGCGCCGCATCATCGGCCTGTCGTTCGCGTTCTCGCACCTGCTGCATGCCGTGGCGATCACCACGTTCGGCATTCTCAACCCGGCGTTCTGGCCGGCACGCTCGGCCCTGGCCAACCTGCCCGGCACGGTGGGCTACGTCGCGATCCTGGCACTGGCGATCACCTCGCACCGCGGCATCGCACGGCGCATGGGCCCCACCGCATGGCGGCGCCTGCACGTCACTGGCATGTGGATCATCGCGGCGGTGTTCACCTACTCGTACTTCAATCGGGTGCCGGCCAACTTCTGGTACGCGGTGCCGTCGGCGCTGCTGTTCACCGCCTTCGTGGTGCGCGCGATCGCCAAGCGGGCAGAGTCACTGAAGCGCAGTGTGCGTGCGCGCCCGTTGCGGGCGGCGTGACGGACTGGGGGTCAGAGCCCTTTGCAGGTGGCAAAGGGATCTGACCCCTCGCGATAGGCCTTGTACGCGGCCACGATTGCCTGCGTGCGCGCCCGTTGCTTCACCCCCATGGGCACCCGCTGCACGCGCTTGTACAGGGTCTTCCACATGTAGCCGGAACGGAAGAAGTAAGGGCGCACTTCCAGGAAGGTCAGCACCGCATCGACGATGTTCGGATCGTGCGCGGCCAACTGCTGCAGGGCGTGCGGATAGCCACCGGGAAAAGCCAGCGTCGCGTAGCGCTGGTGGAACTGCGCACAGGCATCGGCGTGGCGCTGCTTCTCTTCCGGGCCGCGCCAGCGCACGGCGGCCGTCTCGCGGATCAGACGCTGCAGCCGGTTGATTTCATCGGCGTTGGCGCGGATCAAGCGTTCCAGCGGGGCGCGGGGGTGAGCCATGGGTGCGGGGGTGTGCGGGTCCTTGGGGTCAGAGCCCTTGGCGTTGCCAAGGGATCCGACCCCGGGGTTGTCTGGCTCTGGGGTCAGAGCCCTTGGCCTTGCCAAGGGATCCGACCCCGGGAAGTCTGGCTCTGGGGTCAGAGCCCTTGGCCTTTGGCCAAGGGATCCGCCCCCTTGCGCAGGGTGATCAGGGTGATCTCCGAGGGTACGCCGATGCGCGCAGGGAAGCCCGCCCACAGGCCGGCGCCGTTGCTGACGTACAGGGTCATGTCGTTCACCGCGTAACGCCCGGACACGTAACCACCATTGGCGCGCTTCACCAGCTGGTTCATGCCGATGATCTGGCCACCATGGGTATGCCCGGACAGCTGCAGTGCCACGCCGCGCTCGGACGCTTCGCGCGCGTTGCGCGGGCGATGGTCGAGCAGGATCACCGGCGCCGCCGGGTCGGCGCCGGCCAGGGCTGCGTCCAGATCCGGAAGCGGCAGGCCATAGCGCGCCGCCACGGGATCGGTGACACCGGCGATGGTCAGCGCTGCATCGCCGCGTCGCACCTGGGTATGGCTGTTCTCCAGCACCTGCATGTGCAGCGCGCGGAACGCCTGCATCCATTCGCGGTACTGCGCGTAGTACTCATGGTTGCCGGTGATGGCGATCACCCCGTCCGGCGCCTGCAGCTCGCCCAGCGGCTGGAAATCATGGCGACGCGCCGCCACCGTGCCATCGATCAGGTCGCCGGTGATCACGATCAGGTCCGGCTTCAGCGCATTGCTTTCGGCCACGACCTGGCGTACCCAGTCGCCGGTCAGCAGGCGGCTGGCGTGGATGTCGGTAAGCTGCAGTACGCGGTAACCGTCGAAGGCAGCCGGCAGGCCGGCAATGTTCACTTCGATCTGCCGCACTTTCGGTACCGCCATGCCCTGGCTGACACCGTAACCGCTGAGCAGCAGGGCCAAGCCGGCCGCCAGCGGCCGCAGCATGCGCGCGCGCAGCGCCACCACCGCCCGTGGCCAGCGCAATGCACGCGACAGCAGCAGGCCCGCATCCATCACCAGCAGGGCCAGGGCCAGCAGCAGCACGGCGGTGGACCCCGTGGCCAGCACGGCGATGGCCAGCTTGGGAATCTCCGGCGAGGCCATCGTGCCCCAGAAGGTGGCGACAATGCGCAGCTGCACCGCCAGCGCCACCAGCAGCAGGGACAACAGCGCCTTGGCCCACAGCGGCAGCCGCAGCGGCCAGAACAAGCGCCAGGCCACGTACAGGCCCATCAACAATCCAACAGTACTCAGCACTACGTGAATCCAGAACGTGGGGGCGGCCATGGTGACCGACCCAGGTTGCAAAAGGTAGCGCCGCGCTTGCTCGACCGCCCTGCGAAAAGCAGTCGAGCAAGCTCGACTCTACAAAGACGCAGTCGAGCAAGCTCGACTCTACAGCCGCTGCACGCGCAGGCGGGCGATGCGGCGGGTTTCCATGGCCAGCACGGTGATGCGGAAACCGGCCACGTCCACGCTGTCGCCCACGTCGGGCAGGCGCCCCAACTGGTCCAGCACCAGGCCGGAAATGGTCATGTAGTCGGCGCTGCGCGGCAGCGCCGCGCCGGTCAGGCGCTGCAGGTCATCCACGGTCAGCGCGCCATCGGCCTCCCATTCGTCCTCGCCCTGCGCCACCACGCCGTAGCGCTCGTCCTGGGTATCGGCCAGATCGCCGGCAATGGCCGCCAGCAGATCATTGGCGGTCACCAGTCCTTCCACGCTGCCGTACTCATCCACCGCCACCGCCAGCGGCACCGGGTGCTGGCGGATCAGCTCCAGCGCCTGCAATGCGCTGGCGCTGGACAGCACGTACTGCGGCGCGCGCAGGTTGCTTTCCAGCTGCAACGGCCGGCCCTGCAGCAGGTCGGCCAGCAGGTCGCGGCTCTGCACCACGCCCCGCAGGCTGTCCAGGTCGCCCTCACCCACCAGCAGTCGTGTATGCGGCGACGCCACCAGGCGCGCCACCACATCCTCGTGGCCACGGGCCAGGTCGATCCACTGCACGTCGGCACGCACGGTCATCACGCTGGATACCGGGCGATCGGCCAGGCCCAGCACACTGCGGATCATTTCGTGCTCTGCCGGCTGCAGGCGCTCCTCGTCTGCATGTGCTTCCTCGCCGTGGCCATCGTCGTGGCCATTGGCCGGTCGCGCGCCCAGCATGCGCAGCACGGCGTCGGCGGTGCGCTGGCGGAACGGTTGGCGGCGCTCGTTGCGCTCACGGTTGAAACGCACCCACTGGTTGAAGGCCTCCACCAGGATCGAGAACGCGATGGCCGCGTACAGATAGCCCTTCGGAATCTTGTAGCCCAGGCCTTCGGCCACCAGGCTGAAGCCGATCATCAGCAGGAAGCCCAGGCACAGCACCACCACCGTCGGGTGCTTGTTGACGAAGCGGGTGAGCGGCTTGCTGGCCAGCAGCATCAGCGCCATGGCGATGGTCACCGCGGCGTACATCACGCCCAGGTTGTCGACCATGCCGACGGCGGTGATCACCGAATCGAGCGAGAACACCGCATCGAGCACCACGATCTGCGCCACCACCATGGCGAAACTGGCGTAAACCTTCTTGCCGTCGTCCTGGTGCTGGCGGCCTTCCAGCCGTTCGTGCAGTTCCATGGTGCCCTTGAACAGCAGGAACAGGCCACCGCCGAGCAGGATCAGGTCACGCCCGGAGAAGCTGTGCTCGAACAGCACCAGCAGCGGCTCGGTCAGCTTCATGATCCACGACAGTGCCGCCAGCAGCACCAGGCGCATCAGCAGGGCCAGGGCCAGGCCGATCACCCGTGCGCGGTCGCGCTGGTGCGGGGGCAGCTTGTCGGCCAGGATCGCGATGAACACCAGGTTGTCGATGCCCAGCACGATTTCCAGCACGATCAGGGTTGCAAGGCCCATCCAGATCGAGGGGTCAGCCAACCATTCCATTTCAGTTCCGTCTGTTCAGTAGTAGGGGAAGAAACATCAGCGCTCAGTCGTCCTGCTGGGCCTGGCTGGGGTCGTGCCCCAGCAGGTCACCCGGCGTGCACTGCAGTTCGCGGCAGATCGCATCCAGGGTGGAAAAGCGGATGGCGCGGGCCTTGCCGGTCTTCAGGATGGACAGGTTGGCCAGGGTGATGTCGATGCGCCCGGCCAGCTCGGACAGGGTCATGCCACGCGCCTGCAGCATGCGGTCCAGGGTGATGATGATCGCCATCAGTGCGCGCCCATCAGATCACGCTGTCCAGGTCTTCGCGCATGGCCGCACCCACGGCGAACACGCGCGCCAGCACGAACAGCATCAGCACCGCCAGCAGGCCGGTGATGGACATGCCACCGCCTACTTCCATCCAGGCGAAATCCGGCCCCATCCAGCTGGCGTAGACGCCGATGATGATCGACAGGGTTTCCATGGCCAGCATCAGCCACGCCATGCGTTGCAGGCGCAGCGCGTTGGCGTGGTTGAACGGGCGCTCACGGGCGGCCGAGCGCAGCAGGCGCGCCAGGTGGCGCAGGAACACCAGGCACAGCACCAGCAGGGCGACGATGGTGGCCAGGCCCAGGCAGAAATGCAGGAACAGGTCGTTGCCATGCAGGGCGGCGGCAGTGGCGTCGTGCACGGTATCCATCAGCCAGCGGCGGTCGTAGGCCACCAGCGGCACGGCCAGCAGCGCGGCCAGGATGCCCAGCCAGCACATCGCCCGCACCGCCTGCACGGCGGTCTGGGCCAGGGTGAACACACCGCGCGCGGGTCGGGCGCGGGCAGAACGAGCGGTCAAGCAGCCTCCGGCATGGGGCAGCGGATCTGCCCGGTGGATTTATCGATAAACGATATACCACATCCGGACCGGAATGGCTGAACCGCGCACCCGAACCGTGAAGCGCTACTTCGACAGAGGCTGCGGCGCCGCGTCCTGGCGCATGGCCTCGCCGGGCGTGGCCGAGGCCATGGCCTGCACGCCCGCCTCTGCCGCCTGCCGGGTGACCAGGCGGAAGCGCACGCGCAACGCGCTGTCACCGGGCGTGGCCCAGCCGTACTGGATCGCCACCTGATCGGCCGCCAGCGGGCCGCGGCCGGGCAGCGAGCGCACCTGCAGCGGCTTCGGCGCCGTCTGCATCAGCCGCGCAAAGCCCTTCTGCACGACCGCCGGTTCGGCCTTCTCCGCGTACACCGTGCAGGTGCCATCGTCGGCCCAGCTGACCGCATAGCGGCCACTGGCCAGCGGCACCATCCAGGCCACCCCGCCCTGCCCCTGCAGCAGCGTGGCCGCCTCGGCCGGCGGCAGCGGGCTCAGACCGTTGGCATCCATCAGCGCCTGCAGCCGGGCCGGCGCGCCGATGTGCTGCATGCAGGCCGTATCGAACAGTTCGCTGAAGGGATCCTGCGCAACCGGCCCCGTCTTCGGCGCGCGCGCCGGCTGCGCGGCGGCCAACGCGGGCAGCAGCAGGCCCACCATCCACCAGAGCACCGGGCGCATCGCAACTCCATCATGGGAAAACTGCGGGGAGGATGGCAAAAGCCGGGGCCGCAGTGCAACGGCAGGGCCGGCTTGACATCGCTGCCGGCGCGCAGGATCATCAATTAACGAATTAGTTAATTAACGACCCATGGACCGCATCTTCGAAGCCCTCGCCTCCGGCGCCCGCCGGCAGATCCTGGCCTACCTCAGCGCCGGCGAACTGAGCGCGGGCGAGCTGGCCGAGCGCTTTGAATTCAGTAAGCCGGCCTTGTCCAGCCATCTGCGCATCCTGGAAGAGGCCGGCCTGATCGAGCGCGAAAAGCGCGGGCAGTTCGTGTACTTCCGCCAGGTGCCCGAGCGCCTGGCCAACACCCTGTTTTCGTGGGCTGCCGAAGTGTGTCCGGTCGGTGGCCCGCTGAAGCGAGAAGCCCGCGCACGCCGCAAGTCCCCCGCCCGCTGACAGGAGCACGACGATGCCTGGTTCGACCCGCAACAGCCGTTCGTTTCCAGGTGTGCAACTGCCCGCGCAGGAGGGCGCCGGCCCCATCGAAGTGCTGCTCATCGCCCAGCTCGGCATCGGCGCCGGCGATGCGCTGGTGAACGACGCCGGGCAACGGCAGCGCCACCACCCTGCCTTCATCGACGCGCTGGATGAACCCTCGGCGCGGCTGGGCGGCATGCATCTGCAGCACGGCGATGCGTCGTCGCTGTACAGCTTCGTGGTGGGCGCCGGCGGCCACCCGTTCCATCGCCATGCCGGGCCGCGCATGTTCACCGCCATCGCGGGCAGTGCCGGCGCGGAACTGCGCTTTGCCACCGCCAGCGATGCGCAGATCGCCGCCGATCCGGCCAGCTTCCAGCGCAGCCTGCGGCGCGTCCGCATTCCACCCGATTGCCTGTTCACCGTGCGCTTCGGCGGCGGCACCTGGCATCAGTTCGCCTCCAACCATCGGACACATCCGGCGCTGTTCGCGCTGTCGTGCCACAGCAATGAACTGGCCGGCGCGATGAGCGATGCCACCCGTGCCCAGGTACAGGCCAACCAGGCCGACATTCCCAGCCTGACCGACGTACTGCCACAGGCGTGCTGGCCCAGCGCCGCGACATTGGCCAGCG
This sequence comes from Stenotrophomonas sp. Steno-C17, assembly GCF_056393165.1. Classification (NCBI taxonomy): domain Bacteria; kingdom Pseudomonadati; phylum Pseudomonadota; class Gammaproteobacteria; order Lysobacterales; family Lysobacteraceae; genus Stenotrophomonas; species Stenotrophomonas sp. Steno-C17. The sequence goes on from NZ_JBWJPD010000003.1 coordinate 222,292, forward strand.
CACCCCTGCTGCAGCTGTCACTGCAGGCGGCACCGCCCAGCCTGTGCGCGCGGCTGTGTGCGCAGACCCGTGCGCTGCTGGGGCCGCTGCGCAGGGTCAACCTGCGCCCGCTGCGTGGGTTCGTCGAACGCAGCACGCCGCGTTACCCGGTCCAGCACGCTGAGCCCGGCAGGCAGGGAATGCTGTACACCGCCCTGCCGCACAGCGATTACCAGGACCTGACGGTGCTGGAGCTGAGTGACGGACAATGTGCGGGGCGCTCGGCATCGGCCCTGCTGGCCGACGTACTGGACGGCTTCCTGCGTAACCCACCGGGCGGCGTGGGCCAGTTGATGGCCCTGCGCAATCGCCTGGTGGCGCCGCTGAACCTGCGCACCTCGCCGCTGGGCTGTCCGGTGTCCTCGCTGTTGTCCGCCGATCGCAGCCGACTGTTCGCCGGCCGCTTCCCCGTGCTGGATGCAACCGTGGACTCGCAGGACCGCAGTGCCGAAGTACTGTTGGGTGCGGATGATCGCCACCTGCGTTTCCGCAGCAGCGTGGCCGTGCGCTTCGCCGACGATGGCAGCGTGCAGGTCAGCCTTGGCACGCGCGTGCAGACCCACAACCGCTTCGGCCGGGTCTACATGGCGCTGATCGACAGCGTGCACCGCCATTACATCGCGCCGGCCCTGCTGCGGCGTGCGGTGGAACATGCGCTGGCGCCGGAGCTGGCCGACTGGGCCGATGAGGGCGCGCCGGTGGCGGGCTGAGCCGCCGGGCGTTCAGACCACCAGTTCGCCCTGGTCTTCGCCGTCCCAGTAGTGGATGCGCTGCGCATGCACGTGGATCAGTACCAGCCCCGGGGTGTCCACGCCCTGCTTGAACCAGCGCTCCAGGTCCTTCACCCAGTGCTCGGCCAGCACCGCACGTTCGCGGATGAGGGAGGCGCGGCCTTTCACGTGCACGAACAGCGGCGGCTTTCCCAGCAGTGATTTGCTGCCGGTGAAACCCAGCGCCACCTTCGGGTCCGCCTCGATCTGGCGCACCATGTCGGTACTTTCCAGGGCGAAGAACCAGCTGTCACCGTCGTAGTCGACGTCGCCGTTGTTGCTCATCGGGCGGCCATCGATCTCGCCGGCGGCATGGGTCTGCAGCATCGCAAAATCGATGCCAGCCATTTTCTTCGCCAGTTCGGGCAGGGTCAGCGTGGTCATGGTTCGGTCTCCGGGGGCATGCGCCCAGCGTCCACCCGCGCAGGTAAGGCGGGCGTGCAGGTCCGTCGTGGCCGATTTCACGCGTGGGCCCGGCCGGGATCAGATCCAGCGCTGGTCCAGCAGTTCGCGCTTCACATACGCGTAGAACACCGGTGCGGCCACCAGCCCGGCCAGGCCGAAGGCCGCTTCCATCACCAGCATGGCCAGCAGCAGTTCCCACGCACGGGCCTGGATCTCACCGCCGACGATGCGCGCGTTGAGGAAGTACTCCAGCTTGTGGATGACGATCAGGTACAACAGCGCCGCCACCGCCACGTAGAACGACACCGACAGGGCCACGATGGTGATGACGGTGTTGGAAATGATGTTGCCCACCACCGGCAGCAGGCCGGCCAGGAAGGTGATCAGCACCAGCGTCTTCGACAGCGGCAGGTGCACGCCGAACAGCGGCAGCACGCCCAGCAGGAACACCGCGGTGAACACCGTGTTGAGCAGCGAGATCTTCACCTGGGCGAACACCACCTGGCGGAACGCCACGGCCAGGCGCGTGGTGCGGCCGACCAGCTCCTGCGCCAGCGGGCCCATCTTCGGCAGCGGCAGCTCGTCGTACAGGGCGATCATCGCGCCCAGCACCATGCCGATCAGCACGCGCACGCCCACCTGCACCACCGACGTACCGGCCACGCCCAGCTGCCGCTGGTGCTCGGCGGCCCATTCGTTCAGCGCCTCGCGCAGCCGCGTCAGGTCTTCGGGAATATAGGGCTGCAGCAGCGCCGGCACCTGGTGGCGCGAGGTGTTGAGGATATCCATCAGCCGTGCCAGCAGCACGTCCGGGCCACCGGTCTCGTTGCGGAAGAACGAGGCCACGCCGATGCCGGCCAGCACCAGCGCGCCGATGATGACCGCCGACAGCAGGATGACCGCGAATGCGCGCGCGCGACCCGGCGGCAGCTTGCCTTCCACGGTGTTGGCCAGCACGTGGGTCAGCTGGAACACCAGCAGGCCCGACAGCAGGGTAACCACCAGGCCCAGCTTCAGCGCCAGCCACATGCCCAGCAGCATCAGCAGCCAGGCGGCGATGCGCGCGTTGGGGGGCCTGGGCAGGGCAAGGACGGCGTCGTTCATGGCGGTGCATTCCGGCGGGATGGCCCATGGTAGTGGATGCGCCACCAGCTTCTGCAGCAAACCTGAAGGCACGGTTCAATGAACGGACCCGCTACTGACCGGACGCGCCCCGCCGCGCTTTCACCGGCGGCAAGGAAGGGAGTCCGGTCCCGCCTGGCGAAGCCGTTGGAGCACGGAACGCCTCGCAGTTGAAGGTCCGCGATCGCGCGCCTGACATTCTCCCGCCCACTGCTGCCGCACGCAGCCACAGCAAATTGACACTGCCGCGCCGGCGGTGCTATCAATCACGTCCGGCATCAAGGAAGCATCGCGCTGGTTCAGTCGCTACTGCATGAGGGCAATGGATGTCCGACGGGCTGTTTCGAAATGAAGTGCTGGACGCCAGGCGCGATGAGAAGCTTGGCAAGGTGAGCCTCCGCCCACCCCGCTTCGGCTGGGCATTCTTTGTAATCGGCATCGTTTCCGCACTAAGCATTCTCTGCCTGCTTGTGGCCGGTCGCTACACGCGACACGAGCGCGTGCAGGGCGTGCTCGTACCGGCGAACGGACTGATCGTCACCAGCCCGATGGGCGCCGGCATCGTGTCCAGGGTACTTGTGCGGGAAGGCCAGGCGGTCGTGCCGGGCCAGCCACTCGTCGAGATCAACCTCGCCCAGGACAGCGTCGCACTGGGAGAAACACAGACCCTGGTGGCGGCGCAGTTGCACGCCAAGCAGACGCGGCTCCGCTCGGATCTGACGTTGCAACGTGATCTTGGGACGATTCAACGTGAAGAGATCCATGGCCGCCTGACCAACCTGCGCACACAGGCCGCGGAAAAATCACGACAGGCAAGCCTTCAGATGCAGCGAGCCGACAGCGCCGATGAACTGTATCAACAATGGCTGCGCGTGGAAGAAGCCGGCATCGTCAGCCGCTACCAACTGCTCCAGCAGCGCGACGCTGCGCTTGCGCACCGTGCCAACCAGATCGATCTCGAAACGCAGCTTCGACAGCTTGAACAGCAGATCAGCGAGGCGACATCCGCGCTGTCGCAGCTCGAGCCGAACCTGAAGAGCCTTCAGAACCAGACAGATCGTCAGTTGGCAGACGTGGAGCAGTCGTTGGCAGAGAACGCTGCACTTACCGCAGTGGTGTTGCGCGCGCAGGTCGCCGGCACCGTGACCAATGTACTTATCAAGCCGGGGCAAGCAGTCTCGGCCGGGCAGACCACGCTGAGCGTTGTACCCGACAAATCACCGCTGCTTGCAGAACTCTGGCTGCCATCCAGTGCGATCGGATTCGTGGACATTGGAAAGCCTGTCACTATCCGCTACGCGGCGTACCCGTTCCAGAAATTCGGGCAGCAGCGCGGCACGGTCATGTCTGTCTCGCGGAGCGCTACGCCACCAGATGCCCAGGCGCGGCTGCTGGGGACAAGCGTCACAGCACCGCGCTACCGTGTGGAAGTTGCACTGGTGAGCCAGGAAATCCCTGTCTATGGCAAGGAGGAGAAGCTTCGTCCCGGCATGGCGCTGGAAGCAGACATCAGCCTCGAAAGCCGGCGCCTGATCGAATGGATCTTCGACCCCCTGTACAGCCTCTCGATCAACCGTAGCGAAACAGGGGCCAAGGCCGTGGATCCAACATGAGCACTTCGGCATTCTCCGCGTGGATACAAGCGCGCCGGCTGCCCATGATCCATCAGTCTGAAGCCGCTGAGTGCGGACTGGCGTGCCTGGCGATGGTGGCCAACTACCATGGACACGACCTTGATCTATCCAGCCTGCGCAGGCGTTTCGACACGTCACTGAAAGGCATGAACCTGGCAAGCCTGATGCAGGTCGCTGACGCGCTGGAGCTTGAGTCGCGCCCCATCAAGGTCGCCCTCGAAGACCTGGCCGATGCACGCCTGCCCTGTATCCTGCACTGGGACATGACGCATTTTGTTGTCCTCAAGCGCGTGACTGCACGTGGACTGGAGATACATGATCCCGCCAAGGGAGCACGCCAGGTGACGATGGCTGAAGCGGGAAGGCACTTCACCGGTGTACTGCTGGAGCTGAATCCACGCGCGGGATTCACCCCGATCAGGGAAAGCCGGTCCATCAGCCTCCGCCGCCTGGCGGGCGACATGCCCGGGCTGCGAGGATCGATCATCCAGCTGCTCGGCCTGGCACTTGCCATCGAGGTTATGGCCCTGACGTTGCCCTTCCAGGCACAGTGGGTCATCGATCACGTCATCCTGTCGACCGACCGCAGCCTTCTGGTCGTCATGACGATGGGCTTCACGCTCGTCCTGCTCATTTCGGCGGCATTGCAACTGGTCCGCGCGTGGATCATCAGCTGGCTGGGAGCGGCGCTCAACACCGAATGGATTGCGAACCTCTTCAGTCACCTACTCAGGCTTCCCTTGGCGTTCTTCCAGAAGCGCCACATGGGCGATGTGCTTTCGCGGTTCTCGTCCGTCCACGCCATCCAGAATACGTTGACCGGAAGTTTCGTCGAGGCGGTGCTCGACGGCGTAATGGGCCTGCTCGCGCTGGTGATCATCTGCCTCTACAGCGCCAAGCTCACACTGCTCGTGGGCGCCATGGTCGCACTGTATGTCGCTACCCGCTGGCTGCTGTACAAACGCCTGTGGCACCTCACCGAAGAGCAACTGGTCTATTGGGCAAACCAGCAGAGCGAGCTCATGGAATCCGTTCGCGGCATCCAGGCCATCAAACTCGGCAACAAGCAGTCCCTGCGCCGCGCGCGACTGGCCAGTGCAACGATGGAGGCAAACAAGCGTGCAATGCAGGTCCAGCGGCATACGCTGGGCTTTGGCGTGATGGGAAACACCATCTTTGCCCTGCAGCGCGTACTGATCATCGCTCTTGGCGCACACATGGTGATGATGGGCGAGTTCTCCGCCGGCATGCTTATTGCCTTCGTCGCATATGCCGACCAGTTCTCACAGAAGACCGGCGGGCTGGTCGACAAGATCGTCGAGTTCCGCATGTTGAAACTGCATGCCGAACGCATTGCGGACATAGCACTGGCAGAGCAGGAACAGCACGTGCAAAGCACCCACAGTGGGCAGACGCCGCGCCCGCGCATCCGGCTGCGAAACCTTGGTTTCAGATACTCCCCCGCGGACCCCTGGGTGTTCCGCAATGTGTCGGTAGAGTTCAATGAAGGTGAATCGGTTGCCATCGTCGGCCCCAGCGGCTACGGCAAAAGCACGCTGGCCCGCTTGATGGTCGGCCTGCTCGAACCCTCTGAGGGATCCATCGAGATTGATGGCATTGACATCCGCTCTTTCGGGATTGCGAAGTACCGCGATCTGTTAGGCGTGGTCATGCAGGACGACGCCCTCTTTGCAGGCACCATCGCAGACAACATCGCATTCTTTGATGATGCCGCGTCCCTGGACGCCGTCATCGAAGCCGCAACCACCGCCGACATCCATCGCGATATCGCGGCGCTCCCCATGGGCTACGAATCACTGGTCGGGGACATGGGCGCGGCGCTGTCAGGTGGACAGCAGCAGCGTCTGCTGCTGGCACGCGCTTTCTACAAGAAGCCGGTGATTCTCATACTCGACGAGGCCACCAGCCATCTCGACGCAAGGACGGAGCAGATCATCAATCATCACGTCGCCAGTCTGGCGGCAACTCGAATCATCTTCGCGCACCGCCAGGAGACCATCGCCAGCGCGAAACGGGTCGTCGACCTGACTTCTTTCGCCCGCGTGGAAGCGCGTGACACCGCCCTGCTTCAGTCCGCCTCACCCTGATGAAGGATGCAGAGACCTTGAGTGACCATGCACAGGAAAACGGATTTCATGCTGCACAATGCAGCGAGCCGCGAACCATCCTGATCCACACGATCGACGGAGACTTCCACGCGGCAGTGGTTGGCCACGCGCTGCGTGGACGGGGAAACCGGGTGATGGAGTGGCGGGGAAACGATGTACCCGATGCCAGCAGCAGCACGCTCAGCTTCTCCGAAGGCAGGCTACATGCGGTACTTCATACCCGGACTGAGAACATCTTCTCCGATGATGTGGACGTGGTATGGCACAGGCGCAGGCGCATCCTGTCGGCGCCGCCCTACATCGACCCTCTTGACGAAGAATTTTCAACGGAGGAGCTGCGGATGTCCGAGCGGTCCCATCCGGAGGCGTTCGCCAACGCATTCTGGGTCAACCCTCACTCGTCCTCGCTTCTTTGTGAATCGAAGGCTCGCCAGCTGCGTCATGCACAGGACGTAGGGCTTTACATTCCCCGCACGATAATCAGCAATGATCCGGATGACATCCGCCAGTTCCTCTCTGGCGACCGTGCGTGCATCTATAAACCCCTCGGCGGCCACATCTGGGATGAAGACGGGGTGGTACGCAAGACCTATACCGCCGGGGTTACCGCTGAAGACCTGCCCGCTGATCGCCTGCTGCGCGCGACGCCAGGTATTTTCCAGGAAAAGATCGCAAAATCTTACGAGGTGCGCGCGCAGTTTTTCGGCACGAGTTGCTTTGCCATCCGCATCGAGTCCTCGCAACTGCAGAGCGGCGACATGGACTGGCGCCTGGATCAGCGCTCCATCCAGCGCTGCGAACCGGCACATATGCCCGAAGGGGTGAAGCACGCGTGCATCGCCTTGATGGCACGACTCAGGATCGTCAGTGGCGGCTTCGACTTCATTGTGACGCCGGATGGCGAATGGTGCTTCATGGAGGTCAATGAAGCAGGACAGTTTCTCTTCATCGAGTCGTGGTGCCCGGATCTTCCGCTGCTGGATGCGTTTTGCCAGTTCCTTGAGATTGGAAGTGCAGAGTTCGCGTACAGCCAGCCGCGCGCACCATTAAGTTTGAAGCAAGTCACAAATTCCGCGCATAAGCATGGGTTAATCTCGAAATAGAGGGAAAGGATTTTTGCTTGCAGCAGGCAAGCACACGGAGCGAATGGTCATCATTATCTCGTGACCATCGCAGCTGCAGAGTTACCTGCGGCTGACGCGCGGCAACCGCCGCCACCAACAAGGAGAAGTTCATGTTCAAGAAGTCTGTCGTTCAGGGTGTCCAGGCATCCGAAGGTCGTGTACTCGGACGTATTCTCTCGCAGGAAGAAGTGATGCGTGTGAGCGGCGGCACTGGTAACGGCACCTCGCAACCGACCGATAGCTGGGTGGACAATCAGACAAGCACCCCGAAGAGCGATCCGCCGGGCACCACCAACCCCAGCGTCTGATCCAGTCTGCTGAACTGCGTGCCAGCATGTGATGCGCGCACGCCTGCCTGGCGGCGGGGCATTCCCTACCGCCAGGCATTGGTCTTTTCTGAGAGCCGCCCATGCGCCAAGCCAACTTCCTGCTGACGTCACTGCTGCTGTCCATCACGGCTACAGCGCAGAGCGCACCAACGCCAAGCCCGGACGCCTACATCGAGTTTCTCTGGTCGAAGACACCGACGGGCGCCATCGCCAGGCAGGAGACCCGCTCATTCGCGTTGGACAAGCGCTTTGATCACCAGGTCTGCGTCGCAATCATGAATGCCGAAATCGCGGTAACGAGCATGGAACTGCAGGCAGTGGATCAATCCGGAGCGTTGGTCAGCAGCAGGACGTATCCCGACGTGGACGGCAGCAAGCGATGCTTTTCCGCGGACCTTCCCGATACGGCAAGCGCCGGCAAGTGGACCTACAGAATTCTTCTGAATGGCCAGGAACGGGTGATCGGTGAGCGCAGTATCGATGTCTTCGACACCGTTGACGACCTGATCGAACATACGACCCCGGGGATGCCCTACGTGCTTGGCAGGCCAAACTACGATTCATCGATCCCGCCGGATCGCTATGACGGTGAACTGGTGTGGATCATGCACATCAAACCGGATGGAACGGTCAGCCAGGTGGACATAGAAGAAGCCTCCGGAATCGGAGTGCAGATGCGCCCAAAGGCGGTGGCGGCCGGCCTGATGTCGCTGTTTCCGCCTGACCGGAGCCGCGCCCCGGATGCAACATTCCGCCGGCACCTTTCATTGCGTCCTGACAAGTAGCCCTGCCCTCACCGGGGCTCGGGCGCCCCCGTCGACCCGCGCAGCATCAGGCTGAAATCCAGCGTCTGCTGCAGCGGAACATCGATGCGCTCGATGATGGCCAGCAGCAGGCCGACCGCACGCGCCCCGATGTCCCGCATCGGCTGGCGGATGGTGGTCAGCGGCGGCGTCAGGAAGCGCGACGAGGCCAGATCGTCGAAGCCGACGATGGACACCTGGTCCGGCACGCGGATGCCCAGATCGCGGCATGCCGAGAGCGCACCCAGTGCCATCTGATCGCTGAAGCAGAACACCGCGGTGGGCGCGTGCGGACGCGCGAGCAGTGCCGCGGCCGCCGCATGACCGGACTCCAGCGAAAAATCACCGGGTACAACGCTCAAGCCGCGCAACCGGCCGCGCGCCTTGCCGGCCGCGCGCACGCCTTCCAGCCGCTGCTGGTGCAACGGGTTGTCAGGCGGACCGCCGACCACGGCGATCCGCTCATGGCCGAGTGCATACAGGTGCTCCATCACTGCGCGCGCGGCGGCGGCGTTGTCGATGTGCACGCTGGGAATGCCCAGCGCGGGATCAAATTCGCAGCCATTGACCACCGGTGCGGCCGCGCCCAGCGCCTGCACGATCTCGCGCGCGGTGGGCGGCAGGCGATGGCCGAGCACGATCAGGCCGTCGGCCTCGTTGCGTCGGAGCATCTGAGCGTAGCGCTCCTCGCGGTCGGGCTGGTGCTGGGTATCCCCCAGCAGCACGGCGTAGCCGGCAGCCTGCGCCGCATCTTCGGCCCCCTGCAGGATCTGGGCGAAGAACGGATTGGCGATGTCCGGCACGGTCACCAGGATCTTGCCACTGCGCTGGGTCTTCAGCGTCCGGGCCACCGTGTTGGGCACGTAGCCCAGCTTGGCGGCCGCCTGTTCGATGCGCGCCCGGGTGGCGGGCAGAACCTTGTCCGGCCGCGACAGGGCCCGCGACACCGTGCCGGCGGACACGCCCACGTGCTTTGCGATGTCATAGATGGTGGCCATGGGGTCAGCTCTGGTTGTGGCTGTGCACTGCACAACGGTTCTGCGGAAAGCCCATGCTAGGGTAATGCAATCGATTGCATGCAGGGTGAATCACCTTGAAGACGCTCAAGGGTCCGGCGCTTTTCCTGGCGCAGTTCATCGGCGACCACGCTCCTTTTGATCGGCTGGACACGCTGGCCGGATGGGCCGCGGGCCTGGGCTATTCTGGCGTACAAGTGCCCACCACCGCGCCCCACCTGTTCGACCTGGCCGAAGCGGCGCGCAGCCAGGCCTACTGCGATGACGTCGCCGCCATGCTGGCCGGGCACGGTGTGCAGATCACCGAACTGTCCACCCACCTGCAGGGGCAGCTGGTCGCCGTCCACCCCGCCTATGACAGCCTGTTTGACGGATTCGCACCGCCCGCCCTGCGCGGCGATCCTGCCGCCCGCCAGGCCTGGGCCGTCGACCAGCTGTTGCTGGCCGCCCAGGCCAGCCAGCGCCTGGGGCTGACCGCACATGCCACCTTCTCCGGCGCGCTGGCCTGGCCCTACCTCTACCCCTGGCCGCAGCGCCCGGCCGGTCTGGTGGACGAAGCCTTCGCCGAACTGGGCCGCCGCTGGCGCCCGATCCTGGATGCCTTCGATGCCTGCGGCGTGGACCTGTGTTTCGAGATCCATCCGGGCGAAGACCTGCACGACGGCGCCACCTTCGAGCGCTTCCTCGACGTGGTCGACCACCACCCCCGCGCGAAGATCCTGTACGACCCCAGCCACCTGCTGCTGCAGCAGATGGACTACCTGGGCTTCATCGACCGCTATCACGCGCGCATCGGCATCTTCCACGTGAAGGACGCCGAATACCACGCCAGTGCCCGCAGCGGCGTGTATGGCGGCTACCAGGACTGGATCGATCGCCCGGGCCGGTTCCGCTCGCTGGGCGATGGACAGGTCGACTTCAAGGGCATCTTCTCGAAGTTCGCACAGTACGACTTCCCCGGCTGGGCGGTACTGGAATGGGAGTGCTGCCTGAAGCATCCCGAGGACGGCGCACGGGAGGGCGCCGCCTTCATCCGCGACCACATCATCCGGGTGACCGAGCGCGCCTTCGATGACTTCGCCGACAGTGGCACCGACGCCGCATCACTGCACCGCATGCTGGGAATCTGAGCCGACACCGCCCCGGGAGGGCAAGCCATGACGCACGCCATGTCGCGCTTGGGCGCGATGATGTTTCTGCAGTTCTTCATCTGGGGAGCGTGGTTCGTGACCCTCGGCACCTATCTGGTCCAGGGGCCGCTGCACGCCAGCGCCAGCCAGGTGGCCACCGCCTTCCTCAGCCAGTCCATCGGTGCGATCGTCGCCCCCTTCCTGGTCGGCCTGATCGCCGATCGCTATTTCGCCGCGCAGCGCATCCTGGCGGTGCTGCACCTGGCCGGCGCGGTGCTGATGTGGCTGGCCTCCACGGCCACCAGTTTCAGTACGTTCTCCGCCTGCGTGATGGGCTACATGCTGCTGTTCATGCCGACGCTGGCGCTGGCCAACAGCGTGGCGATGCGGCACATGCAGTCGCCGGAAAAGCAGTTCCCGCTGGTGCGTGTGGCCGGCAGCATCGGCTGGATCATCGCCGGCGTGCTGATCGGCTGGCTGGGCTGGGAACAGGCGCACCGCCTTGAACTGACGTTCCGGATGGCGGCGCTGGCATCGCTGGTGCTGGGCCTGTACGCCTTCACCCTGCCGCACACGCCGCCGCTGGCGCAGCAGCGCGACGCGGGGCTCGGGCAGATCCTCGGCCTGGATTCGCTGCGCCTGCTGAAATCGCGCGCCTACCTGGTGTTCTTCCTGGCCTCCATCGCCATCTGCATTCCGTTGTCGTTCTACTACAACTTCACCAATCCCTATCTCAACGATCTGGGCGTGCACGGTGCGGCCGGGCTGCAGTCGCTGGGCCAGGTGTCCGAAGTGCTGCTGATGCTGGCCATGCCGTTCCTGTTCGTGCGGCTGGGGGTGAAGACCATGCTGGCGGTGGGCATGGCCGCCTGGGTGCTGCGCTATGCGCTGTTTGCCTTCGGCGATGCCGGTGGCGGCTTCTCGCTGCTGGTGATCGGCATCGTGCTGCACGGCATCTGCTACGACTTCTTCTTCGTCACCGGGCAGATCTACACCGATGCACACGCCGGTCCGGCCGCGCGCAGCAGCGCCCAGGGCTTCATCACCCTGGCCACCTACGGCGTGGGCATGTTGATCGGCACGTTCCTGTCCGGCGCGGTGGTGGAGCACTACACCACCGCCGCGGGCCCCGACTGGCAGCAGATCTGGCTGTTCCCCGCCGGCGTCGCACTGGTGGTGCTGATTGCCTTCCTGCTGCTGTTCCGCGACCGCCCCGCCGTCGCGGCGGCGCCCACCACGCACTGAGGACCGCCGCCGATGCCCAAGCTTGGAATCGCCATCATTGGCACCGGCATGATCGCGGCGGTGCATCGCCGCGCCGCCCTGCTGGCCGGTGCCGAGGTACGCGGCGTCGCTGCGTCCACGCCGCAGCGCGCGCGCGACGTCGCGCAGGCGTGGAATGTCGCGCGCGCCTACCGCGATATCGACGACGTGGTCGCCGATCCACAGGTGCAGGTCGTGCATGTGTGCACGCCCAACCACCTGCATCGGCCCATGGCGCAGGCCGCACTGGCCGCCGGCAAGCACGTGGTCTGCGAGAAGCCGCTGGCCACCACCCTGGCCGATGCGCAGGCAATGGCCGCGCAGGCCGCGTCCAGCGGACGGGTGGCTACGGTGCCGTTCGTCTATCGCTACCACCCGGTGGTGCGGGAAGCACGCGCGCGCATCGCCGCCGGTGACCTCGGCCCGCTGCATCTCATCCACGGCAGCTACCTGCAGGACTGGTTGCTGGACCCTGCCAGCAACAACTGGCGCGTCGACCCGGTGCTGGGCGGCACCTCGCGCGTGTTCGCCGACATCGGCTCGCACTGGTGCGATCTGGTGGAATGGGTCAGCGGCGAGCGCTTCGCCGAGGTCAGTGCGGCCTTCGCCACGGTGATCGCCGAGCGCAGCGCCGCGGGCGCGCAGAGTTTCAGCACCCCGGCGGCAGGCGGCGCGACGCAGGCGGTGTCCAGTGAGGACGTGGCCACGGCGATGTTCCGTACCGGCGCAGGCACGCTCGCGTCGCTGACCGTCAGCCAGGTATCGGCCGGGCGCCACAACCGCCTCTGGTTCGAGATCGACGGTGCCAACGCCAGCGTGGCCTTCAACCAGGAAGATCCCGAGCGCCTGTGGATCGGTCGGCCCGACCAGCGCGAGGAGACCTTCGTGCGCGGCCCGGGTGCCGGCAGCGCCGAGCAACGCCGGCTGTCGGCCTTGCCGCCCGGCCATGCGCAGGGCTACGCCCAGTGCTTCGAGGCGTTCGTCGCCGACACCTACCGCGCCATCGACGGCGAGCGGCCGCAGGGCCTGCCCACCTTCGAAGACGGCCTGCGCTCGGCGCTGATCGTCGAACGCGTCATCGCATCGGCCCGGTCGCGCGCCTGGGCCACCATTGAATGAACCCCGGGAGCATGCACCGATGAAGGCATCAACAGGAAGGATCGCGACCGTGGCACTGCTGCTGTTCACTGCCCTGCCCGCGTTCGCCGCGCAGACCGACGATGCGCGCACGCCCATCGCGGTGCAGATGTACACCCTGCGCAATGCCGGCTCGCTCGACCAGCAACTGGAGATCGTCCACGACGCGGGCGTGCAGGCGGTGGAAACGGTCGGCACGCAGAACGTCAGCGCCGCCGAACTGAAGCAGCTGCTGGACAAGTACGGCATCCGGGCCATCTCGTCCCACACGGCACTGGCCGACCTGCGCAATGACCTGGACAACGTGGTGGCCTTCAACCGCGCCATCGGCAACACCACGCTGGTGGTGCCCTACCTGGACAGCAAGGACCGCCCGAGCGATGCCGCAGGCTGGACCGCGCTGGGCCAGGAACTGGGGCGCATCGCCAAACAAGTGCAGGCCAAGGGCATGCGCCTGGCCTACCACAACCATGATTTCGAGCTGGTCGACTTCGACGGCCGCACCGGACTGGAACTGCTGTTCGACGCTGCAGGTCCCGACCTGCAGACCGAGCTGGACCTGGCCTGGGTGGCGCGTTCGGGCCATGACCCGGCGGTGATGCTGGGCAAGTTCCGCGGCCGCCTGTTCGCCGTGCACGCCAAGGACAACGCCGCCACGGGCCAGGCCGAAGACGAAGGCGGATTCGCCGCCGTCGGCCAGGGGGTGTTGGACTGGAACGCGATCCTGCCGGCCGCGGCCGATGCCGGCGTGCGCTGGTACATCGTCGAGCACGACCAGCCCCGTGATCCGGCAAAGGTGATCCAGACCGGCGCCGACTACCTGCGCAAGCACCTCACCGTCCGCCTGCCCGCCCGCGCATCGCGCTAGCCCGCCAAGGAGCCCCGCTTGAAAACTGCCCTGACCCTGGCCCTGACCCTGTGCGCGGCGACGGCTGCGCTGCCCGCCTGGTGCAAGGAAGACCCCGCTGCCGGTGCCAAGCTGTACGCGACAAACTGCGTGGCCTGCCACGGCGCGGACCGTGCGGGCATGCCCGGCGCGTTCCCTGCGCTGACCGACATCGGCAAGCGGCTGCCGCCTGCCCAGATCAAGGAAAAGATCAGCAAGGGCGGCGGGCTGATGCCACCCTTCCCGCAGCTGTCCGCGCAGGAGATCGACGACATCGCCAGCTTCCTGGCGAAGTAGGCGCGGGCGTTACAGCTCGCGCACCCAGATGTTGCGGTAGCTGACCTTGGACGCGTGCTCCTGCAGATACAGCGGCGCGCATCCATGTGGCGAGTACGACGGCGCACCGATGTATTCGGTCAGGCCGGCAAGCACGGTGTCGTTCTGCACCAGCACGCCGTTATGCAGCACGGTGATGCGCGCCGGCGAGGCCAGCCCGCCACCGGCCGAGAAGCGCGGCGCCTTCCAGATGATGTCGTACACCTGCCACTGGCCCGGCGCGCGCGAGGCATTCACCAGCGGCATGGCCTGCTTGTAGATCGAACCGGCCTGGCCATTGGCGTAGGTCGGGTTGTCATGGCTGTCGAGCACCTGCAGCTCGTAGCGCTCCTGCAGGAAGATGCCGCTGTTGCCGCGGTCCTGGCCGTCGAAACCCTGGGTTTCGGTGGGGCTGCGCCACTCGACGTGCAGCTGCATGTCGCAGAAGCGCTGCCGGGTGCGGATGCCCTTGCTGCCCGGCACCACGGTCATCGCACCGCCGGCCACCGTCCACGGCACGCGACCACCCTGCTCGGCCTCCCAGGCGGACACATCCGTGCCATCGAACAGCACGATCGCATCGGACGGCGCCGCGCCAATTGGTGTTGCGACGGCAGGCACCGGCGCCCATACCTCGGTCTTCGCCGGATCGCGCTCGGCACCGGCCTGCGCGAACACCGGCACCGCCGCCAGCACCCCCGCCGCCATCAAGAAAGGTCTGATCATCCTGTCATGCTCCATCAGCTGGTGGCCCACGCCGGCGTACCTGGCGCGTAGGCCATGTCGCCATCGTAGCGTCCCGGCACGGCGACGTAGTGCAGTACTTCGGTCGCGCCCGGCTTAGAGGTGAAGAAGCCGAAAATGGCCAGTTGCTTGATCATGGTGAACGGATGCGGCATCGCCTTCGCGGCTTCGGCGGTACCGGTCTCGCTTACCTCCACGGCGCGCTTGCGGGCCTCGGCATCCAGCGTGCGCAGCAGTTCGGTGCGCGCCTGGGGTGCAAGGGCGACGAAACTTCCGCCGGCGCGCTTTTCGATGTCGGCCAGGCCGGCACGGAACGTGGCCTGCTGCCGTGCGGTGTAGCAGTCGGTCACGAACCGCGCCATGAAGGCGCCGGTGGCCGCGTCCTTCGCGCCAGGCGTCTGCGTGCGTGGCAGGATGGTCTCGGCGATCTCATCGAGCGTGGCAATCTCGGCGTCGGTAAAAGGGACGCCCGCTGCGGCCGCTGGCAGCTTGCCGCTGGCCAGCGCAGGCAGGCCGACCATGGCCGCGCCGGTGGCCGCAACAATCATCTTCAACAGTTCACGGCGGTCCATCACAGGTTCCCCGCTTTCAGTTCGCGCACCGCGTGATCGGCCGCCCGCGCGGTCAGCGCCATGTAGGTCAGCGACGGGTTCACGCACGCACTGGAGGTCATGCAGGCACCGTCTGTGACATAGACGTTGGGTGCATCCCAGACCTGGTTGTTGGCGTTGAGGACCGACGTCTTCCGATCACGGCCCATGCGCGCGGTGCCCATTTCGTGGATGCCCTTGCCCGGGGCATAGTCGTTGTCGTGCATCTCCACGTCCTTGACCCCGGCCGCTTCCAGCATCTCGGCGGCATCGGCGGCCATGTCCTTGCGCATCGCCTTCTCGTTTGCGCGCATCGCGACATCCATCGCCAGCACCGGCAGCCCCCACTTGTCCCTGCGGTCGTGGTCCAGGCGGATCGTGTTGTCGTGGTGCGGCAGCATTTCGCCGAAGCCGGTCATGCCGATGCGCCAGTCACCGGGCAGGCTCAACGCTTCCTTCAGGTCCACGCCGACATTCAGCTCGGCGATCTCGCGCGACCAGCCATTGCGACTGGCGCCGCCCTGGTAGCCGAACCCGCGCAGATAGCCGCGCTTGTCCGCCGCCACGTTGCGGAAGCGCGGTATGTAGAAGCCGCAGGGGCGGCGACCGAAGTAGTACTTGTCGTCGTAGCCTTCCACGCGCCCCGAAGCGCCCGCACCGAAGTGATGGTCCATCACGTTGTGCCCCAGCTCGCCGGACGAGGAACCCAGGCCCCCTTCCCAGACATCGGTGGCCGAGTTCATCAGCAGCCAGGTCGAATTGAACGACGAGGCGTTGAGGAAGATGACCTTGGCGGTGTACTCGTAGGTCTGGCCCGTCTCGGCGTCGAGGACCTGCACGCCACGCGCGCGCTTGCGGTCCTTGTCGTAGAGCACTTCCTTGACGATCGAGAACGGCCGCAATGTCAGGTTGCCGGTCTTCATCGCCGCCGGCAGCGTCGCTGCCTGGGTGGAGAAATAGGCACCGAAGGGGCAGCCCAGAATGCACTTGTTGCGGTACTGGCAATTGACCCGGCCCTGCCCGGGCATCGGCTGGGTGATGTTGGCGGTACGCGAGTGGATCATGTGGCGCGTGCCGCCGAAGGCTTTCTGGATGCGCGCGGCCACGTCCTTCTCGACAATGTTCAGCGGGATCGGCGGTAGGAACTCACCGTCGGGCAGCACGTCCAGCCCCTCACGCGTGCCTGCAATGCCGGCGAATTTCTCCACGTGGTCGTACCACGGCGCGATGTCGGCATAGCGGATCGGCCAGTCCGTGGCGATGCCTTCCTTGAGGTTCGCCTCGAAATCCAGATCGGAAAAGCGATAGCTCTGCCGCCCCCACATCAGCGAGCGCCCGCCGACGTGGTAGCCGCGGAACCAGTCGAAGCGTTTGGTCTCGATGTAGGGCGAGTCCTGTTCGTCGGCCCACATGCCCTCCAGGTTCTCGGCCAGGGCGTAGTCGCGCATCAACACCGGAAAGGCCGCCTTCATCGCCTGGGTCGGCCGGTTTCGATGGGGGAAATCCCACGGCTCCTTCATCGCATTGACGTAGTCCTTCACGTGCTCGATGTTGCGCCCGCGTTCCAGCATCAGCACCTTCAGACCTTTCTCGGTCAGTTCCTTCGCTGCCCAACCGCCACTGATTCCCGAGCCAACAACGATGGCGTCGTAATGATTATCTGCCATGGGTCTATCACCTGGGTGGATATCGTTTCAGACGTCGCAGAGACGGATCGCCTCGCGCAATGAGCCAACGGGATCGGGCGCGGCAGGCATGAATTCCTGGGCCAGATACCCATCAAAACCGGTGTCGCCGATCGCGCGACAGATGGCCGGATAGTTCAGTTCCTGCTGGTCGCCGATCTCGTGCCGGCCAGGCACGCCCGCGGTGTGGTAGTGCTTGAAGTGGGCATGGTGCCGACCGATGGTGGCGATGATGTCGCCCTCCATGATCTGCATGTGGTAGATGTCGTAGAGCAGGCCGAAGTTGTCCGAGCCCAGCCGCTGGCACAGCGCCACGCCCCAGTCGGAGTGGTCGCACAGATAGTCGGGATGATCGACCCGGGAGTTCAGCAGCTCCATCACCAGCACGACACCGCGCTTCTCGGCATGGCCGAGGATGCGCTTGAGCCCGGCTTCTGCATTGGCCATGCCCTGCAGCGGGTCCATGCCATTGCGGTTGCCGGAAAAGCAGATGAGGTTGCGATAGCCGGCATCGGCCACCCGATCGATGTGCCGCGTGTAGCGCGCCACCAGTTCATCGTGGAATTCGCGGCCGGCAAAGCCCTTGGTCAGGCCCAGCTCGGCGCCGTTGCACATCGAGCTGTAGACGCCATGGGCCTTCAGGGTGGGCCAGTCCTCCGGGCCGACCAGGTCGATGGCGGCAAAGCCGAGGCCCTTCACGGTCTGGCACAGCTGGGCGACCGACAACTGCGGGAAAGTCCAGCGGGCGACCGAGTGTTTCAGATGGCCGTTGAGGGGTACAGCACCGGCAACGACAGGCAATGCGCCCGCAGCGGCAATGCCCAGCCCCACGCTCCCGGCAAGTGCAACGCGCAACGCGTCCCGGCGGGTGAACCCCGGCGCCGGTGCCGGTCCGCTTGAATGAATGGCCATCCACTTCCCGGCCTCCCAACCGGTAGCAAACGCAATCGATTCACTGCAATGCAATCGATTGCACCATACGGGAGGAAGTATTTTTTTTGCAAGACGCGGTGCACGAAAGCGCATGCTGCGGGGCACCACCGCGATGACATCGTGGAAAAAGAAAAGCCCCGCATAAGCGGGGCTTTCTTTTCTGCTGCAGACGCGCGTTCGATCAGAACGGAATATCGTCGTCAGCGAAGTCGTCCATCGGCGGTGCCTGCTGCGGCTGCGGGCGCTGGTTGCCGCCTTGGTTGCCATAGCCGCCCCCCTGGTTGCCGCCCTGGTTGCCGTAGCCGCCACCCTGGTTGCCACCGCCCTGGTTGCCATAACCACCGCCCTGGCCGCCACGCTGGCCGCCGCCACCGCCGCCGTACTCCTGGCGCGGCGCCTGCTGGCGCTGCGGACGGTCGCCGCCGTAGTTGCCACCACCGCCGCCACCGCCGCCGTCACCGCGGCCGCCCAGCATCTGCATTTCATCGGCAATGATGTCGGTGGAGTACTTTTCCACGCCATCCTGACCGGTGTACTTGTCATAGCGCAGGCTGCCTTCGACGTAGACCGAGCTGCCCTTGCGCAGGTATTCGCCAGCGATCTCGCCCAGCTTGCCGAAGAACACCACACGGTGCCATTCGGTGCGCTCCTGCTGGTTGCCGTCCTTGTCCTTGCGGACGCTGGTGGTGGCCAGGCTGATGCGGGTGATCGCCATGCCGCCCTGGGTGTACTTCACGTCCGGGTCGTTGCCGAGATTGCCGACCAGGATGACTTTGTTGATGCCGCGCGCCATAGGTACCTTCGTCCGTTGTCCAAGGGCAGGCCGCCAGTGATAGCACGCCGTGACCGGGCATGCCGTGGCCGGGGCCACCCTTGGTGAAATTTGGGGGATGCAAGAACGGTACATCTTAACATCGCCACCGGCCAGCGCCCGCCCTGCGGCAACCACCGCGGGCCAGCGGAAATGGCGAAACTCGTTTCAGGGCAATGACTTGCGGCGAGTGAGCGGGCGATCTGCGGGCCACCGTGACGTGCCCACCGCGCAATCGGGCCGGTTCGATGCAGACAGCAATGCGGCACGCGACCTGCGCCACGGCCACGGCAGATGCGGCACGGTCAGGACCGGGCCAATGCCTGTCTCGGCGAGGGCCCACGCATGGCATCATGCGTCCTGCACCGCCCGTTCTTCCCCACCCGGACCATGACGATCAAAGGCAAAGCCACTTCCCTGGACATCGCCCACCTGGCCGGGGTGTCCCAGCCCACGGTGTCGCGCGCCCTGCGTGGCAGCCCGATGGTGAATGCGGAAACCCGCGAGCGCATCCTGCGCATCGCCCGCGAGCTGAACTACAAGGTCGACAAGAACGCCTCCAGCCTGCGCCTGCGCAATGCCGGCACGCTGGCGTTGCTGTTCTTCGAAGACCCCACCAACGACGATTCGCTGATCAACCCGTTCTTCCATTCCATGCTGGGCTCGATCACCCGCGCCTGCGCCCTGCACGGGCAGGATCTGCTGGTGTCTTTCCAGCAGCTGTCCACCGACTGGCAGGCCGACTACGAAGACAGCAACAAGGCCGACGGCATCATCCTGCTGGGCTACGGCGATTACCACCAATCGCGCGACCGCCTGCAGCGGCTGGTCGAACAGGGCACCCATTTCGTGCGCTGGGGCGCGGCC
Source organism: Stenotrophomonas sp. Steno-C17 (assembly GCF_056393165.1). Lineage (NCBI taxonomy): Bacteria > Pseudomonadati > Pseudomonadota > Gammaproteobacteria > Lysobacterales > Lysobacteraceae > Stenotrophomonas > Stenotrophomonas sp. Steno-C17. The sequence continues at coordinate 242,024 of NZ_JBWJPD010000003.1, forward strand.
CTGCCCGGCCAGCCCGGCGTCTCGATCGGCAGCGACAACTTCCAGGGCGGGCATGACATCACCGCCCATCTGCTGGACCAGGGCTGCCGCCGCATCGCCTTCCTCGGCCATGCGTCCAGCCATTACCCCGAATTCGAAGAGCGCTATCGCGGCCACGTGGCAGCGCTGCGGGCACGTGGCCTGACGGCCGAGCCCGGCCTGCAGTACGATGCGATCACCACCGAAGCCTCCGGCTACGAGGCCTGTCTGCAGCTGCTGGGCAGCGGCGGCGCGATCGATGCCATCTGCGCGGCCAGCGACCTGATCGCCATTGGCGCGCTGCGTGCCCTGCGCGAACGCGGCCTGCGCGTGCCGCAGGACGTGGCGGTGACCGGCTTTGACGATATTCCGCTGGCGGCTTCGGTGTCGCCACCGCTGACCACCGTGCAGCAGGACACCAAGCAGGCCGGGCAGCTGCTGGTGGAAAAACTGCTGGCGCTGATCAACGGCCAGCCGGTCGATGGCCTGAGCATTCCGGTGAAGCTGGTGGTGCGCGAATCGTCGCTGCACCGGTAACCCGTAGAGTCGAGCTTGCTCGACTGTTTTTCGCCGAGCCATCGAGCAAGCTCGACGCTACGAAGCAAAGCCAGAGCAGTCGAGCAAGCTCGACGCTACGAAGCAAAGCCAGAGCAGTCGAGCAAGCTCGACTCTACGAAGCAAGGCCAGAGCAGTCGAGCAAGCTCGACGCTACGCGAAGTCCTTCAGGATCTCGCCCACGCCGCTCGGGGACACCTCGAAGCCCAGCGAGGTGCCGGGGTTGATCACCACGCCGTAGCCGCCCGGAACGCGGCGCAGCACGTCCAGCATCAGCCAGCGGATCTGGTGCGGCGCCTGTTGGCTGTAGATGCCCACCCGCACCGGGTCGGTGAACACAGCCACGTGCAGGGTGCCCTGCTTGTCGAACAGCAGCGGGTCGAAACCGCTGCCGTCGGGGGTCACCAGGCTGCCGGTCAGCAGCACCACCTCGGACGCGACGAAGGCCTCCATGAAGGCACGGATCGGCACGGTACCGTCCATGGCCGCCTTCAGCAGGGTTTCAATCGGGGTCTGCGGGGCAAGGTCGGTCATGGCGGTACGGCAGGCAATCAGGGGGGCCCATTGTAGAGTCGAGCTTGCTCGACTGCGCGAAGAGCGTGCCAACCAAGGTTGGCACCTACCAGGGCGATCGTGCCAACCAAGGTTGGCACCTACCAGAGCGGTAGCGCCGGGCCATGCCCGGCGGGGCTCTCAGCGCCCCAGCCGCGTGTCCCGTGCCTGCTGGTCGGCCATGGCCTTGTCCAGTTCGGCCTGCAGCGCCGGCTGCTTCACCTGCGCATCCAGCAGGTAGACCTTCACCCCGTGCGCGGGCACCTCGGTCTGCAGGCGCCCCTTCACCTTCAGCTCGCCGCCGTCCAGCGCATCGCGCCAGGTGCCGGCCTGCAGGTAGCGCTCCACGCTGAACGTCTTTGCGGCATCGCCCTTGTTCAGCAGCACCAGCGCCGTCTGCGCCACATCACCGTGCTGCAGCACGCGCAGGAACACCGCTTCATCGCCCTGCAGGCGCTCGTTCACCTGCAGGCCGCGCTGCAGGGCCGGGGTGGCTTCGCGCAGCTTGGCGATGCGCTGCAGCGGCGCGAAGATCGGGCTCTGCGGCGCGGCGTCCACGCGCGGCTGGCCGAAGTAGGCGCGGTTGCCCGCATGTTCGGCGCGGCCACGCATGAAGCCGGTTTCCGAACCGTAATAGACCACCGGAATGCCGCGTGCGGTGAACAGCCAGTTGTGCGCGTCGATGAAGCCGTTGTCGCTGGCCTGCAGGCGAGGCATGTCGTGGTTGTCGTAGAAGCTCATCAGCTCGTACGGGTTGGCATACGGCCCACCGCTCAGGTGCAGTGGTTCGGCCAGCGTTTCAAAGCCCTTGCCGGCGGTGCCGAAGGTCTGTTCCAGCGCGCCGCGCAGCGGGAAATCCAGCACGCTGACGTTGGCATTGGCCGGCCAGGTGTGTTCGGCAATGCTGGCCGCGTTGTAATCGAAGGCTTCGCCGAACATGAACATGCCCGGGTGCTGTGCACGGATGCGGCTGACGAATTCATGCCACCACGGGTGCGGCAGCCAGCCGATGGTATCGATGCGCAGCGCGTCCACGCCCTGTGCGGTCCACTGCAGGTACGCCCCGACCAGATAGTCCATCACCGCCGGATTGTTCTGGTTGAAGTCGGACAGCTCGGCCAGGTTGCCATCGAAGATCGAGCCGTTCTTGCTGTCGACCGGGCCGATGTTGTTGTAGAAGGCGTGCAGCGGGTTGTGCTGCGGGTCCAGCTGCTGCGGCGGCAGGTTCTGGTGGTCGGCAATCAGCTTGCCGTCCTTGTCGAAGATCTGGCCGAACTGCGGCTGCCGCTTGGGCATGGTCCACGCCGGCGAACCATGGTTGCCGACGATGTCCAGCACCACCTTCAGGCCGGCATCGTGCAGGCCCTTGTTGAGGCCAGCGAAATCCAGATCCTTGCTGGGCAGGTGTTCGTCCAGCTTGTAGAAGTTGATGCCCCAGTAGCCGTGGTAGCCGGTCTTGCCGCGGTCGGTCAGCGTGCTGGTGCAGCTGATCGCCTTGCTGCCGGTGAAGGCTTCGTCGGGGTTGTCGACGATGGGGGTGATCCACACCGCACCGAAGCCCAGGTTGCGGATGTACTGCGCGTTGTCCAGCACGCCGCGGAAGTCGCCGCCCAGGTAACCGATGTTGCCATCCACCTTGTCCGGGCACGGAACCGGGATATCGAAGGTACGGTGCTTGCCGCCCTGGTCACGGTGGTCGTTGGACGGATCGCCATTGACGAAGCGATCAGTCACCACGAAGTACACCGCATCGCTGGCGAACGGTTCGGTGGTGCCGACATACGCCGGGCGCGGCGCGGCCAGCGCCTGGCCGGCAAACAGGGCTACACAGACTGCAACAGGCAACACAGCACGCATCACACCACCTCCGAACGCGACGGAACCCGCAGCACGCACACACCGGCCAGCAGCAGGCTGCAGCCGCCCAGCACCAGCACGTGCATCGGCTGGCCACCCAGCCATGCGCGCAGGGCGAAGCCCAACGCACTGGCCGCGACCAACTGCGGGATCACAATGAAGAAATTGAAGATGCCCATGTACACGCCCATCTTCCTGGCCGGCACGCTGTCAGACAGCAGTGCATACGGCAGCGAGAGGATCGACGCCCAGGCAAAACCCACGCCCACCATCGACAGCAGCAGCCAGTGCGGATCACGGATGAACATCAGCGAGATCAGGCCGGCGCCGCCCAGCCACAGGTTCACCAGGTGGCTCCAGCGCAGGCCCACGGCACGCACCATCAGCGGGATGACCAGCGCGGCCAGCGCGGCAAAGCCGTTGTACGCGCCGAACAGCACGCCCACCCAGTTGGCGCCTTCGTTGTAGGCGGCCGACTGCGGGTCGGTGGAACCGAAGTGGGTGCCGGCCACCGCGGCCGTGGTGTAGATCCACATGGCAAACAAGGCGAACCACGAGAAGAACTGCACCCAGGCCAGGCGCCGCATGGTGATGGGCATCGCCCGCAGATCGTCGACGATCGCCGCCAGCATGTGGGTGCCCGGCAGCGAGCGGGCCACCGCCAACAGCAGGCCATACCCCGCGCAAAGGCCGGCCAGCACGTACAGCATCTTGTCACCCTGGCGCCAGGCGATCAGCACCGCCAGCAGCAGGCCCACGCCCAGCCACAGCGCCACCTGCGACCACGGCGCCGGACCGTTCACCGCCGCTGCGGCGTGGTGCGCGGGCGGCTCGGCATCATCGAAGCCGGCCAGCTCGGTGGGCGAGTACTCACGCGTGCTGACCACGGTCCAGGTGATCGCCGCCAGCAGCACCACGGCACCGAAGTAGAACGCATAGCGCACCGTATCGGGCACTTCGCCGGCGGCGGCCGTATTGGCCACGCCGAAGTGGGCCAGGATGAACGGCAGGAAGCTGGCTACGATCGCGCCCACGCCAATGAAGAAGCTCTGCATGGCGTAGCCGGTGGGCCGCTGGCGTGGTGCCAGCTGGTCGCCCACGAACGCACGGAACGGTTCCATCGACACGTTGATGGACGCATCGAGCACCCACAGCGTGCCCGCGGCAATCCACAGCGTGGGCGAATTGGGCATCACCAGCAGCGCCAGCGTGGTCAGTACCGCGCCAATCATGAAGAACGGCCGGCGCCGTCCCCAGCGCGTCCAGGTGCGGTCGGACAGGTAGCCGATCACCGGCTGCACCAGCAGCCCGGTCAGCGGTGCGGCGATCCACAGCCCCGGCACCGACTCCATGTCCGCACCCAGCGTTTCGAAGATGCGGCTGGCATTGGCATTCTGCAGGGCAAAACCGAACTGGATGCCGAGGAAGCCGAAGCACATGTTCCAGATCTGCCAGAACGACAACTGCGGTTTGGCAGGACGGCTCATCGGCTGCCCTCGACCGCGGCCACCGGCGCTACCTTCAGCGCCTGCACCTGGGCCTGGTTGAGCACGCCGTCGCGCCCGCCCTTGCCGCCGTTGTAGTGCGCGAAGTGCTGCAGCGCGCTCATGTTGAAGCCCTCTTCCAGCTTCACGCTGCAGCGCCCCTTGGGCACGCTGAAGGTCGCGCCGGTGGATTCCTGCGCGGCCACGCTATGCGGCAGCGTCACCGTCAAGCGCTGCACGGGCTGGCTGCCGCACTGCACTGCCAGCTGCTTCACCGCAGCGGTCACCCCGGTGTTGATCGGGCCGTTGGGGTTGCTGTACTGCAGGCGCAGGCGCACCGGCCCGGCCTTGGCGGCGGTGAACTGCCACTGGCGTGCACCGCGCAGCACCTGCTGCGGGCCCACGCACAGCATCGGGCTGTGCAGCGATTCCAGTGCACCGTCGCGCCGGGTCAGGCTCAGGCAATGCTGCAGGCCGTCATCTCCAATGCGCGCCACACCCTTGCTGATCGCGGTCAGCGCGCGGCCGTCCTGCCACAGCACCTGGCCTTCGGCCACCGGTACGGTCCACCCCTTGCCGCTGCGCCGCGCCTGCGGTGCGGCCGGGGTGGCCGGCGCGCGCGCATTGGCATCGGCAGTGCTGACGGGCACCGCGCGCGAAGGCGCGGCCACCAGCTGCACCGTGGTGGTGGTGCCGCGCGTCTTCACCTTGCCGGCCACCAGCAGGCCATCACCCACCTGCTTCGGCCGCTCCAGCACGTAGCGCTTGCCGTTGGCCTCCAGGGTGATGCGCCGCTGCTTGCCGAACAGCTCGGGCACCAGGCTGGCCGGCAGCTTGGGCTGCACGCTGCCATCGTCCTGCACCCCGAACACGCCTTCGGTGACCATGGCCAGGTAGCCGGCCACCGACCACAGCTGGCGCTCGGAATTGACCACCGGCCCGCTCAGCGCACCTTCGTCCACATGCACGGCCTGGCTGACCAGTTCGTAGTTTTCCATGTTGGAACCGGCCAGCGCCGCGCCCTGCATCAGCGAGCGGATCTCGGCGGCGATGCGCGGCGCATCGTCCAGCTTGCGCGCCGCGCGCAGCGAATAGGCGCTGACGAACGGCCAGATGGCGCGGTTGTGGTAGATCGGCTGCTGCGCTTCCTGCGGCCACACCACCGGGCTGCCGGCCGGCCCCATCGGGTAAGCGGCCAGCGCCCGCTGCGCGCGCTCGGCGGGCAGCACGTCGGCCAGGATGCCCAGCGACAGGCCCAGCAGGTCCACCTTGGCGTAGGGCACCGGGTGCGCCGCTTCGCCGATGTAGCTCATGTACTGGCCCATGTCCTGCCGCCAGAAACGTGCATCGATCTGCAGCGCCAGCGCATCGGCCCAGGCCTTGTACTGCTCGGCGCGCTCGTCACCCAGCTGCGCGGCCATCTGCTGGCCCAGGCGCAGGGCCTGGTAATGCAGCACGTTGGTGGACAGCGCGTAGGAATCGCCGATGAAGCGTACGTTCTCGCGCGTCCAGTCCGGGTAGGTCTGCTCGCGCCAGTCCAGGAACGAGGTCTCGCCGCGGTACAGGCCCATCTGCGCGTCGAACACCATCGCCCGGTCCTGCGCCAGGGTGCCCTGCAGCGCCTGCCAGACCTGGTCGGCGAAGGCCGCATCATCCAGCAGATGGCGCGCGGCCAGGAACCACACCACGCGGTCGCTGCTGATCGGCCAACTGCCGCCCGAGCCGGTGTCCTGGGCCACGAACAGACCGGGGGTATGGCCATCGCGCGCGGCCGACAGCTTGAACTGCAAAGACTGCCGCGTGCGCTGCGGGTCCAGTTTCGCCAGGGCCAGATCGGCGGCGAAGCTGACATCGCGGGTCCACACGTACGGCCAGCGCGCGCCGGTCTGGAAGCAGTCGCAGGGCACCGGGCGGCCTTCATCGAAGGCCGGATCGCGGATCGCATCCACGCGGTCCTGGTCCATTTCCTGCTGGGCCAGGGCGAACAGCGCATCGAACATCACGCTGCCGGTCTGGCTGCGCATGGGCGCGGCGGCAATGCGCACCTCGCCCTTGGGCGCATGCAGCACGAAGCTGCCCTTGGCAGCGGTTTCAGCACGCGCGTGGCGGCCGTTGAATTCCAGGTCGGCCGCGTGCGCGGTCGTTCCCAGCGCTGCCCCCAGGGCAGCCGTCAGGCAAATGATCTTCAGCATCGAAGCGGCAGACCGGCTTGCGCCCGTCGACCTCCCTCCCTCTCTGCACCGTTGTGGGTCCGCGCCACCGGAACCGGTGCGCGGGCGCGGCCCCTCCCTCAAGGTGCCTTGCCCCATGGTAGACGCGGCGCCGTGGCCTGCGTCCAGTTGCATACGTATTCATGGCCATCGCGTGAAGACCGGGCGCCGTGCTGGCTTATGGTCCGGGTCTGCCAATGGCGCCTTGGGAGGGGAAATGCCGGCTTTTTCTGTTGCAGTCCGCGCGATGTTCGCGCCGGTGTTCGGCATGGCCCTGCTGGGTCTGGCGGTGGTGGCCCAGGCCGCGCCGCAGGTTACCCGGGTGGAATCGCCGGGCAAGGTGCTGGCGGTCAGCCTGGTGCTCGATGGCGGCACCGCGCGCTACCGGGTGGAACGCCTGGGCGAACCCGTGGTGGACGATTCCAAGCTGGGCTTCGTGCTGCGCGACGGCCGTCTGGACCGTGATTTCGTCCAGCTGGGCGAGCAGCGGCGCAGCGTGGACGAGACCTGGGAACAGCCCTGGGGCGAGCGCCGCGTCACCCGCAACCACTTCAATGAACTGACCGTGCAACTGGGCGAAAGCACCGGCAGCAAGCGCCGCGTGGATGTGGTGTTCCGCGTCTACGACGATGGCCTGGGCTTCCGCTACGCCTTCCCCGAACAGCCCAACCTGCGCGAGGCGATCATCGATGACGAACTGACCGAGTTCGCCATCGCGCCCGATTCCACTGCATGGTGGATTCCAGCCGGCGAGCCGATCCACTACGAGTACCTGTACCAGCGCACGCCGCTGCGCGAGGTGCCGCTGGTGCACACGCCGATGACCCTGCGCAGCGTGGATGGCCTGCACGTGGCCATCCACGAGGCCGCGCTGGTGGACTACGCCGGCATGTGGCTGCGCCGTACCGAAGGCCAGCGCCTGCGTGCCGAACTTTCGCCGTCGGCCGAAGGCTGGAAGGTGCGCCGCACCCTGCCCTTCAGCACCCCGTGGCGCACGCTGCAGATTGCCGACCGCGCCGGCGGCCTGGTCGAATCGGACCTGATCCTCAACCTCAACGAACCCAATGCACTGGGCGACGTGAGCTGGGTGAAGCCGGCCAAATACCTGGGGGTGTGGTGGTCGATGCACCTGGACAACGAAAGCTGGGCCACCGGTCCAAAACATGCGGCCACCACCGCCAAAACGAAGAAGGTGATCGACTTCGCGGCCGCGCACGGCTTCCGCGGCGTGCTGGTGGAAGGCTGGAACCCCGGCTGGGATGGCATGTGGGTGGGCAATGGCTATGACTTCGATTTCACCCGCGCCACCGCCGATTTCGATATCGAAGCGCTGTCCGCCTACGGTCTGAAGAAGGGCGTGCACCTGATCGGCCACCACGAAACCGGCTGCGCCATCGAACACTACGAAGACCAGCTGGATGCCGCGCTGGACCTTTATGCGCGCCTGGGCGTGGATCAGTTCAAGACCGGCTACGTCTGCGATGACGGCCAGGTGGACCGCCGCAACCCGGCCGGTGGCCCGCTGTGGCGCGAGTGGCATGACGGCCAGTTCATGGCCCGCCACCACCTGAAGGTGGTGCAGGAGGCCGCACAGCGGCACCTGTCGGTGAACCCGCACGAGCCGATCAAGGACACCGGCCTGCGCCGCACCTACCCCAACTGGATCTCGCGCGAAGGCGCGCGCGGCATGGAATACAACGCGTGGGGCCAGCCGCCGAACCCGCCCGAGCATGAAGTGAACCTGGTGTTCACCCGCATGCTGTCCGGGCCGATGGATTACACCCCCGGCATCCTCAGCCTGAAGGGCCGCCACGGCCAGGCCATTCCCAGCACGCTGGCCCGCCAGCTGGCGCTGTACGTGGTGCTGTACAGCCCGATCCAGATGGCCGCCGACCTGCCCGAGCATTACCTGCAGCACCGCGAGGCGTTCCGCTTCATTGAAGACGTGGCGGTGGACTGGGAACAGAGCCGCGTGCTGGATGGCGAGGTGGGCGACTACGTAACCCTGGTGCGCCGCGACCGCAACAGCCGCGACTGGTTCCTGGGCAGCATCACCGACGAACACGGCCGCGTGCTGCCGGTGTCGCTGGGCTTCCTGGAACCGGGCGTGCGCTACCGCGCCGAGATCTACCGCGACGGCGACGGTGCGGACTTCCGCAGCAACCCGTTCGCGTTCAAGCGCGAGACGCGTGAAGTCACCAGCGCCGATGCCCTCACCCTGGTGCTGGCACCGGGCGGCGGCCAGGCAATCCGCTTCACGCCGATCCACTGAACGCCCGCGATCGCGCAGCGCCGGGGAGGGCCCGGCGCTGTCGGGAGCAGGGACTGGAACCGTTTACAACGCTGCACACGCCATTGAATACGTATGCAGGGTGATTCCGCCGAACAACGCGCTGCCTACCATAGCGGCGACGACAGCGGCCACCGCGTCGCACGTTTCCGGCCCCGCCGGGACGACCACAAAATGCTCTACAACATTGCCTGGGAGGGGAAAATGTTGAACCACAAGCGCAGCGCGCTGAGTCTGGCGCTGGCCGTCGTACTGGTGCCGTCGCTGGCATCGGCGCAGTCCACCGAAACCACCACCGCCGATCCGTCCGCCACCAACCTGGACACCGTGCAGGTGACCGGCATCCGCCGCGGTATCGAAAACGCCATTGCGGTGAAGCAGAGCGCCACCTCGGTGGTCGAAGCGATTTCCGCCGAAGACATCGGCAAGCTGCCCGATGTCAGCATCGCCGAATCGCTGGGCCGCCTGCCCGGTCTGGCCGCCCAGCGCGTGGCCGGCCGCGCCCAGGTCATCAGCGTGCGTGGCCTGTCGCCCGACTTCGCCACCACCCTGCTCAACGGCCGCGAAGTGGTCAGCACCGGCGACAACCGCAGCGTTGAATTCGACCAGTACCCGTCGGAACTGGTGAACGGCGTGACCGTGTACAAGACCCCGGACGCGGCGCTGGTCGGCCAGGGCCTGTCGGGCACCATCGACATGCAGACCGTGCGCCCGCTCAGCTTCCCCGAGCGCGTGATCGCCGTCAGCGGCCGCCTGCAGAAGAGCTCGCTGGGTGATGCGGCCAATGTCGATGAATTCGGCAACCGCTTCAGCGCCAGCTACATCGACCAGTTCTTCGACAAGACCCTGGGCATCTCGATCGGTTACGCGCACAGCGACAACCCGATCCAGGAAAACCAGGTGGGCCTGTACGAGCCGTGGTCGACCGAGCAGGCTGACCTGGGCAACCGCCCGGGCATCGCGCCGGGCACCTACTTCTCCGATGGCATCAAGGCCCTGCGCCGCACCGGCAACAACAAGCGCGACGGTGTGATGGCCACCATCCAGTTCCGGCCGAACAACGCCTGGACCAGCACCTTCGATGCGTTCCACACCGAAGCCGAACAGATCGACACCGCCAACCAGTTCGAGGTCAACCTCAGCAACTACAACGGCGGCTACACCCCGGGCCTGCTGATCAGCAACCCGCAGGTCAATGCCGATGGCACCTTCACCGGTGGCACCGCCAGCGGCGTGTACCCGCTGGTGCGCGGCATGTACAACAAGCGCAAGGACAAGATCGATGCGTTTGGCTGGAACAACGAGTTCACCTTCGGCAGCGTGAAGCTGGTGGCCGACCTGAACTACTCCAAGGCCACGCGTGACGAGCTGAACCTGGAAAACAACCTGCAGCTGACCCCGATGCCGCAGCTGGACACCATCGGCCTGGTGGTGAACCCGAACGGCTTCTCGCAGATTTCGCCGGGCCTGGATTATTCCAACCCCGATGCGCTGTTCCTGACCAACACCATCTACGGTTCCGGCTACGGCAAGGTGCCGCAGGTGGAAGACCGCCTGAAGGGCGGCAAGCTGGCGGCCACCATCAGCCTGCCTGAAGCGATGGCGTCGTGGGCACCGGACCTGGATATCGGCGTGAACTACGCCGATCGCCGCAAGACCAAGACCCAGTCCGAAGGCAACATCCTGCTGGGCGCCCAGGGCGATGCCAACATTGCTTCGGACCTGCAGTATTCGCCGGTGAACCTGGGCTTTGCCGGCATCGGCAACATTCCGGCCTGGAACGTACCGGCCGCCGTGGCCCGCTACATGACCTTCGATCCGGTCGACAACCTGGATTACCTGATTCCGAAGTCGTGGGTGGTGCAGGAAAAGATCACCACCGCCTGGGCGCGCCTGAACATCAACACCGATATCGGCGTGGTCGGCGTGCGCGGCAACATCGGCGTGCAGATGCAGCACACCGACCAGAGTTCGGATTCGCGCTACTGGGACAGCTCGCAGCCGGCCGGCAGCAACATCCAGCCGTATTCCAACGGCAAGACCTACAACGACTGGCTGCCCAGCTTGAACCTGGCCTTCATGTTCCCGCATGAGCAGACCCTGCGCTTTGCCGTGGCCAAGCAGGTTGCCCGCCCGCGCGTGGACCAGATGCGCGCCGGCCTGGAATTCGGCGTGGATACTGCCACCGGCAAGCCCGGCGGCAGCGGCGGCAACCCGCTGCTGGATCCGTGGCGCGCCACCGCCATCGATCTGTCCTACGAGAAGTACTTCGGTGAAAAGGCCTACGTGGCCGCCGCCGTCTTCTACAAGGACCTGAAGAGCTACGTGTACACCCAGTCGGTGGACAACTACGACTTCACCGACCTGCTGGGCAGCTACGTGCCGCCGCCGGGCATGACCGTGCCGGTGCTGACCACCGGTACGTTCTCCTCGCCGCAGAACGGCAAGGGCGGCACCCTGAAGGGCCTGGAACTGACCGCATCGTTCCCGCTGGACATGCTGACCGACAGCCTGCGTGGCTTTGGCGTGCAGGCCAGCGCCACCTTCAACAAGAGCGACATCGAGATCCTGGACCCGGAAAGCGCCTCCAGCGTGGGTACCGATCCGATCAGCCTGCCGGGCCTGTCCGACCGCGTGTACAACTTCACCGCCTACTTCGAGCGCAATGGCTTCGAAGCGCGCGTGAGCCAGCGCCGCCGTTCGGACTTCATCGGTGAGATCGGCAACTTCAACGGCAACCGCACGCTGCGCTACGTGGTGGGCGAGAACGTGACCGATGCGCAGGTCAGCTACACCTTCAGCGACAGCAGCGCCCTGCGTGGCCTGACCCTGCTGCTGCAGGGAAGCAACCTGACCAACGAGCCGTACCGCACCTATGCCGGCACCAAGGATCGCCCGCTGGAATACATCGAGTGGGGCCGCACCTACGTGCTGGGCGTGAACTACAAGTTCTGACCCACGCCAGAAAGCCCACCGGAAACCCGCTGCGCAGGCAGCGGGTTTTCTTTTGCGCGGGCGTTGGTGACGCGCCCCGGTAGATCCACGCCATGCGTGGATACGCCCCCCGACAACCACGCATAAAAAAGGGACGGGGCGCTTCGGCCCCGTCCCCGCAAGTACCGCCACCGGAGAAATCGGTCAGCTGCGTCGGGCGCAATACACCGCGCGCGGCGGCAGCCGCAGTTCGTTGCCTTCCACCGTGCCCGCATCCGGGCCCGGTACGGCCACCTGCTCCCAACGGCCGGCCGGCAGCGGATGGCTGACCGGCGCTGCCGACAGGTTGAAGGCCAGCAGAAGAGTTTCATCTGCAAGCATACGCTGGAAAAGCAGCACCGGCTCGGCGCTGTCCAGGAACTGGATGTCCCCGTGCAGCAGAGCCGGCTGGGTGCGCCGCCAGGCCAGGAAATCGCGGAAGGCGCTCAGCACCGACCGCGGATCGTCCTGCTGCACGGCCACCGCGGCGGCACGGTGCTCGGCCGGAATGGGCAGCCACGGCTTGCCGGTGGTGAAGCCGGCCAGCGGGGCGTCGGTCCACGGCAGCGGCGTGCGGCAGCCATCACGCCCCTTGAAGTTGGGCCAGAAGGTGATGCCATACGGGTCCTGCAGGTCCTCGAACGGCACCTCGGCCTCGGCCAGGCCCAGTTCTTCGCCCTGGTACAGGCATACCGAGCCGCGCAGCGAACACAGCATGGCCACCAGCATGCGCGCCAGGCGCGGGTCGGCCGGGTGGCCGCCCCAGCGGCTGACCGCCCGCTCCACGTCGTGGTTGGACACCGCCCAGCACGGCCAGCCCTCGGTCATCACCGCTTCCAGGCGCGAGACCGTATCGCGGATGTAGGCCACGCTGTAGTCGTCCACCAGCAGCTCGAAGCTGTAGCCCATGTGCAGGCGGCCGTCCTGGGTGTACTCGGCGGTGGTGGCCAGCGAATCTTCCGAGGAGATCTCGCCCAGGCTCACCGCACCCGGGTACTGGTCCAGCAGCGCGCGCAGCTGTTCCAGGAACGGCAGGTTTTCCGGCTGGGTGTTGTTGTAGTAGTGGTACTGGTAGGCGTACGGGTTGTCCGGACTGAACCCGCGCCCCACCCGCTTGTCCGCCGGCTTGGGCGGGTTGTCGCGCAGCTGCGCGTCGTGGAAGCAGAAGTTGATGGCATCCAGGCGGAACCCATCCACGCCGCGGTCCAGCCAGAAGCGCACGTTGTCCAGCGTGGCCTGCTGCACCGCCGGGTTATGGAAGTTCAGGTCCGGCTGGTCGACCAGGAAGTTGTGCAGGTAGTACTGCTCGCGGCGCGGTTCCCACTGCCAGGCGCCGCCGCCGAACAGCGACAGCCAGTTGTTGGGCGGGGTGCCGTCTTCGCGCGGGTCGGCCCAGACATACCAGTCCGCCTTCGGATTGCTGCGGTCCTGGCGGCTTTCACGGAACCAGGCGTGCTCGAGCGAAGTGTGGCTGAGCACCTGGTCGATCATCACCTTCAGGCCCAGGCCGTGCGCCTTGGCCAGCAGGCGGTCGAAGTCGTCCAGGTTGCCGAACAGCGGGTCCACATCGCGGTAATCGGCGATGTCATAGCCGAAATCGGCCATGGGCGATTTGAAGAACGGCGAGATCCAGATGGCATCCGCGCCCAGCGCGGCAATGTAGTCCAGACGCTCGATGATGCCCGGCAGGTCGCCGACCCCGTCGCCGTTGGCGTCGAGGAAACTGCGCGGGTAGATCTGGTAGATGACGGCTCCGCGCCACCATGGATTGTGCGACATCGACAGCCCCCCTCCGGGCATGCGGGACCCGCCGGCAGCGGGCCGAAAACCAACTCCGGCAAGCTTAGCGGCGGCCTCCGCGCGATGGCGCTGGCTGCATACGTATTCACGCCGCCGGGCCGGCCAGCGCCCCGCGAAAAGACCGGTCGGGTCGGTTTCCGCCCGAATTCACGGCCAGCGCCTATAATCGGGGGGAGCCTGAAAGCCTGATCGCATGACCATCACTGAAGACACCCGTCCCGCCCTGGGCCTGCCCCAGATCCAGTCGCTTGCTGCGGCCGACATGGCCGCCGTCGATGCCCTGATCCGGCGCCGGCTGTCCTCGGACGTGGTGCTGATCAACCAGATCGCCGACCACATCATTTCCGCCGGCGGCAAGCGCCTGCGCCCGATGCTGGTCATGCTGGCCGGCCACGCGGTCGGTCAGTCCGGGCCGGAGCACCACCAGCTGGCGGCCATCATCGAGTTCATCCACACCTCCACCCTGCTGCACGACGATGTGGTGGACGAATCCAGCCTGCGCCGTGGCCGCAGCACCGCCAACGCCCTGTGGGGCAATGCGCCCAGCGTGCTGGTGGGTGATTTCCTGTACTCGCGCAGCTTCCAGCTGATGGTGGAACTGGACCGCATGCCGGTCATGCAGATCCTGGCCGACACCACCAACCGCATCGCCGAAGGCGAAGTGCTGCAGCTGCTGCACGTGCACAATCCAGACACCGACGAAGCGGCCTACCTGCGCGTGATCGAGCGCAAGACCGCGGTGCTGTTCGCCGCCGGCACCCGCCTGGGCGCGCTGGCCAGCGGCGTGGACGAAGCCACCCAGCAGGCCCTGTACGACTACGGCATGCACCTGGGCTACGCCTTCCAGATCGCCGACGACGTGCTCGATTACTCGGCCAATGCCGAGGAACTGGGCAAGAACCTGGGCGACGACCTGGCCGAGGGCAAGGCCACCCTGCCGCTGATCCACGCCATGGCCCACTCCGACCCGGCCACCCGCGAGCGCCTGCGCAGCATCGTGCAGGACGGCGACGCCTCGGCCATGCCGGAAGTGCTGGCTGCGATCCGCGCCACCGGTGGCCTGGACTACAGCCGCCGCCGCGCCGAGGAATACGCCGAAGCCGCCGAGCGCGCGCTCGACGGCCTGGGTGACAACGACGCGGTCGCCGCCCTGCGCGGCCTGGCCCGCTACGCGGTGCAGCGTTCGCATTGATCGGTGAAGGGGTGCCGACCTTGGTCGGCACCCACCCAACGCGGCGGTAGGTGCCGACCTGGGTCGGCACAGAAGCATCGGTAGGTGCCGACCTTGGTCGGCACAGAAGCATGGTAGGTGCCGACCTTGGTCGGCACAGAAGCATCGGTAGGTGCCGACCTTGGTCGGCACGCCGTCAACAGTCGAGCATGGCTCGACCCTACAAAAACCGTTCCTCGAAGAATTCGTCCAGCGCCTTCCACGCGCGCTTGGCCGCGCGTTCGTTGTACTGGCACCCCGGCGGGCTGTTGGCATCACGCTCGGCAAAGCAGTGCACCGCGCCGCTGTAGTTGGTGAATTCCCAATCGACCTTGGCCGCGTCCATTTCCTTCTGGAAACTGCCGATATCCTCGGCCGTCACGCTGGTATCGTCGGCACCATTGAGCACCAGCACCGAGGGATGCGTGCCACCGGCCTGTGCCGGCAGCGGTGAGCCCAAGCCGCCGTGCAGGCTGACCACACCGGCCAGCGGTGCGCCGGCGCGCGCCAGCTCCAGCACCGTGGTGCCGCCGAAGCAGAAGCCCACCGCACCGATCCGGCTGGCATCCAGCGGCGCCTTGCCCGCCTGCGCCTTCAGCACGTTCACCGCCTCCAGCGCGCGTGCGCGCAGCAGCGGCCGATCATTGCGCAGCTTGCTCGCCACCGGGCCGGCCTCGGCATCGGTTTTCGGCCGCACGCCCTTGCCGTACACGTCGGCGACCAGCACCACGTAGTCATCGCCAGCCAACTGTTTTGCTTTTTCAATCGCCGATGCGTTCACGCCCTTCCAGTTCGGCACCATCACCAGGCCGGGGCGCTTGTCAGCATCGCCGTCGTCGTAGACCAGCACGCCACTGAAGGTCGTGCCCTGGTGCGTCCATTCCACCGGCTGGGTCTTCATCGCCGCCCACGCCGGCATCGCCGCCAGCCCCAGCATCATCGCCACGCCATACCGCCAACTGTTCATGCGCCTGCTCCAGTAGAGGGAAAGCAGGCCGCACACGGTCCGCGCCTGCCAGTGCGCATTCTGCATTGGCGGCGTGACGCAGGTGTGGTTGCATAGCCCTCTGTTCCTGCTTCCCTGCAACTGAATGAACCTGGTAGATCGCTTCCTGTCCGGCCTTGTTGCCCGTTTGCCCGACGATGACGCCCCGCAATGGGCCCACGTGCAGGGTGCCGGCGCCGACGACCTGCACCGCCTGCGCACGCAGTGGCCGCAGGTGCCCGACAGCCTGCTGCAGTTGCTGTCACGCGTGGATGGCACGCACTACCGTGAATACCCCGGTGGCGAGGTCTGCGTGCTGATGCTGGGCTCGGACGTGGGGGACTATCCGTACTTCCTGCGCTCGGTCGAACAGATCTTCGAAGACCAGCGGCAGTGGGACGACAGCATCCGTTCCATCTACGAAGAATGGCTGGACGACGAGCCGGACATCCTCGGCGCCGGCATCGACGGCGACCTGCCGATGAACCGTCGCCTGTGCTTCTCGCACTGCATGAACAACGGCGGCACCTCGATGCTGTACCTGGATTTCGATCCGGCGCCGGGCGGCACCGTCGGCCAGGTGGTGCGCTACCTGCACGATCCGGACAGCTACGCGGTGATCGCCCCCAGCTTCGATGCGTACCTGCAGGACCTGATCGACCGCGATTACAGCTTCATCGAGTAGATCCACGCCATGCGTGGATGGGGGTCAGAGCCCTTTCCTGCGGAAAGGGATTCGACCCCGCAGCCTTACCCGCGCTCGATCCACTGCAACGTGCCCGGCTCGAACGCCAGCAGATCGGCTGCCGCCAGGCGCGCGCGCGACCAGCGACGCTCCGGCGGCTTGCCCTGCCGGGCACCTACCGAACCATCGTAGTCCCGCACCAGCAGTCCGATGCGCGCCGCACCCGCGCCCAGCAACGCATCGATGCGCTGCAGCCATTGGCCTGCATCGGCCAGCGCTTCTTCGCGACGCACCTGCTGTTCCTGCGCATGCCGCGCCAGCTGCTCAGCCAGCGCGCGGGCGATCTTCGCCTCGCTCCAGCCCTTCTTCCGCCAGCGCTCGGCATCGCCTGCCCACACTGGCTCGGCCCGCAGCGAGGCCAGCGCCGTGCCGCAATCGCAGTGCGCGGCACTCAGCCACGGCTGCCAGCCAGGGCCGACCGCCGCCTCCAGGCTGGGCGAGGCCTGCGCGAACAGACGTCGGCCGCTGCGGCTGAAGACCGCGGCAGCCGTGTCGTGGGCCAGCGTAGTGGGCAGGAACACGGTGATGAAGGTACACATGCAGGCGTCCGGGTCCGTCCGGGAATGCGCCGATGGTAACTCGCCCCAGGAGTAGATCCACGCCATGCGTGGATGGGGTCGTGGATGGGGTCAGAGCCCTTTCCTGCGGAAAGGGATCTGACCCCTCAGCCGATGCCCAGCCCCGGAATCGCGCTGATGCTGTCCGGGTTGAACCCGGCCAGCTCGGCGAAGTGACGACCGCGCGCCACGTAATCGCGATAGGCACCAAAACTCGGCGCGCCCGGCGACAGCAGCACGACCCCGCCCTGCGCACCCAGCGCGGTACGCGCCAGCGCCATGGCCTCGGGCAGATCCCCCGCCGCGTGCAGGCCGAAGCGGCCGGCATCGGCCAGCGGCTGCAGCATGGCGTGGATGCGCGGGCCGTTGCTGCCCATGGTCACGATCTCCACCGGCGGCACGTCGTGCGCCATGTGCTGCATGAAATCGGTCCAGTCCAGGCCACGGTCATGCCCGCCCACCAGCAGCGCAATGCGCTGGCCGGCGAAGCACTCCAGCGCCGCCAGGCTGGCGTGCGGCGTGGTGCTGATGGAATCGTTGATGTAGGTCAGGCCTTCGGCCACGCCGATGCGCTGCAGCCGGTTCGGCAACGGGCGGAAGTCCTGTACTGCCGGTGCCAGCGCCACCGCATCCAGGCCCAGCGCTTCCAGTGCGGCCAGCACCGCGCACAGGTTGCCGCGGTTGTGGCGGCCGGGCAGCGGCGTGTTGCGGGTATCGAACACCGCCTGCGCGCCGCGGTGCACGATGTCGCCGCGCATGTGCCAGCCCTGCGGCTGGTTGAACCAGACCACCTCGCTGTCGGTCAGCGACAGCGCGGCCAGATGCGGATCGGCCGCGTTGAGCACGGCGATGCGCGGCGCCGCTTCGGTCACCAGGCGCAGCTTGTCTTCAATGTAGCGCTGTTCGCTGCCGTGCCAATCCAGGTGTTCGGGGAACAGATTCAGCACCACCGCCACCTGCGGCCTGGCGCCACTGCGCGCCACTTCACCGGTCTGGTAGCTGGACAGCTCCACCGCCCAATACTTCGGCGCAGGCTGCGGGTCCAGCACTTCCAGCAGCGGCAGGCCGATGTTGCCGACCAGGCCGGTGCGATGACCCGCGGCGCGCAGCAGGTGCGCGACCAGCGCGGTGGTGGTGCTCTTGCCCTTGGTGCCGGTCACGCAAACGGTGTCGTGCACGATGCCGTCGGCACCGGCATGTTCGGCGAACCACAGCGCGGTGCCGCCAATGAAAACCGTGCCCTGCGCGGCCGCCGCCAGCGCGATCGGCTGGTAGGGGCTGATGCCGGGCGACTTGATCACCACATCGAACGCGGACAGCGCCTCGGCCGTGGGTTCACCGCGCACATCCAGCAGCCCCTGCGTTTCCGCACGCGCCGCGTCGGCTTCAGCGGCCGGGCAGAACAGGCTCAGGGCCAGCGCGGGCAGGCGCGCGCGCAGCACGGCAAACGCCGCACGGCCCTCACGTCCCCAGCCCCACAGCGCGACGCGCTTTCCTTCAAGCTGCGAAATCTTCACGCACCTGTTCCCACAACGCGGCCGGAATGCGGTGCTCGCCCTGCAACAGCAGCAGCGGCGCCAGTTCCAGTTCGGCGGCGTCCAGCTGCGGCTGGATCTCGTTGCAGAAGCGCTTCACCAGCACGTCTTCCTTCCATTCCGGGCGCTGCGCCAGGGTCGCCATCGCCGCACGCGATTCGCGGCCTTCGCCCACGCATTCGAACGGCTTGTGGTCCTGGAATTCCAGCAGCGCATCGAAGCCACCGGCCTGCTCGGCATCGTCCAGCAGGTTGCGGCCGAAGATGCGCACCAGGCGGGTCTTGGGCATGAACGGCGCCAGCGCCAGGAATACGAAATGGCACTTCGGGCAGACGCCGCACCAGCGGTTCACCGGGCGCTCGCCCAGAATGTGGAAATTGCGGTTGCAGCTGGAGAAGTGCGCGTCGTAGAAATCGTTCTTGGCGAACTGGCGGGCCACCGCCAGCTCGGACATCGGGCGCAGCAGCGAGTAGTACTGCAGATCGGCGGCCACCTGCTGCTGCACGTGGTTGCCGAACGCCTGCTCGAAGGCCCAGCCCTTGGACCACTGGTGGTTCACTTCGCCGGTGCCGGGAATCTGGCTGCCGTAGCTGGCCGAACGCTCGTTGGAGAACACCACCTGGTCCACGCCCTGCAGCAGCGCGGCCAGCACCATGATCGCCGAGTTCACCGCAGTGACCGGAATATGGCCGTTCCACGCGCCCTGGCGGTTCAGCTCGAACAGTTCGGGGGCCAGCGCGCGGCCCAGGTTCAGGGTCGGCAGGCCGGTGCGCTCGGCACAGGCGCGGATCAGCTGCGAACCGCCGATCCAGGTCACCGTTTCGTCCACCCCGGCCCGGCGCAGCGCTTCAATGCTGACCAGCGAATCCTTGCCGCCGCCGATGGCCACCAGCGCATGCGGCTGCAGGCCCAGCACCGGCGCCTGCACCGCTTCGCCCTGCACCGGCAGGCGGAAACGCCCGCGCAGGTTCAGGCCGTTGCGGTAGGCGAATTCGCCCAGACCATTCAGGTAGACCGTTTCCACCAGGGCCGCGGTATCGGCATCGATCGCATAGCTGTCGATGCTGACCGTCTCCGGCACCCCGGCCTTGTAGTAGCTGACACCGGCGATCAGGTGCAGCAGCTGCAGGGCGCGCTGCACGGCGGCGGCACGCGCGTCGTCCAGCACGAACGGCGCGCCCGGCACGGTGATGGTTTCCACCATCTCCGGGCCATCATCGAAGGCGTAGACCAGCTTGGCCACGCCGGTATCCGCGGCGAATTCGCAGCGGACGAAGCGGAAGCGGGAAACCTGGTGTTTGTCGAAAGCAGTCATGGTGAATCCAGTTTCAAGCACGGTCAGGCACGGGCCCGCGCCTGCGCGCGGGACGTGTCGGTGGGCGGGTGCAGGGCGCGAAGGCTGGCGATCACTCGATCACGTCTTCGCGCGGCATCGCCCGCTGGTTGTAGGTGTTGGACATCACATAGCCGTAGGCACCGGCGTCGGCGATCAGCATCACGTCGTCCGGCGCGGTCGACACCGGCAGCTTGCGGCGCTTGCCGAACACATCGCTGGATTCGCAGATCGGGCCGACCACATCGAACGCCGCTTCGGCGTAACCGCCCTGGCGGCTGAGGTTCTCGATGTCATGCCAGGCGTCGTACAGGGCCGGGCGCATCAGCGTGTTCATGCCGGCATCCAGGCCGACGCGGCGCACGCCGTCCTTCTCCACCACCTGGGTGGCGTGGGTCAGCAGCACGCCCGATTCGGCCACCAGGTAGCGGCCCGGCTCGATCGCCAGGCGGAACGCCGGGTGCAGCGCCTTCACTTCGGCCAGGCCCTCGGCCCACGCGTCCAGGTCGAACGGCTCGTCTTCTTCGCTGTACGGAATCGGCAGGCCGCCACCGATATCGATGGTCTGCACGCTGCCGATGCGGCGGGCGAACCCGGCCAGTTCATCGCACATCAGGCGCCAGTGCTGCGCGGTTTCCACGCCGCTGCCCAGGTGCGCATGCAGGCCGACCACGCGGGTGCCCAGCTCGGTGGCCGCGCGCACGAATTCGTCCACGCGGGCGATCGGCAGACCGAACTTCGATTCCTTGCCACCGGTGCGCACCTTGGCATGGTGGCCTTCGCCACGGCCCAGGTCCACGCGCAGCCACAGTTCGCGGTTGCGGAACAGGTCCGGCCAGCGCTGCAGCGCCTCCACGTTGTCCACGGTCACGGTCACACCGAGTGCGAACGCGGCTTCGTATTCGCTGCGCGGGCAGAAGCTGGGGGTGAACAGCACGCGCTTGGGCGACAGTTCCGGCAGGTGCTGGAACACGTGCTTCAGTTCACCGTGCGACACGCATTCCAGGCCGAAGCCTTCGGCTTCCAGCAACTGCAGGATGGCCGGATGGCTGTTGGCCTTGATGGCGTAGTAGCGCTGGTCGATCGGCTTGATCGCGGCCAGCGCACGGGCGCGGGCGCGCACGGTGGGCAGGTGGTAGACGTAGCGCGGCGTGCCGGCGTCGGCCAGCTGCAGCAGGTGCGCACGCTGGCCACGCCACCACGGCGTGCCACGCGGGCGCACCGTGCCGGCAATCTCGCGCCAGCGCGGGCCGAACACTTCGGTCTCTTCCACCGGCATGGCGCCGCTGTCGATCAGCTCGGCATGCAGGATCGGCAGCAGGCCATCGGCATCGGCCTCGTCGATCACGAAGGTCAGGTTCAGGTCGTTGGACGACTGCGAGATCATGTGCACGCGTTCGCGACCGAACGTGGCCCACACGTCCGACAGCTTGTGCAGCAGCGAACGCATGCCACGGCCGACCAGGGTGATGGCCGCGCACGGCACGATCACCTTCACCTTGCAGATCTGCGACAGATCGGCCGACAGCGCGGCCAGCACATCGGTATTGACCAGGTTCTCGGACGGGTCCAGCGACACGGTGACGTTGGTCTCGGCCGAACCGATCAGGTCCACCGACAGGCCGTGCTTCTTGAACAGGCCGAACACATCGGCCAGGAAGCCGACCTGCTGCCACATGCCGATGCCTTCCATCGACACCAGCACGATGCCGTTGCGGCGGCTGATCGCCTTTACCCCCGGCACCGGCGCGGCATTGCCGTCGATGCTGGTGCCCGGCAGTTCCGGGCGCTCGGTATCGAGGATGGCCATCGGCACGCCAGCGTCGCGGCAGGGCTTGATCGAGCGCGGGTGCAGCACCTTGGCGCCGGTGGTGGCGATTTCCTGCGCCTCGTAATAGTCCAGGCGGGTCAGCAGGCGCGCGTCCGGCACGTCCTTCGGGTTGGCGCTGAACATGCCCGGCACGTCGGTCCAGATTTCCACGCGGCTGGCGCCCAGCAGCGCACCGAAGTACGCCGCCGAGGTATCTGAACCACCGCGGCCGAGGATGGCGGTACCGCCGTCGGCATGCCGCGAGATGAAGCCCTGGGTGATCAGCAGGCGGGTCGGCTGCGCACGGAAGCGCTGCGCCCACTCGCCATCGGCACGCCACTGGCAGTTCACCGACAGCCGCTGCGACCAGTCGCTCTGGTTCGGCTGCGGCGGCATCGCGTCCAGCCACTGGCGGGCATCCATCCAGCCCATGTCCAGGCCCGACGCATGCAGGTAGGCCGCGCCCAGGGTCGAGGACAGCAGTTCGCCCTGGCCCAGCACCTCGGCCTGCCAGTCCAGCGTGCGGGTGGCGGCGCGTGCGTCGTCCAGCAGGCCCTGCAGCACGGCCAGGCGCTCGGCCAGCACGTCGTGGCCCAGCCCCAGTTCGTCCAGGAAGCCCAGGTGGCGTTCGACCAGGGCGGCCACGCGGTCGCGGCTGTCGGCGGCGCCATCGGCAATGGCGGTCAGTTCATTGGTGACCCCGGACAGGGCCGAGACCACCACCAGCACGCGCGAGCCGGTTTCTTCCGCGCGTTTTTTCGCCAGCTTCCCGATCGTGTCCCAGCGGTGGCGACGCGACACCGAGGTGCCGCCGAACTTCAGTACGATCCAACGATCGACAAGGGGGGAAGCTGACATGGATAGGCTATGTGTAATGTGGGGAAGCCGCCCACAGGGGCGGAACCTTCGATTCTAAGCCCAATGGACCCGCCAATGGCCGCCTTCCGTTACCTGCAGCTTGATGTCTTCGCCCCCCGGCCCGGCCTGGGCAACCCGTTGGGGGTGGTGCTGGGCGCCGAGGGCCTGTCCGGCGCGCGCATGCAGGCCCTGGCCGCCTGGCTGAACCTGTCCGAGACCGTGTTCTTCCTGCCCCCCAGCGCACCGGGGGCCGACTACCACATCCGCATTTTCACCCCCGCCAGCGAGCTGCCGTTCGCCGGCCACCCCAGCGTGGGCGCGGCCTGGGCGGCGGTCACCTGCGGTCTGGCGCAGCCGCGCGACGGCGCACTGGTCCAGCAGTGCGCGGCCGGGCTGCTGCCGGTGCGGGTGAGCGGCGCGGCCGACGCCCCGCACATCGAACTGGCCAGCCCGCCGGCACGCCACCTGCCGACCGCCCCCGGCGCGGTGCCGGAAGCACTGCAGGCGCTGGCCGCGGGTGGCCAACGGCCCGAGCTGTGGGACAACGGCCCACGCTGGTGGCTGCTGCCGCTGCGCGATGCCGCCGCGGTACGCGCATTGGCGCCGGACATGGCCGCCCTGCGCGACTGGAGCAATGCCACCGGCGCGACCGGCGTGGCGGTGTTTGCCGCCGAGGACGCGCCGCAGCACCAGTGGGTGGTGCGCGCGTTCTGCCCCGGCGATGCGGTGAACGTGCCCGAAGACCCGGTGACCGGCAGCGCCAATGCGCTGATCGGCGCCTGGCTGGGCGAGCGCGGCGTGCTGCCCGGCGGCACCGGCCGCTACGTGGCCAGCCAGGGCCGCGAGGTCGGCCGCGATGGCCGCGTCCATGTGCAGGTGGATGCCCAGGGCTCGGTGTGGATCGGCGGCCAGGTGCAGTGCGTGATCGACGGCCAGATCCACTGGTAGCGCCGGGCCGTGCCCGGTGGCCGTACCGCGCGCCGCGCTACCATTTCCCCATTTCGCTGGAGCCACCCCTGATGTCCGCACGCCGTTTCCTGCAGCTTGATGTGTTTTCCCCGCGCGCCGGTGCCGGCAATCCACTGGCCGTAGTGCTCGACGCCGAAGGCCTGGACGACACGGCCATGCAGGCCATCGCACGCTGGACCCGGCTGCCGGAAACCACCTTCGTGTTCCCGCCCGAAACGGCCGGCAGCAGCTACCGGCTGCGCATGTTCAGTCCGCAGAAGGAAGTCCCGTTCGCTGGCCATCCCAGCGTGGGCACGGCCCATGCCGTGCTGGTGGCCGGCCTGGCCGCGCCGGTCGACGGGGTCCTGGTACAGGACGGCATCGCCGGCACGCTGCCCCTGCAGGTCACCGGCGTAGGCGCGCAGCAGCGCATCGCCATCCGCACCCCGCGTGCGCAGCTGGCCGAAACCGCACAGGCCGATGACCCGCGCTTGTCCGCCGCACTGCAGGGCTGGGCGCTGGGCACGCTGCCGCCGGCCCGCATGCAGGGCGGCCGCAGCTGGTGGGTGGTGCAGGTGGCCGATGAAGCCCAGCTGCGTGCCTTGCGCCCGGACTGGGACGCGATCGCCGGCCTGGCCGAATCCACCGACAGCATGGGTGTGTTTGCCTACGCTTTCAGCGATGGCAACGCGGGCTACGATCTGGCGGTACGCGCCTTCGTCGGCAACGGCCGGCGCTTCGAAGATGCTGCGTCGGGCGCGGCCAATGCCGTGCTGGCCGCCTGGCTGGACCTGCGCGAGGCCCTGCCCCGCGGCCGCCAGCCCTACGAAGTCAGCCAGGGACGCGAGGTCGGCCACGATGCGCGCCTGACCCTGTACGTGGACGCCGACGGTGAGGTGTGGTCCGGCGGCCAGGTACAGACGGTGATCACCGGCACCCTCGATTGGTGATCACCGCAGAACGCTAGCGCCGGGCCGTGCCCGGCGGCTTTCCGCTCCGCTCGCCGGGCATGGCCCGGCGCTACCGCGCTCAGCCCAGCTCTGCTTCCAGGCTGATCGGCACTGCACTCAGTGCCTTGGACACCGGGCAGTTCTGCTTGGCGTCATCGGCAATGGCACGGAACTGGGTGGCGTCGATACCCGGCACCACCGCTTTCACTTTCAGGCGGATCTGCGAAAGCTGCGGACCGCCTTCCATCGACAGGTCGACCTTCGCCTCGGTATCCAGCGAGGTCGGTGTAAACCCGGCCTCGCCCAGCTTGGCCGACAGCGCCATGGTGAAGCAGCCCGCGTGCGCGGCGGCGATCAGTTCTTCCGGATTGGTGCCTTTTTCCTCGCCGAAGCGGCTGTTGAAGCCGTAGCGGGTCTTGTCCAGCAGCCCACTCTGCGGGGTGCTCAACTGGCCCTTGCCCGACTTCAGATCCCCTTCCCAGTGCGCGGTGGCGTGTCGCGAGATTCCCATGTGCTGCTCCTGCGTGGCGTTGGTGAACGCTTACCCTGCCACGGCCAGCGTTAGCCCTGCGTCGCTCCGCCGCAGTGGCAGGCGCTGTCCCGGGCCATCGGCGTGGACACTTCTTCGCCAACCGGACGCGCATTTTTCCCTTGTTTTCAGTGCTTTCGCGCGAAACGCCCGACTCCCGCAGCGCACCAGAGCCGCGCAATCCCCTGCCGCGCGCCATGTACTGAATCGGTCTGGATATGAAAAAACCTGCACTTTCAGCGCTCCGGGCTATTGGCGGCGCCCACGAGTTGCCCTACATTGCGCTTGCCGACGGGGTTCGGCGCCGACCAAACAACCAACCGTTCACGGAACAGGAAACCATGGCAAAGACCGCTAAGAAGGCTGCCCCGAAAAAGGCAGTGAAGAAAGTCGCGACGAAGGCTGCCGCCAAGCCGGCCGCTCCGAAGCCGATCAAGGAAGTGCTGACCAAGTCCGGCCTGGTTGCACACATCGCTGAAGCATCCGGCGTTGTCGCCAAGGATGTGCGCGCTGTGCTGGCCTCGCTGGAAAGCGCTGTCGCTTCCTCGGTGCACAAGAAGGGCGCTGGCTCCTTCACCCTGCCGGGCCTGCTGAAGATCTCCACCGTCAATGTGCCGGCCAAGCCGAAGCGCAAGGGCATCAACCCGTTCACCAAGGAAGAACAGTGGTTCGCCGCCAAGCCGGCCACCACCAAGCTCAAGGTTCGCCCGCTGAAGAAGCTCAAGGACGCTGCGCTGTAAGCGCGCGCCCACGGCGATCTTCTGACGGGACGGCCCAGGCCGTCCCGTTTTTTTTGGTGGATCCACGCCATGCGTGGATGCGGCCCCCAGGCCAATCCGCAACACAGCGTTTCCCTGCGGATACCCTGCCCGCCCACAGCCGCGCCAGCATTGGCCGCAGCCGCTGTTTTCCGCCGCAGGAACGGACCGGGTGGAACACTGCGTGCAGCGCGGGCCGTCGCCGCCGGTCACCGCCTTGCCTATGGTGGGCACATCCCCCCAACGACAGGCGAGCACACCTCCCATGGCCAGCCCCTCCACCCGCTACCGGATCTCGGTGACCCCGATCGAAAAGGACGGGCACCAGTGCACCGGGCGCTGCACCATCGAACTGGAACACCGCGCCAGCCGCGATCTGATGCGCCTGCTCGAAGCCGCCCCGCGCACGCCCGGGCTCAGCGGTGACGAGCGCGCCACCCTGGTGGTCGCCGCGCAGTTGCTGCGCGATATCGTGCAGCGCCATGCCGACAGCGAGGGCCACGCACTGGCGGCGGTGGCGCCCGAACTGCAGGCTGCGCTGGATGCGCTGGATCAACGCGTCTCATCGCGCTGATTCCCGCCCAGCCGATACACTGCCGCCTCCCATTGGCCTCGGGGAGGAGGCAGACATGCGCAGTTCCGTGGGTTGGTGCCTGGCCATTGCATTGATGGGGTGCTCGCGCGCCCCCGCCGATGCCCCCGCGTCGCCCGCCACCACCGCCACAGCGGCCGACGCACCTGTCGCGACCGCCCCGGCGGACGACGCCAAGGCCGGAACCCTCGCAGCACCGGCGGTCGACCCGCTGTTCGGCGCCGTTGCAGCGGGCAGCGAAGCGCCCGCGCACATGCTCAACCGCTACATGCTGGCCCTGCTCAACGGCAACCGCAGCGACAGTGATGCGGCCTGGGCCTTCGCCCCGACCGACCCGCGCCATGCCGATGATGCGCTGCTGCGGGCATTGCCGGACCTGCTCAGCCTGCGCCTGGACAGCGAACCGCCCCTGCCCCGCGACAACGAACGCCCCAGCCGCCTGCTGGAAGTGCCGGTGCGGGTGCGTGCCAGCACCGGCCAGGGCACCTTCCGCTTCCACGGCTGGTATCGCGTGCAGCCACGCGCCGATGGCCAGGGTTGGCAGATCCAGTCGGCGAAGCTGGAACCCACGCTGGACTGAATCACCTTCGCAGCGTGCACCCGCGATTCAGCGTCCACCGCTACTCTGTGAGTCATCTCATCACCTGCCCGGTCACCGCCATGCGCCTGCGTTCCCTGCTGACCCGTGTTGCTGCATCCACCGTCCTGATTGCCGCCGCCATCGGCGCGCAGGCCGCCCCGTCCATTTCCGGCCGCGAACTGTCGGTCGGCGCCAGTGATGTCCAGCAGTATCTGGATGGCAGCTTCCCGCGTACCCAGGACGCCCTCGGCGGGCTGGTCGCACTGACCATGAGCCATCCGCAGCTGAGCCTGCCGGCCGGCGAACGCTTGAACCTGGGCATGGACCTGGCGCTGGCCACCGCGGGCGGCAACCCGGCCAACCTGGGCAAGGTGAAGCTCAGCAGCGGCCTGCGCTACGACGCCCAGACCCAGGGCTTCCACCTGCAGGACCCGACCGTGGACGATTTCACCCCGGCCAGCCAGGGCGGTCGCCTGGACTCGCGTACCCGCGCCCTGCTCAACGCCGCACTGAGCGACTACGCGCGCCGCGAACCGATCTACAAGCTGGACCCGACCGTGGCCGGCGTGCTGGGCGCCCTGCAGGTGCAGTCGGCGCAGGTGAAGAACGGCAAGCTGGTGGTCACCTTCAACCAGAACCTGGGCAGCCTGGTGCCCGCCGGCCTGCTGGGCAAATAAGGTAGCGCCGGGCCATGCCCGGCGGCTTCTGCATTTCCCACGCGTGGCGTTCGCCGGGCATGGCCCGGCGCTACCGCTCACGCCGCCAACGCGTTCACCACCGCTTCGCTGAACGCCGGAATATCGTCCGGCTTGCGGCTGGTGATCAGATTGCCATCCACCACCACTTCGGCATCGCGCCAGCGTGCACCGGCGTTGGCAAGATCCTGTCGCAGCGACGGCCAGGATGTCACCTCGCGGCCTTCGGCCAGCCCACTGTTGATCAGCAGCCAGGGTCCGTGGCAGATCGCGGCCACCGGTTTCCCCGCCGCCGCCACGCTGCGGATGAAGCCCAATGCGGCCTCATCAGTCCGCAGCGCATCGGGATTGATCACCCCACCCGGCAGCACCAGTGCGTCGAAACGGCCGGCATCGGCCTCGGCCAGTGGCAGGTCCACGGCCACCACGCCGCCCCAGTCCTTGTCCTTCCATCCTTTGATACTGGCTTCCCTCGCGGGGGAAACCACGGTGACCGTGGCGCCCTGCGCTTCCAGCAGGCGCTTGGGTTCGGTCAGTTCGGACTGTTCAAAGCCGTGGGTCGCAAGAATGGCAATCTGCTTGCCACCAAGTCGCTGTGCCATGTCGAATGCTCCGGGAAAAGGAGCAGACAGCGTGGTCGAAGGCCCATTGCACGCCGGTGACCCCTCCGTGCACGCCAGGTGCAGGCCGCCCTTGTAGAGTCGAGCTTGCTCGACTGCGCCTTGCTCGACTGCTCTTCGAAAAGCAGTCGAGCATGGCTCGACTCTACATTCCGGCCCGCTCAGCGCTTGGGCTGCAGCATCGTGCCGGTGCACTTGGGCGAACCGCAGCGGCACTCCCAGATCTTCTTCAGCTTGGCCGTGTGGCGCTCGGCCAGCACGATGCCGTAATTGTAGGTCAGCTCTTCGCCGGCCTTGATATCGCGCACCGCCTCGATGAACACCTTGTCGCCGCGGCTGTCGCCGTCTTCGCCTTCCTCGATCACCGCTTCGCAGTTCGGGTCGCAGCTGTGGTTGATCCAGCGCGCGTCGTTGCCCTTGTAGTTGGCGTCGATCACCCAGTCATCGTTCAGCGTGAACAGGAAAGTGTGGCCACTTTCCACATCGCCGCTGTCATCGGCATCGACGTCGCCATGGCTGCGCAGCAGGCCCTTGTACTGGATCACGCGCTCGCCCTGCTTGATCGGGGCCACGGCGAACACGCCGTTGCCATGGATGGCGGACTTGCGGGCTTGGATCTTCTTCGGCATCGGCAAGGGGGTTGGCAGCGATAGGAACGTTGATTCTCACCCATTCACAGTGATTGCGAAAATCACCCCCATGCCGCAGCATGTCGCCCCACCCCGTCTTCGGGGTGCCCCGCCGCCAGCCCAGCGCCGGCTGAATGGCCGGGTTGGATGCCGGCGAAGAAAAGCGTACAATTTCAGTCCGCTTTAAGAACCACTCGCATCCCCATGTTGCGCGTCACCAAACTCACCGATTACGCCACCGTCGTACTGACCGTGCTTGCCGCCCGCCCGGGCGAGGTGCTCAGTGCCACCGAGCTGGCTGAATTCACTGGTCTGGAACCGCCCACCGTCAGCAAGGTGCTCAAGCCGCTGGCCCAGGCCGGCCTGGTCGAAGGCCTGCGCGGCGTGCGCGGCGGCTACCGGCTGACCCGCGCCCCCGGGCAGATCACCCTGTTCGAGGTGGTCGAAGCGATGGAAGGGCCGCTGGCCCTGACCGAATGCAGCCACGACCACCACCAGTGCAACATGGCGCCCAAGTGCGGCGCGCGCAGCAGCTGGCGGCTGATCAACGATGTGGTGTCCGAGGCCCTGCGCGATGTCAGCCTGGCCCAGATCCTGCCCCCTCTTCCCCTTGTCGATGACGAACAGCGCCGCACCATCGCTGTCGACGTCGTCTCCTGATCCGTAGGCAGCCCCCCATGGCCACCGAAACCATCGAAACCGTCACCCACGACGACACCCCCAACCGCGAGATCCACGAGCAGCTGGGCCGCAAGTATTCGGCCGGCTTCATCACCGAGATCGAATCGGACTCGCTTCCGGCTGGCCTGGACGAGGACACCATCCGTGCCCTGTCGGCCAAGAAGGAAGAGCCGGAGTGGATGACGCAGTGGCGCCTGGACGCCTACCGCCACTTCCTGACCATGCCGATGCCGAACTGGGCCAAGCTGCAGATCGCCCCGATCGACCTGCAGGCGCTCAGCTACTACTCCGCGCCGAAGGGCCCGAAGTACGCCTCGCTGGATGACGTTCCCAAGGAACTGCTCGATACCTACGACAAGCTGGGCGTGCCGCTGCACGAGCGCGCCAAGCTGGCCGGCGTGGCAGTGGACGCGGTGTTCGACTCGGTGTCCGTCGGTACCACCTTCCGCAAGGAACTGGCCGAGAAGGGCATCATCTTCTGCTCCATGTCCGAGGCCATCAAGGAACACCCGGAACTGGTGCGCCAGTACCTGGGCACCGTGGTGCCGGTGGGCGACAACTACTTCGCCGCGCTGAACTCGGCCGTGTTCTCCGATGGCAGCTTCGTGTTCATTCCCAAGGGCGTGCGCTGCCCGATGGAACTGAGCACCTACTTCCGCATCAACGCCGGCCACACCGGCCAGTTCGAGCGCACCCTGATCGTGTGCGAGGACAAGGCCTACGTGTCCTACCTGGAAGGCTGCACCGCGCCGATGCGCGATGAGAACCAGCTGCATGCGGCGGTGGTGGAACTGGTGGCACTGGAAGACGCCGAAATCAAGTATTCCACGGTGCAGAACTGGTACCCGGGCGACGAGAACGGCGTGGGCGGCATCTACAACTTCGTCACCAAGCGTGCCGAATGCCGTGGCGCGCGCAGCAAGGTCACCTGGACCCAGGTCGAGACCGGTTCGGCGATCACCTGGAAGTACCCCTCCTGCGTGCTGCTGGGCGACGATTCGGTGGGCGAGTTCCACTCGGTGGCGCTTACCCACCACCGCCAGCAGGCCGACACCGGCACCAAGATGATCCACGTCGGCAAGCGCACCAAGAGCAAGATCGTCAGCAAGGGCATCAGCGCCGGCCGTGGCCAGAACACCTACCGCGGCCTGGTGAAGGTGGACCGCAACGCCGATGGCGCGCGCAACTACACCCAGTGCGATTCGCTGCTGATCGGCAAGCAGTGCGGTGCCCACACCTTCCCCTACATCGAGGTGAAGAACCCGGGCGCCACCGTCGAGCACGAGGCCACCACCTCGAAGATTTCCGACGACCAGCTGTTCTACTGCCGCGCCCGTGGCATCAGCCAGGAAGACGCGGTGTCGATGATCGTCGACGGCTTCTGCAAGCAGGTGTTCCGCGAACTGCCGATGGAGTTCGCAGTGGAAGCCAAGAAGCTGCTGGAAGTCTCGCTGGAAGGGTCGGTGGGTTGACCCGCCTGCTGCCTTCGTTCTGATTATTCAGCCACGCATGGCGTGGCGCTACTGGATTCGTATCATGCTGAAGATCGACAACCTCCACGCCCGCATCGGCGAAAAGGAAATCCTCAAGGGCCTGTCGCTGGACGTGAAGCCCGGCCAGGTGCACGCCATCATGGGCCCCAACGGCGCCGGCAAGTCCACCCTGGGCAATGTGCTGGCCGGCCGTGACGGCTACGACGTCACCGAAGGCAGCGTGCAGTTCGACGGTGTGGACCTGCTCGACCAGGACCCGGAAGCACGCGCCGCCGCCGGCCTGTTCCTGGCGTTCCAGTACCCGGTGGAAATCCCGGGCGTGAACAACACCTACTTCCTGCGCGCGGCACTGAATGCACAGCGCAAGGCGCGCGGCCAGGACGAACTGGATTCCATGCAGTTCCTGAAGCTGGTGCGGCAGAAGCTGGCCGTGCTGCACCTGAAGGACGAGCTGCTGCATCGTGGCGTGAATGAAGGCTTCTCCGGTGGTGAGAAGAAGCGCAACGAGATCTTCCAGCTGGCCGTGCTGGAGCCGAAGCTGGCGATCCTGGACGAAACCGATTCGGGCCTGGACATCGACGCGCTGAAGAGCGTGGCCGACGGCGTGAACGCGCTGCGCGCCGCCGACCGTTCGTTCCTGGTCATCACCCACTACCAGCGCCTGCTGGATTACATCAAGCCCGACGTGGTGCACGTGCTGGCCGACGGCCGCATCGTCAAGACCGGCGGCCCGGAACTGGCACTGGAACTGGAAGCCCACGGCTACGACTTCCTGAAGGATCGCGTGGTGCGCGAGGCGGCCGTCTGATGAGCGCCCTGCTCGACTCGATGGCCCAGGCTTTCTGCGGCAGCGATGCGCGCCGCGAAGTGCTCGATGCTGCCCTGCGCGATGGCCTGCCGGGCGCCCGCAGCGAAGCCTGGAAGTACACCTCGCTGCGCCAGCTGGAGCGCCGCGCCTTCGCACCCGCACCGCAGGCCCCGGCCGCGCTGGATGCCGAGGCGCTGGCCGACATCCCCGCACCGCGCCTGGTGTTCGTCAACGGCCGCCTGCACGATGGCCTGAGCGACACCCATGGCCTGCCGGCCGGCGTGCAGCTGGAAGCGCTGTCCAGCGCGTTGGCTGCCGGCGAGGATGCCGTGCGCTTCCTCGGCCGCCGCTACGAGCGCAGCGACGAAGTGTTTGCCCGCCTCAATGCCGCCCTGGCCGATGAAGGCGTGGTGCTGCGCGTGGATGAAGGCGTGCAGGTGGAAGTGCCGCTGCAGCTGGTGTTCGCCAGCGTGGCCGGCGATACCGACCTGGCCTGGCACCACCGCCACCTGATCGAACTGCGTGCCGGCGCCAGCCTGGGCGTGGTCGAACACCGCTTCAGCGTGGGCGATTCGGCGCACCTGGACAACAGCGTGCTGCACGCCCACGTGGCCCGCGACGCCGTGCTCAAGCACGCCCGCGTGCAGGCCGGCAGCGCGCGCCAGACCAGCTTCCTGCGTACCGATGCGGTGCTGGCGAGCGATGCGCAGTACCACCGCGTGGACCTGGAGCTGGGCGCCGCGCTCAGCCGCCATGAACTGAACGTGCGCCTGGAAGGCGACAACGCGCAGCTGACCGCCAATGGCGTGCTGCTGGGCAATGGCCGTCGCCACGTCGACACCCGTCTGGGCATCGACCACATCGCCCGCGACACCCGCAGCGAACTGCTGTGGCGCGGCGTGGCCGCCAACCGCAGCCGCGTGGTGTTCCATGGCGGCATCCAGATCCGCGAAGGCGCCGATGGCACGGACGCGAACCTGTCCAACAAGAACCTGCTGCTGTCGGCCGATGCCGAGATCGACACCCAGCCGGTACTGGTGATCGACGCCGATGAAGTGAAGGCCGCACACGGTGCCACCGTCGGCCAGCTCGATGCCAACGCGCTGTTCTACCTGCGCTCGCGCGGCCTGCCGCAGGCCCAGGCGCAGGCGCTGCTGAGTGCCGCGTTCTGCCACGAACCGCTGAAGGTGCTGCCCGACGCGCTGCGCGAGCAGCTGGCACGGCGCCTGGACAAGGCCCTGGCCGAGGCGGGCGTGGCATGAACCTGTCCACCCCGCGCCCGATCGAAGAGCGCGCCGCCGCCCCTGACTGGGACCGCGTGCGCCTGGACTTCCCGCTGCTGATGCGCGAAGTGCACGGCAAGCCGCTGGTCTATTTCGACAACGCCAATACCGGCCAGAAGCCGGTGCAGGTGATCGGCGCGGTGGACGAGTTCTACCGCCGCTACAACGCCAATGTCAGCCGTGCGGTGCACGCGCTGGGCACCGAAGCCACCGACGCCTACGAAGGTGCGCGCGACAAGCTGGCGCGCTTCCTCAACGTCCGTGCCAACGAGCTGGTGCTGTGCAGCGGCACCACCTTCGCGCTGAACCTGGTCGCCTATTCCTGGGCACTGCCGCGACTGAAGGCCGGCGACGTGATCCTGGTGTCGCGCATGGAACACCATGCCAACATCGTGCCGTGGCAGCTGGTCGCCCAGCGCACCGGCGCCACCATACGCGTGGCCGAGATCACCCCCGACGGCGCACTGGACCTGGACGCGCTGCGCAAGGCGATGACCGCCGAGGTCAAGCTGCTGGCCGTGGCCCATGTGTCCAACGTGCTCGGCACGGTGAACCCGGTGCGCGAGATCTGCCGCGAGGCACGCAAGCGCGGCATCATCACCGTGGTCGATGGCTCGCAGGCCGTGCCCCACCGCAAGGTGGACGTGGCCGCGATCGGCTGTGACTTCTATGCCATCACCGGCCACAAGATGTGCGGCCCGACCGGCACCGGCGCCCTGTGGGCACGCCGCGAACACCTGGACGCCATGCCACCGTTCCTGGGTGGCGGCGAAATGATCAAGGAAGTCAGCTTCGACGGCACCGTGTTCAACGACGCCCCGCACAAGTTCGAAGCCGGCACCCCCAACATCTCCGGCTTCATTGGCCTGGGCGTGGCCGCCGATTATCTGCAGGCGCTCGGCCAGGACCACGTGGAAACGCGCGAAGCCGAACTGCTGGCGCACTTCACCGAAGAACTGCAGAAGATCGACGGCCTGCGCATCTTCGGCACCACGCCGGACAAGGCCGCGGTGGTCTCGTTCCTGATCGACGGCGCCCACTCCCACGACCTGGCCACCCTGCTGGATCTGGAAGGCGTGGCCGTGCGCTCGGGCCAGCACTGCGCCCACCCGCTGCTGCAGTACTACGGCGTTGCCGCCACCTGCCGCGCCTCGCTGGCGTTCTACAACACCCACGCCGAGATCGAGCGCTTCATCGTGGCGCTGAACAAGGTGCGCAAGCTGCTGGGCTGAGCCCGAGCGCTCAAGGGGTCAGATCCCTTTCGCAGGGCGAAAGGGCTCTGACCCCGTCAATGCACCAGCCAATCGCTGCTGCGACTGCAACGCCTTCCGTATCGAAGCGAGATCCTGCGCAGGAATGCCCTGCTCCATGAACGCGGCGTAGCGCCTGCGCCGCTCCTCCACATCCGCAGCCATCAGCTCGAACGCCGAATGCGGCACCAGCAGCGCGTTCACCCTGCCCTGTGCGTGGGCCCTGTAGCTCGACCAGCGGTAGTCCCCAGGATGCGCCACCATCCCCGCCCGCACCGGGTTGAGTTCGATGTAGCGCTGGCAGGCCAGCAGGTACCGATCCGAATCCACCTGCGTGGAGTGAAAGCGCCCTTCCCAGAGAGTGCCCGTTCGGCTCTCGCGGTCGTTGACCCGCCGCACATAGGCACGACTCACCGCCTGCATCATTTTTGAGAGCCCACCGGGCGAATCAGGTGTCACCAGCAGATGGACATGGTTGTTCATCAGTACGTAGGCATGGACCCGGCAGTGCTGCTGATCCGCCTGGCCGCACAGCAGACGCAGGTAGGCGACGCGGTCGCCATCGCTGAAGAACACGCTCTGCCGGTTGTTGCCGCGCTGGACGATATGCTGCGGGAAACCCGGTGCATCAACGCGGCGCGGGCGGGGCATGGGCGTCTCCGGTTACCAGAGGGGTCAGATCCCTTTGCCGGGCAAAGGGATCTGACCCCCAGCATCTGCTGCTGCCGCTCCGAAGGCAGTCGGTCCACCACCCGGCGTGGCGTCGTCCCATTGGGGTCAGAGCCCTTTCGCGCTGCGAAAGGGATCTGACCCCATCCCATTGGCGCCCCCACCCCACCTAGAATGGCGGCATGAGCACTCTGACTTTCCGCGCCGCCACGCCGGCCGACATTCCTGCCCTGATCACCCTGGTCACCTCCGCCTACCGTGGCGATGCCAGCCGCGTGGGCTGGACCACTGAAGCCGACCTGCTGGACGGCGCCCGCATCGACGCCCAGGGCATCCAGGCCGACCTGGACCGCCCGCGCTCGACCATCCTGCTGGCCGAACGCGAGGGCCGCCTGGTGGCCTGCGCCCACGTCGCCGATGTAGACGGCAAGGGCTACTTCGGCATGTTCTCGGTCGACCCGGCCCAGCAGGGCGGTGGCGTCGGCAAGCAGCTGATGGAAGCGGCCGAAGCCCACGCGGCGCGTGAGTGGCAGCTGCCGGTCATGCAGATGACCGTGATCGACGTGCGCGAGGAACTGATCGCGTTCTACGAGCGCCGCGGCTACCAGCGCACCGGCATCAAGAAGCCCTTCCCCTATGGCGACGAACGCTTCGGCATTCCCAAGCGCGACGACCTGCGCTTTGAAATCCTGGAAAAGCCACTGGCCGGGGCATCGGCATGAGCGAGGCCTGGACCTTCGTCTGCGCCGGCGCGGAACTGCTGCCGGGTGAAATGAAGAGCGTGTTCGACGAGGTGACCGGCACGCCCATCGTCGTGTTCAACCTGGACGGCGAGCTGTATGCGCTGGAAGACCAGTGCACCCACGAGGAATTCGAACTGTCCTCGGGCGAGTTCAACACCAGCGAGGGCAGCATCGAATGCGTGCTGCATGGCGCGCGCTTCGACGTGCGCGATGGTCGCGCCCTGTGCGCCCCGGCCTATACCGCGGTGCCGAAGTTTCCGGTGAAACGCGAGCACGACGCGATCTGGACCCGCGACGACCGCGACTGACCCAGCAAGGGCGTTGCGCGCCCCGCCGCGCGCCCGCTCACCCAGCTAGCGGTTGCGGCGCATACCGGCCGCCACGGGCCTGCCAGGCCGCCCCAGGCCCGTTCACGAACGCCCGCCGACCTCGCAGATGCGAATCATTATCGTTGGTGTTATCCTGCGCGCCTCGTTCGTAACGGTTTGTAACGCCACCGCATCATGGCTTTGCCTGCGGCCACCGCCACGCTGTGCCAGCTTGCCCGCCAGGGGTGGCCGCTGCTTGCCGCAGCGCTGCTGACTCTGCTGCTGGGCTGGTCGGCCCTGCATGAGGGCCGTGGGACGACCGCTGCAATCGAGGTGGCAGCCGCTCCGGCAACAGCGCTGGACAGCGCGCCGCACGCCCCCGAAGGTGGAACGCCGCCGGACGAACGGCTGCAACGCAGCGAAGCACCGGCCGAAGGCGGCCACGAAGACCCGCCCGCGCCGCCGGCGCAGCTCTGCCAGCACACGCCGCCTGTCGCGCCGCCGCATGCGGCGGTCGCCCCTGCAGTCAGCACCGCCATCGCCTCCCGCAACCGGCGCCAGCCGCCCTCGCACGCGCCTCCGGCCGCCCTGGCCTGATCGCAGCGCGCTCGCGCGCACTGCGCTGCATCCCCGTTTCCCGCCCGCGTCCGCGGTGCGCGCGTTCCTGTACCCGCCCCCGTTCCCGCCCCTGTCGCGCACGCGCCGACGGCCCATTCCTGTCTTTCATTCCCATGCCCATGAGCCCCATCAAGAGCCGCAAGCACGCCACCCCGCTTCGTTCCCTGCCGCTGGCCACCCTGGCCGCCGGCCTCGGCCTGGCCACCCTGCCCGCCCTGGCCCACGCCGAAGCGGCCGACAACGCACGCACCCTGGACAAGATCGACGTGCACGCCACGCGCGGCTACAAGGCCGACAAGGTGGCCTCGCCGAAGTTCACCCAGCGCCTGCAGGACACCCCGCAGACCATCCAGGTCATCACCAGCGACCTGTTCAACCAGCAGGGCGCGACCACGCTGACCGAAGCGCTGCGCAACAGCCCCGGCGTGGGCACCTTCTATGCCGGCGAGAACGGCAACACCACCACCGGCGACGCGCTGTTCATGCGCGGCTTCGACACCTCCAACAGCCTGTACGTGGACGGCGTGCGCGACCTCGGCTCGATCTCGCGCGATGTGTTCAACATCGAACAAGTGGAAGTGACCAAGGGCCCGGCCGGCACCGACAACGGTCGTTCGGCACCCACCGGTGCGATCAACCTGGTCAGCAAGCAGGCCAACCTGCAGGACGCCACCTCGGCCAGCATCTCGCTGGGCAGCGACCAGCAGCGCCGCACCACGGCCGACTGGAACCAGTCGCTGGGCGCCACCAGCGCGCTGCGCATCAACGGCATGTGGCAGGACAGCGACCAGCCGGGCCGCGACCACGTGCAGAACAAGCGCTGGGGCATCGCACCGTCGCTCGCCTTCGGCCTCGGCACCGCCACCCGTTACTACCTCAACCTGCTGTACGTGAAGCAGGACAACGTGCCCGATGGCGGCGTGCCCACCCTGGGCCTGCCGGGCTGGACCCCGCAGCCGACCCTGGAAGCGCTGGCCGGCCACCCGGTCGATCCGGAAAACTTCTACGGCACCCGCGCCGACCACGATGACGTGACCGCGCAGATGGCCACCTTCCGTTTCGAGCACGACTTCAACGACAGCGTGCGCCTGACCAACACCGCGCGCTGGGGCCGCACCGAACAGGACTACCTGCTCACCGCCTTCATGGGCACCGGCGTGCGCGGCGCGGGCGGCCGCCCGACCGGCAACATCACCTATACCAACCCGGCCGACCTCTCCAGCTACGCGATCGCGCGCAGCCTGCCGACCTTCAAGGACCAGCGCAACACGATCCTGACCGATCAGCTGAACCTGCGCGCGGACTTCGCCACCGGCGCAGTCGGCCACGCCCTCAGCGCCGGCCTGGAGTTCACCCGCGAGGAACTGGACAGCTACGGCCAGGCCGCCGCCGCTGGCACCAGCTGGCCGGCCGCCAACCTGTACGACCCGGACTGGAACGTCAGCGGTCTGAACTGGGCGCACAACGGTGCCGACGCGCATGGCAAGACCACCACCTCCTCGGTCTATCTGTTCGACACCTTGTCCTTCGGTGAAAGCTTCCTGCTGACCGCCGGCGTGCGCGCCGACCACTACAAGACCGAGTACGCCAGTGCGTCGGTGTGTGGCGGTCGTGGCGGCCCGGTGTGCGGCAGCAATCCCACCGGCACCGTGCTGCGCAACCCCACCCTGGAAGCCAGCGACACCCTGCTGAACTGGAAGCTGGGCGCGCTGTACAAGGTGGGCGACACGGTCAGCCTGTACGCCAACTACGCCATTTCCCAGCAGCCGCCGGGCGGCGCCAACTTCCAGCTGAGCAGTTCGGCCAGCAGCGCCGACAACCCCAAGCTGGACCCGCAGAAGGCCAAGACCTTCGAAGTGGGCAGCAAGTGGGGCTTCATGGATGACGCGCTGGCAGTGAACCTGGCGCTGTTCCAGACCGACGTGGACAACGAGATCAACACCACCGTGCTGGACGATGCCGGCAATCCCACCCAGACCGGCAGCAAGCGGGTGAAGGGCGTGGAGCTGTCGGCGGTCGGCCGGGTGACCGAGAACTGGTCGGTCAGCGCCGGCTTCAGCCATCTGGATACCGAAGTGAAGGAAGGCGCCAAGGTGGCCGCCGATGGCACCACCAACCTGACCTACACCCCGGACGATACGTTCACCGGCTGGACCAGCTACGTGCTGCCTTACGGCATCACCGTGGGCGGTGGCGTGCGCTATGCCGCCGGCATGCACCGCGGCACCGACGGCGCGGTCGGCACCCCGTCGTTCACCAAGTCCTATGCGGTGTACGACGCCATGGTCTCGTGGGACGTGAACGAGCACGTGTCGCTGCGCTTGAACGGCTACAACCTGTTCGACAAGCAGTACGTGGCCAGCATCAACAAGAGCGGCTACCGTTACACCCCGGGTGCACCGCGCACCTTCCTGCTCAGCGCGGACATCCGCTTCTGATGCAGCGCGCGGGGGAGCCCGTCTCCCCCGCGCCTTTCGAGGAACCGCCATGCTGCTGCACATTCCGCAGGTCCTGTCTTCCGACGATGTTGCCCAGCTGCGGCAGCGCCTGGATGCGGCCGACTGGGCCGATGGCCGGGAAACCGTGGGCGTGCAGGGCGCGCGGGTAAAGCACAACCAGCAGTTGCCCGATGCATCGCCGTTGAAGGCCGAACTGGGCAGCATCGTGCTGGCCGCGCTGCAGCGCCACCCGTTGTTCTTCGCTGCCGCCCTGCCGCTGAAGATCCTGCCGCCACGCTTCAACCGCTACACCGGCGGCGGCACCTACGGCTTCCATGTCGACGGCGCAGTGATGAACCTGGCCCACGGCGAACAGCTGCGCTCGGATATTTCCTGCACCCTGTTCCTGTCCGCCCCCGAGGAGTACGACGGCGGCGAGCTGGTGATCAGCGATACCTACGGCGAACACGAAGTGAAGCTGCCGGCGGGTGATCTGATCGTGTACCCCTCCAGCAGCCTGCACCAGGTCACTCCGGTCACCCGTGGCGCACGCGTGGCCTCGTTCTTCTGGGTGCAGAGCATGATCCGCGACGATGCCCAGCGCCGCCTGCTGTGGGAAATGGATACCTCCATCGAGCGCCTGCGGCAGACCAGCGCCGACCCCGGTGCCGTGCTGCAGTTGACCGGCGTCTACCACAACCTGTTGCGGCGCTGGAGCGAGGTCTGAGCGATCTACCCGGCGCGCGACGCCATCTGACAATCATTCTCATTTGCAACTGCTAACCACTCTCATTACAATCACGCCCCGTTGACGCCGGCGGTTCCGGCCGTTCCCAGGGTTGCCCATCTTGCTTGGCCCGCTTCGCCCCCGCCCGCTTCGCCACGTGCAGCTCGGTACCGCCATGCGCGGCCGCCGGCCTGCGCTGGCCAGCCTGTTGGCGTGGGTCGCGATGCTGGCGTTGCTGCTGGGCACCCTGCCGCTGCTGCCAGCGGCGCATGCCAGCCTTGCGCAAGCGCAGCAGCATCCGCTGGAAGAGCGTGGTGGTGAGCGCGGCGCGCACGAAGAGGCCCCGGCCAAGCTGCGCCGCTGCGCCTGCACACCGCGGAAGACAACCGACACGGCGCCGCCCCTGCTGCTGGCCCGCCAGTGGCTGCACAGCGAACTGCAGTTGATCCCCACCGCGCCGGCGCATGCCGTCGCGCAGACGGACTGGCCACTGGCCGCTCCGGACACACCCTGGGCCGACGCGCCCGGGCGTCGCCAGCAACGCGGCCAGGCCCCGCCGCTGGCCTGATCCCCGGCCCTGGCTGACCGCATTGGCGGTACAGCCTGCGCGCCGCTGCGTGTTCGTTCCCTGCCGCCCCTGACCGGGCATTCCTGCCGCCACCGCGCCTGCCGCGCGGTTCCGCGCGCGCTCGCATCCTTCGAGGTTCCTGCCATGGCCCAGCGCCATCGTGTTCGTTCGTCCCTGCCCCG
The DNA here is from genome assembly GCF_056393165.1 of Stenotrophomonas sp. Steno-C17. Taxonomy (NCBI): domain Bacteria; kingdom Pseudomonadati; phylum Pseudomonadota; class Gammaproteobacteria; order Lysobacterales; family Lysobacteraceae; genus Stenotrophomonas; species Stenotrophomonas sp. Steno-C17. The sequence continues at coordinate 282,865 of NZ_JBWJPD010000003.1, forward strand.
CCACCTGCTGACCAGCGCCGTGCTGGCCACCTTCGCCGCCCCTGCCTTCGCCAACGGTGCCGCCGCCGGCGCACCGCAGACCCTGGATACCGTGGTGGTCACCGCTTCGGGCTTCGAACAGAAGATCACCGACGCCCCAGCCAGCATTTCCGTCATCACCCAGGAAGAGCTGACCACCCGCCCCTACATGACCCTGCTGGACGCGGTGCGCGACCTGGAAGGCGTGGACGTGGGCGAAACCCGCGACAAGACCGGCCAGGGCACCATCTCCATGCGCGGCATGGGCTCGGATTACACCCTGATCCTGGTCAACGGCCGCCGCCAGAACAACCACGGCGACATCTACCCGAACAACTTCGGCGGCAACCAGTTCAACCACATCCCGCCGCTGGATGCGATCGAGCGCATCGAAGTGATCCGCGGCCCGGCCTCCACCCTGTACGGCGCCGATGCGATGGGCGGCGTCATCAACATCATCACCAAGCGTTCGCTGGACCGCTGGAGCGGTTCGGCCACGCTGGGCGGCACCTTCGAAACCGACGACCAGTTCGGTGATGACCGCACCGCCGATGTGTACGTGACCGGCCCGCTGGTGCCCAACGTGCTGAACCTGTCCGCGCGCGCCAGCTGGTACGACCGCGATGCCTCCAACCCGGTGTACAGCCCGGTGCTCGACCCCAGCGGCGTGGCCCATGACCGCTCGCTGGGCTTCGGTGGCGGTGGCAAGACCGTGGACAACACCAACAAAGCCGGCGGCATCAGCCTGGACTGGAACATCAGCGATGCCCAGCGCCTGACCCTGGACTACGACACCTCGCGCCAGGAGTACGACAACGCGATCAAGATCAACGATGCCGGCGAAGAGGAGTACCCGGTCGGCACCGTGGACAGCCTCAGCAGCATCTGGCGCAGCAGCAACTTCTGCCGCGGTGCCAGCGGCGCCAATGCCAACGCCTGCCGCAGCAACGGCGGTACGTGGTCGCGCCGCGCCGACCCGCGCGTGGGCTACAGCCCCAGCCAGGAATTCACCCGCGACGCCTGGGCGGTCACCCACGAAGGCCGCTGGGGCTTCGGCAACAGCCTGGTTTCGCTTTCGCACGTGGCCACCAACAACGACGGGCGCACCATGCCCTTCACCGTGGCCGAGCGCGTGCAGCTGCTGCAGATGATCGATGCCACCGGCCCGTACGCCGGGCTGCCGCTGGCCGAACGCCGCGCGCTGGCCGAATCGACCTTCCTGCCGCGCCCGGCGCGCACGCTGGAAAGCGAGCAGTACACCCTGGATGCGAAGCTGGACATTCCGTTCCAGGCCGCCGGCCAGCACGTGGCCGTGGTGGGCGCGCAGGTGATCCGCGGTGAACTGACCGACGGTGTGTTCGGTACCGAACGCGGTACCCCGGGCCTGAGCCAGGACCACAACATGTACTCGCTGTTCGCCGAGGACACCTGGACCGTGCTGGCACCGCTGGCGATCACCTACGGCCTGCGCTACGACGACCATGAAGTGTTCGGCGACCAGCTCAGCCCGCGCCTGTATGGCGTGTACACGGTCAACGAGGCCTGGACGGTGAAGGGCGGCGTCAGCACCGGCTTCAAGACGCCCAAGACCACCCAGCTGTACGATGGCGTGATCGGTTTCGGTGGCCAGGGCACCTCGCCCATGTTCGGCAACCCGGACCTGAAGCCGGAAACCAGCACCAGCACCGAACTGGCCGTGTACTGGCAGCATCCCGCCGGGCACAGCTTCAATGCCACCGCCTTCCACAACCGTTTCGACGACAAGATCGCCTCGCAGCCCTGTGGCGCCGCGCTGACCCTGTCGTGCAGCTCCACCGGTGAATATGCCGATCTGGGCTACGCCAGCAGCACCCGCACGGTGAACATCGACGAGGTGGTGATCCAGGGTGCGGAAGTGGCCGGGCGCTGGAACATCAGCGATCAGTTCAGCCTGCGCGCCAACTACACCTTCACCGACAGCGAGCAGAAGAGCGGCGCCGAGAAGGGCCGACCGCTGGGCAACAGCGCGCGGCACATGGCCAACGCCACGTTCGACTGGCGCGCCAGCGAGCGCTTCAACGTGTTCCTGACCGCCGAAGCGCGTTCCAAGCGCTACGGCGGCATCAGCACGGTGACCGGCCGGGAACGCTACTACAAGGATTACACCGTGCTGCACCTGGGCGCCTCGTTCGAAGCCACCGAGTGGCTGACGGTGAACGCCCGCATCAACAACCTGCTGGACCGCGACTTCACCACCTACCAGACCCACTTCACCGATCTGGACAGCGACGGCATCTACACCGATGACACCAACGAAGTGCTGTTCGAGGATGACTACAACAACAAGGACAAGGCCCGCAGCGTCTGGGTCAGCCTGAACTTCCGCTTCTGAGTGCTGGCACCGCCCTGCTCTGGTGGGTGCCAACCTTGGTTGGCACCGCTCCATCCACGCATGGCGTGGATCGACCCGCGCGGGATACACAACGACACCTAATTGCGAGCCATTCTCATTAATGCTGTAATGGGCAGTCTTCACCTGCCCCGAAAAACACCGTGAGCCGTCCTGCCTCGTCCACCGTGCAGCAGCAACAGAGCCGTGGCTTCTGGCTGCGTACGCTGCACCAGTGGCACTGGATCAGCTCGGCGGTGTGCCTGATCGGCATGCTGCTGTTCGCGGCCACCGGCCTGACCCTGAACCATGCGGCGAAGATCGAAGCCAAACCGCAGGTGCACAACCAGCAGCTGGAACTGCCGCAGGCCCTGCTGGGCCAGCTGGGCACGCGCGAGGACGGCAACGCACCGATCCCGCGCCCGGCGCGGCAGTGGCTGGACCAGCAGCTGGGCATCGCCATCGGCGGCCGCCCGGCCGAATGGTCGGCCGAGGAAATCTACCTGTCGCTGCCGCGCCCCGGCGGCGATGCCTGGCTCAGCATCGACCGCGAAACCGGCGCTGTGGAATACGAATCCACCTCGCGCGGCGTGGTGTCCTACCTCAACGACCTGCACAAGGGCCGCAACGCCGGCCCGGCCTGGGGTTGGTTCCTGGACCTGTTCGCCGTGGCCTGCCTGGTGTTCTGCATCACCGGCCTGTTCCTGCTGCACCTGCATGCGCGGCAGCGGCGCATGACCTGGCCGCTGGTCGGCCTGGGCCTGATGATTCCGCTGCTGATCGCCCTGCTGCTGATCCACTGACTTCCATCCGTTCCCTTCGGAGCCGCCCCATGCGCGTCACCCTCACCATCGCCCTCAGCGGCCTGCTGGCCACTTCGCCGGCCTATGCCACCACCCTCGACATCAACGTCGAAGTGCCCAAGCTCAACGTCGCCGAATACCACCGCCCGTATGTGGCGGTGTGGCTGGAAGGTGCCGACCAGAAGGTCGCCGCCAACCTGTCGGTCTGGTACCAGCAGACCAGCAACAGCGAAGGCCATGGCACCAAGTGGCTGCCCGACCTGCGCCAGTGGTGGCGCAAGAGTGGCCGCACCCTGCAGGTGCCGGTGGACGGCGTGACCGGTCCCACCCGCCCGGCCGGCAAGCACGCGCTGTCGTTCACCGACAAGCAGCCGGCACTGAAGCAGCTGGCCCCCGGCAACTACACCCTGGTGGTGGAAGCGGTGCGCGAAGTCGGCGGCCGCGAACTGCTGAAGATCCCCTTCACCTGGCCGGCCACCGCCGCACAGAACGGCAAGGCGCAGGGCGCCACCGAACTGGGCCTGGTCACCCTGGCCGTGAAGCCCTGATTCGCCTTTCCGGGGTCAGAGCCCTTCCTGCGGAAGGGATCCGACCCCGGGGTCGGATCCCTTTCCCGCGGAAAGGGCTCTGACCCCACCCACCCAACGTCCCTGGAGTCTTCCGCATGAAGCGCACGCTCGTCCTAGCCGCCGCCCTGGCCGCTGCTCTTCCGTTCTCCGCCCTGGCCCACAAGGCCTGGCTGCTGCCCTCGCAGACCGTGATCGCCGGTAACGCACCGTGGATCACCGTCGATGGCGCCGTGTCCAACGACCTGTTCTATTTCAACCACGTGCCGCTGCGCCTGGAATCGCTGGTGATCACCGCGCCGGACGGCAGCACCGTGCAGCCGCAGAACGCGGCCACCGGCAAGTACCGCAGCGTGTTCGACATCGAGCTGAAGCAGCAGGGCACCTACCGCATCGCTTCGGTGAACGATGGCCTGTTCGCGACCTACGAACTGAACGGCGAGCGCAAGCGCTGGCGCGGCACCGCCGCCACCTTCGGCGAGCTGCCCAAGGATGCGAAGAAGCTGGAAGTAAGCCAGTCGGTGGGCCGGGTGGAAACCTTCGTCACCAACGGCGCGCCGAACGACACCGCACTGAAGCCGACCAACCGCGGCATCGAACTGGTGGCCGTCGGTCACCCCAACGATCTGTTCGCCGGTGAGCAATCGACCTTCCGCGTACTGGTCGATGGCAAGCCGACCGCCGGCCTGGCCTTCGAGATCGTGCGCGGCGCCACCCGCTACCGCAATGCGCAGGACGAACTGAAGGTGACCAGCGACGCCAAGGGCGAGATCCAGGTGACGTGGCCGGAAGCGGGCATGTACTGGCTGGAAACCGGCACCGAGGACAACAAGACGTCGGTGAAGCAGGCCGCCAAGCGCCGCCTGAGCTACGTCGCTACGCTGGAAGTCCTGCCGCAGTAACCGAACCGCGGCGGTGCCGGGTTGTCCCCGGTACCGCCGCCTGCACCGCCTGACATGACCGATACCCTGCTCGACATCGCCCGCCTGGGTGGCACCACCATGGGCACCACCTGGAGCGTTTCGCTGGTTGCGCCACGCCAGCGCGACCTGCACCCGCTGCATGCAGGCATCCAGGCCCGCCTGGACGATGTGGTCGCGCAGATGAGCACCTGGGAACCCGCTTCCGACCTGAGCCGCTACAACCGCGCGCCAGCAGGCCAGTACTGCGTGCTGCCGGCTGAAACCCGCCAGGTGCTGGCCTGTGCGCAGGCCATCGCCGCGGCCAGTGACGGCGCCTTCGATCCGACGGTGGGGCCGCTGGTGGCGCTGTGGGGCTTCGGCGCACATGCCGGCCCCCGCTCGCTGCCCAGCACCGATGTGCTGCAGGCCACCCGCGAACGCTGCGGCTGGCAGCGCCTGCACTGGCAGGGCGACGCCCTGCTGCAACCCGGCGGGCTGGAACTGGACCTGTCGGCGATCGCCAAAGGCTTCGGCGTGGATCATGTCGCCGCGTGGCTGCGCAGCCAGCAGATCGAAGCAGCGCTGATCGAAGTGGGCGGCGAGCTGGTGGGCTACGGTCGCAAGCCCGACGGCCAACCATGGCGCGTGCTGGTGGAATCGGCGCCGGAAGAAGATGCAGGCACCGACACGCCACCGCGCGTGCTCGCGCTGCACGGCAAGGCGGTGGCCACATCGGGCGACCGCTGGCACCAGTACAGCACCGATGGCCAGGCCTACAGCCACAGCCTGGACCCGCGCACCGGCATGCCGGTACGCCAGGTCGCCGCGGCCGTGACCGTGGTGGCCGACGACGCCATGCACGCCGATGCCTGGGCCACCGCGCTCACCGTGCTCGGCCAGGCCGCCGGCATGGCGCTGGCCGAACGCGAGGGTCTGGCCGTGCGCTATCTGCAGCGCACCGCGCACGGTGCACAGGAACATCTGAGCGGCGCTTTCCTGCGCCTGCTCGACGAGCAGGCCGCATGAGCCGTCGCCCTTCGCGCGCGCAGCTGGGAAACCTGCTGGTGCTGGCGCTGCTGGTCGCCGCCGCCGTCGCCCTGCTGCGCCTGCATCTGGGCGAAACCTGGTGGCAGGGCGCACCGACGCCACGGCATTGGCTCGTCGCGCTGATCGCCGTGGCGCTGTATGCGCTGGCTTGCGCGGTGCTGTGGTGGCGTGGCCGCCCGCGCGACGACCGCAGCGCCGATGGTGCCACGCCGTTGCTGCTGGTCTGGTCCAGCCAGACCGGGTTCGCCCGCGAGATGGCCGAACGCAGCGCCGAGGCCCTGCGCGCGGCTGGTCTGCCGGTCCGCCTGCGCGGCCTGCATGAAGTGGATGGCCCGCTGCTGGCCGACAGTACGCGCGTGCTGTTCATCGCCAGCACCACCGGCGAAGGCGATGCCCCCGACCATGCCCTGCCCTTCCTGCGTGGCGCGATGAGCGCTTCGCCCACGCTGGGCCACCTGCACTACGGCGTGCTGGCCCTGGGCGACCGCAGCTATGGGCATTTCTGTGCCTTCGGCCACCAGCTCGATGCCTGGCTGCGCCAGCACGGCGCCCATCCGATGTTCGATGTGGTGGAGGTCGACAACGCCGACCCGGCCGCGCTGCGCCACTGGCAGCAGTTGCTGGGGCAGATCGGCGGCGGCGCCAGCGAACTGCCCGACTGGAGCCCGGCCGAGTACCAGCCATGGACGCTGCTGCAGCGCGAGCATCTCAACCCAGGCAGCCTGGGCGGACCGGTGTACTGGCTGCGCCTGCAGCCCCCTGCAGGCAGCGATGCGCCGTGGCAGGCCGGTGATATCGCCGAAGTCGGCCCCCAGCACGCCGCACACAGCACGCGCGACTGGCTGCAATCGAACGGCTTCGATCCGGCGGTGGTGCTGGACGACGGACAGGTGCTGCTCGACCGCGTCGCCCGCTCGCACCTGCCGAACCTGGTCGCACGCGGCGACCTTCCCGGCCTGCTGGCGGCACTGCAGCCGCTGCCGCATCGCGAGTATTCCATCGCATCGGTAATGGCCGATGGCGCACTGGAACTGCTGCTGCGCCGCCAACTGCGTGCCGACGGCACACCGGGCATCGGCAGTGGCTGGCTGTGCGACCACGCCGCCATCGGCGAACCGGTGCAACTGCGGCTGCGTCGCAACCAGAACTTCCACGGCGTGGCCGCCGACGTGCCGTTGCTGCTGATCGGCAATGGCACCGGCATTGCCGGCCTGCGCGCGCACCTGCACGAACGCGCGCGTGCCGGCGCGCAGCGCACCTGGCTGCTGTTCGGCGAACGCTCGGCCGCGCACGATTTCCACTTCGGCAATGAGCTGCAGGCGATGCTGGGCGACGGCACGCTGCAGCGCCTGGACACGGTATTCAGCCGCGACGGCGGCGCGCACCGCTACGTGCAGGACCGGTTGCTGGCCGAAGCGGCGACGCTGCGGCACTGGGTCGATGAAGGTGCCACGATCCTGGTCTGTGGCAGCCTGCAGGGCATGGCCCCGGCAGTGGATGCGGTGATCGAACAGGTGCTGGGTGCCGACGGCAAGGAAGCCCTGCTGCTGGCCGGCCGCTACCGCCGCGACGTGTATTGAAACCCACCGCGGGGTCGGATCCCTTGCCGCAGGCAAGGGCTCTGACCCCATCCACGCATGGCGTGGATCTACTGGCGCGACGTGTATTGAAACCCACCGCGGGGTCGGATCCCTTTCCGCAGGAAAGGGCTCTGACCCCATCCACGACCCCATCCACGCATGGCCCGGCGTTACCCTGCGCGCGTTACCCGTATCGCCAACAACTCGCCGCCGCCCTGCAGCGCGTGGCGCTGGCGCTCACCGGCAGCCAACCACGCCGTATCCCCGGCCTGCATCGGCGGCAACCCACTGTCGGCACCGAATTCGGCATGCCCGGCCAGCAGGTACAACGCCCAGGCCACGCCCGGTTCGCAGAAGAAGAACATCGACCCCACCAACGGCCGGTGCAGCAGCTCGGCCTGCAGCACATCGCGCTGCCACATCAGGTTGAAATCGTGGGTGGGGCCGTCCACCAGTTCCCCCTGCAACGTCTGTTCGCCGGCAAAGCGCCCGCGCCCGTGCGGCGGCAGTACCTCGGCCACGTGGCCGTCGGCGAAGCGCAGCCGCACGCCGTTGCCATGCAGCAGCACCAGTTCGCGCTCCACCCCCGGGAACGCCGAAAACGCGGCATCCTGCTCGATCTCGGCCACCGACAGGCGCAGCGCCCAGTCGTCGCCCAGCGCCGGCAGGCGCAGGATCTCGCGGGTCCAGCCCAGGCCATTGCGCCAGCGTTCGCGGCGGTAGTCCAGGCTGGAAATCACCTGGCTCGGGGTGTGCAGCAGGGAATCGATGTCCATGCCCGCATTGTAGGTGCGTGCGTCAGCCGGCGCCGCCACAGCCACCGGCCAGCAGCTTGGAATGTTTCAGCCAGTCCGGGTCGGGGTAGTAGGCAAATACCAGCGCGCCACCGCGCAGCGAATCGATCAGTGGCCGCGATACCGACAGGCGCACCGCCGGGCAGCCCAGGCTGCGCCCCAGCCGCCCCTGCAGCCGGGCCACGGTCGGGTTCACATAGGGCGCGCCGTGGATGACGATGGCGCGATCACGCGCCAGGTCGTTGTAGCCCGGCTCCAGCCCATCCAGGCGCAGCGAATAGCCGTTGCCGCCCATGTAGGTTTCCTTCGCGGTGAAGGCACCGATGCTGGACATGAAGCTGCCATCGCGGTTGGAGAAATGTTCGGTGCGATTGCCCCCGCTGTTGCGCCCGTGCGCCACCCATTCCTCGAACAACAGCCGCTGCCGCGCCAGGTCGAACACCCACAGGCGCTGCTCGGTGGACGGCCGCGAGTAGTCGATCACCGCCAGCCGTTCGCCGCTGACGCCCAGCTCGGGTCGCTGCAGCGAACAACGCAACGCCGTTGCCGCCAGCTTCAGTACCTGGCGGTCGGCATTGGGCGCGGTGCGTGCCAGCAGCGCGGTCAGGTCTTCGGTGCTGGCGGTGGCGACGGCGGGCGGGGTGGCCGCAGACGCCGCACCGGCCAGGATCGCCAGCAGGCCGCCAGCGGCCCGCCAGCACGTGCGTGAAACGTTCATGGGTGACGGCAATCTACTCAGGACTTCTTCGACGTGGGCGCGGCCGGCTCCGATTCCAACACCGGCTGCAGGCCCGATTCAGCCGCGCTTGGGCGTACCGCCGGCAGCGAGGTGACCAGCAGGGTCGTGCCGGGCACCAGCACTTGGTACAGCTGGCGGGCGAAATCAGCCGGCAGCGCCATCGGCAGCGACGGCGTGGCCAGCAGGTCGGGCGTGGCCTGTGCGCGGTCCTGGCCCAGCAGCGGATACGCGGTCCACTGGTGCAGGCGCTGCTGCGCATCCAGCGGGCTGGGCGTATCGCTGTAGCCCTGCCCCATCACAAACAGCGTGGTGCCCTGGAAGGCCGGCAGCGCATCGGCGCGCAGCGGCGATTCGCCGATCATCACCCCGTCGCGCAGCACATACAGGCGCTGGTCCTGCAGGCTGACCAGGATGCCGACCTGGCCGGCCGGCGCGGCCGCATCATTCCACCATGCCGCCGCGGCGGTGCCCGTCTCACCGTCCGGCAGCGCCTGGCCCTTGGCATTGACCGGTGCCAGCACTGCCGGATAGGCCAGCGTCATCGGCGCGCTCTTGGCATCGGCCACCACCACCGTGTCGCCGCGCTGGGTGGCACTGAACAGCTTCTGCGCGAAGGCCTGCGGCAGGCGCACGCAGCCGTGCGAGGCCGGGTGCCCGGGCAGGCTGCCGCCGTGCAGGGCAATGCCATCCCAGGTCAGCCGCTGCATGTAGGGCATGGGCGCGCTGTTGTACAGGTTGGAACGGTGGTCCTTGTCCTTCTGCAGGATGGTGAACACACCGGTCGGGGTTTCGTGCCCGGTCTTGCCGGAGCTGATCGTGCTCAGCCCGATCGCGATGCCGTTGCGGTACACGTAGGCACGCTGCTCATCCAGGCTGACCACCAGCACGATCGGACCGGAGGGCGATATTTCCGGGTGCCACAGGTATTCACCGGGCTTCAGATCGGTCGGCCCGCGCACCTCGGCACTGGCTGGGGCAGTGGCCGTTGCAGCGGCGGGCGTGGCCGCGCTGACCGTACTGGCCGCGCAGGCCAAGGCAAGCGCCAACGGCAAGGCAAGACGATGAAGGGACATCCGGTGGCTCCATTCCATGGGGAGCCCCCACGCTACACCATCGCCGCGTCGCAGCCGTGCGCACAAAAAGAAACTGCCCGGCGACACTACCGTGTGTCGTACCGGGCAATCGTCACGTCCTTGTCGGCCTGCTGCCATCCCCCGCGTCCTGCGGTATGGGGATGACGTTGCGTCCTGCACGCGGCCGCGTCTGTCCTGTTTGTATCTCAGCCCCTTCCACAGGTCTGTGATGCCACCATCCTGGTGATTGGTGTCGCATCCGTGCGACGGTCGGTGGTCACGGCCTTCCTGTCCGCGACCGGTGAACCAGCCTCCTGCCGGTTCCGACGATCCTCTTGTCATCGCCTCGGTACGGTTCGCACCGGTACCGATCCGGGTACCGGATCCGCGGGCAACAGCCTGTTGCCGACGGTGATCCGCTGTCGATTCCGTTCGACGATTCCTGTCCCTATCCCCTTCACCTGCGCAAGATCCTCAACGCGGTGAAACGGGCCGTGTGTGCGCCGGTGCTCGACGATTGCCGCAGCCTTCCTGGCCCCGACCATCGACAGTCCCTGCTGCAGCGCCTGGGCATCGGCCCGGTTGATGTCGATGGGCTCGGCGGCTTGCGCCCCCAGCATCCACATTCCCAGCACCAGCGCCCTTAACACGACACTCCAAGGCACGACGTGTATCTCCTTGTGGTTCTGGCCGTCCCGACCGGCAATCCCGTCGGCCGAAACAGTGTCCGTCACCACATGTGCACAGCCTATCGGTTTCACGGATTTCTAAAAGCCAGCCAACTACCCGACGTCGTGTAGGAAAAACCCTACCCCCGTCGCAGGCGTAGAATGCGCGGATCAGCCATGCAACCGGAGTTTCAGATGGACAGCGCCAAGCTCGGCCAATTCGTCAATGAAAAGTGGGACAGCGAAATCGTCCCGCAGTTGGTCGACTACATCCGCATTCCCAACAAGTCGCCGATGTTCGACGCCAATTGGGTGCAGAACGGCTATATGGAACAGGCGGTCACCCTGATGGAGAACTGGGCCAAGGCCCAGCAGCTGCCCGGCCTGAAGGTCGAGGTGGTCCGTCTGGAAGGCCGTACCCCGCTGATTTTCCTGGAAATTCCGGCCACCGGCGCGGAAACCGGCGATGACACCATCCTGCTCTACGGCCACCTGGACAAGCAGCCGGAAATGACCGGCTGGGACGACGACCTCGGCCCGTGGACCCCGGTATTGCGCGGCGACAAGCTGTACGGCCGCGGCGGCGCCGATGATGGCTACGCGATCTTCGGCTCGCTGGCGGCGGTGCTGGCGCTGCAGGCCCAGGGCCTGCCGCACGCCCGCTGCGTGGTGCTGATCGAAGCCTGCGAAGAATCGGGCAGCTACGACCTGCCGGCCTACGTCGACCACCTGGCCGACCGCATCGGCAAGCCGTCGCTGGTGGTCTGCCTGGATTCGGGCTGCGCCAACTACGACCAGCTGTGGTGCACCACCTCGCTGCGCGGCCTGACCGGCGGCAACTTCACCGTGAAGGTGCTCAACGAAGGCGTGCATTCCGGCGATGCCTCCGGCGTCATCCCGTCCAGCTTCCGCCTGCTGCGCCAGCTGCTGTCGCGCATCGAAGACCAGGACACCGGCCGCATCCTGATCGACGGCATGAACGTGGAAATCCCCGCCGAGCGCCAGGAACAGGCCAAGCGTGCCGCCGAAGTGGTCGATACCGAGATCTTCGAGAAGTTCCCGATGGTCGACGGCCTGCGCCCGATGAACGACGACCTGGCCGAGCTGGTGCTCAACCGCACCTGGCGCCCGGCGCTGTCGGTCACCGGCATCGGCGGCATGCCGCCGCTGGAATCGGCCGGCAACGTGCTGCGCCCGCAGACCTCGGTGAAGCTGTCGCTGCGCCTGCCGCCCACCGCCGACGGCAAGACCTGCGGCGAACTGCTGAAGGACGCGCTGCTGCGTGACCCGCCGAACGGCGCCCAGGTCACCCTGGACCTGGAAAAGGCCTCCACCGGCTGGAATGCCCCGGCCATGGCGCCGTGGCTGACCCAGGCCATCGACGATGCCAGCCAGGCCTTCTTCGGCAAGCCGGCGATGTACATGGGCGAAGGCGGCTCGATCCCGTTCATGGGCATGCTGGGCGAGAAGTTCCCGGGCGCGCAGTTCATGATCACCGGCGTGCTCGGCCCGCACTCCAACGCGCACGGCCCGAACGAGTTCCTGCACATTCCGATGGGCAAGAAGGTCACCGCCTGCGTGTCCAAGGTCATCAGCGAACACTACGCTGCCAGCCTGCGCGGCGAGACCAGCGGTTCGCCGGTGGCCGCCGACAGTGGCACCCGCCACGGCGACCACGGCTGCTGCTGATTCCGGCACACCGTGACGGACGCAGCCTGGCCTTGCTAGGCTGCGTCCACCCCCAGCGGAAACCACGCGCATGAATGGTCTTTTCGGCAGCAGCAGCTGGTTGTACATCCTGCTGGTCGGCTTCTTCGTCGGCCTGCTCGGGCGCTTCTTCATGCCCGGCAACAACCGCATGGGCTGCCTGCTGACCATCGTGCTGGGCATCGTCGGTGCCCTGGTGGCCGGGTGGTTCGGCCAGTACATGGGCTGGTACCGCCCCGGCGAACCGGCCGGCTTCCTCGGTGCGGTGGTCGGCGCGGTGGCCGTGCTGGCCCTGATGCGCCTGTTCAGTCCGCGCCGCTGATCTCCCCCTTCTTTCCTGAACGTGGTGCGCCCAGCGCGCCCGGAACTGCCTGCATGACCGAACCTGCTTCCGATCCCCAGCGCAGCGCGCAGCGCCTGCAGTGGGCCCGCACCCAGCTGGACGACGCCCACGCGGTGGTCGAACGCGCTTCGGTCGATGCCGGCCTGCGCAGCTACTGGCGTACCACCAGCACACGCGGCAGCCACATCGTGATGGATGCACCACCCGGCCTGGAGGATCCGCAGCCCTGGCTGCGCATGCGCGCGCTGCTGCACGACCACGGCCTGCGCGTGCCCGGCCTGCTGGCCCAGGACCTGGACGCCGGCTTCCTGCTGCTGGAAGACCTGGGCGGGCCGACCCTGGCCAAGGTGCTGGACGAACGCAACGCCGATGCCTGGTTCGAGCGCTCCATCGACCAGCTGCTGCGCCTGCAGGCCATTGCCGTGCCGGCCGATTTCGGCCAGTTCGGTGAGGCGCTGCTGCAGCGCGATGCCGGCCTGTTCGAAGAATGGTTCCTGCAGCGCCACCTGGGCATCAACCTGGACTGCGGCGAAGCCGAAGCGTTGCAGCTGGTTCAGCGCCGCCTGATGGACAACGCACTGGGCCAGGCGCAGCTGATGACCCACCGCGACTACATGCCGCGCAACCTGATGCCGGTGGAAGACGGCCCAGCCATCCTGGATTTCCAGGATCTGGTGCGTGGCCCGATCGCCTACGATGCGGTCAGCCTGTTCAAGGATGCCTTCCTGAGCTGGCCGCTGCCGCGCGTGGACGGCTGGCTGGCGCTGTATCACCAGCGCGCGCAGGCCGCAGGCCTGCCGGTGCCCGACCGCGCCACCTTCCTGCGCGATGCCGACTGGATGGGCGTGCAGCGCCACCTGAAGTGCCTGGGCATCTTCAGCCGCCTGCGTTACCGCGACAACAAGGGCCACTACCTGGACGACGTGCCGCGCTTCATCGCCTATCTGGACGAAGTGCTGCCGCGCTACCACGAACTGGCGCCGCTGCAGCAGCTGCTGGAAACGCGCATCAAGCCCGCGCTGGCCGAACACGCCGCGCCGCTGCGCGTGGCCCGCTGAAGGCGCTGCGATGAAAGCGCTGATCTTTGCCGCCGGCCTGGGCGAGCGCATGCGCCCGCTGACCCTGCACACGCCCAAGCCGCTGCTGGCGGTGGCCGGCAAACCGCTCATCGTCTGGCACCTGGAACGTCTGGCGGCGCTGGGCGTGCGCGAGGTGGTGGTCAACACTGCCTGGCTGGCCGAGCAGTTTCCCGCCACCTTGGGCGACGGCAGCCAATGGGGCCTGCGCCTGCACTTCGTGTACGAAGGCGAGACGCCGCTGGAAACCGGCGGCGGCATCCTCAACGCCCTGCCCCACCTAGGCGACGCCCCGTTCCTGGTCGTGAACGGCGATATCTGGACCGATTTCGATTTCGCCACGCTGCCGCGCGAGCCCGCCGGCGAAGCGCACCTGGTACTGGTGGACAACCCGCTGCAGCACCCCAACGGCGACTACCGCCTGGATGCCCAGGGCCTGCTGCACCACGACCGTACGGGGCCGTGCCTGACCTATGCCGGCATCGGCGTGTACCGGCCGTCGATCGTGGCCGACTGGCGCACCGTGATCGGCGATGCGCCGGGCAGCGAGCGGGTGCCGCCGAAGTTCTCGGTGGTTCCGCTGCAGAAGCATTTCATGGCGCAGGGGTTGATGAAGGGGCAGCATCATCGCGGGAGCTGGACCGACGTCGGCACCGTAGATCGCCTGCACGCGCTGGACGCGGAGTTGGCCGCCAACGGCTGAGCCCCTCGTGGCTGGTCGCCTGGTCGGTCGAGTCGAGCTTGCTCGACTGCAAAGCTTGGCCGGGCGGGATGGGTACGCGGGGGACGCCGTGAATCCGTCCGTGGAGGCTTAGCCGCGCCATCCATGGCGCGGATACCCCCGCGTACCCATCCCGCCCGGCCTCTGACAATTTCCGTGCGCGTCCAGCCACGGAAAAGAAAAAGAAAATCAAAAGCGGGTCGCTTCGCTGCGCTCGCTCGTCTGTGTCGACCAAGGTCGACACCTACCAGACGCCGCGCGCATCAGATCCAAGGTCCAATTCCAAGGCCACCAACCAACTGTCAGAGGCGGGGCGGTGTGGGCTTGCAGGAC